>DAOOKC010000016.1:0-28477 GCA_035385485.1 Exilispira sp.
TTTTATATTTTAAATATATTTTTTCTTGGGCTTGATCGACAAAATTTAAAATAGCTTTAGCTTCATTAAATAGCTCAAATTCTTTTTCTTTTTCATCCAGATCTTGATTCATAGCTTTTAATCCAATAATAAAATAGAACTTAAATCTATAAATTCCATTTTTAATAGCATTATCTAAAAAATCAAAAATTTGCTGATTTGAAAATTTTTTACCTATAGAATATCTTATATCCTCAATTGCAGTTTCAGGAGCAATGGTTAATGTTTGTAAGTTTACTTCAGATATTATTTCTAAAAATTCTTCATCTATAATGTCTACTCTTAATGATGAAAAATGTAAAGAGGAAGTTGGAAAATTTTTCTTAATCTCTTTTATATAATTCATTGGGGGCACTACAGCAGATATTAGACCAAAATTTTTTGTTTTTTTAAATCCAATCGATAATTTTTCTAAAATCTCATTAATATCAAATAATCTATATTTTTTATAAAGATTACCCATAGTACAAAAAGAACAATTAAAAGGGCAACCTCTTGATATTTCAATCAAAAAATATGAAGGAAATGCTGAATTTTCTGAGATAAAAATTGAACATACTGGGGTCTTTGTTTTAGAAATTTTGTAGAAGTTTCTATTAATTTCTTTTAGTTTATTATTAAATTTATCTTTATAATCTTTTTGTATTTTTAAATTATTTTTATTTGAATATTCATTTTGTATTTCTAATTTTTTTTTATTTGAATACTCTTTTTGTGTTTCTAAATTTTTCAGTTTTGTTTTTTTTTGATTTATATTTTCCTTAAAAAAATTTAGTTTCTCATCTATAAATAAAGTTTTTAAATATTTTGAATCAATAAAGTTTAAATTATAAATACTTTCAAAATTTAAAAAATATTCTTCACAATCTCCAATTGCTAAATCCGAAGCGATATCGGTAAAAAGAAATGGACTTAGATTGACAGCCGATCCTCCAATTATAATTTTTTTATTTATATTTGGAAATTTACTAAAATAACTCCATAAGTTTTCGACATCATTTTCAAAGGATATTGAAATAAAAATATATTCAAAGCTAATTAATTTTTTATCTGTATCAAAAGAGATAAAATCATTTGTAGATTTGTTATAAAAAAACCTTGAAGGTCTTTGACCGACTAAAGAAAGATTTCTGAATATAGAATGAAAACCAAGATTAGAAGATCCTACTTTATATTCATTTGGGTAGACAAGTGCTATTGACTTAGAAAAAGGTAAATTTTTTATTTCATCAAATATCCAGATTTCTTCAAATTTATTAAAAGATTTAGTCATTTTTTCAGAGAATCTTTTTTGCTTTAAAAAAGCAGGAATATCTGCATTGTCACCAAAAATTTGCTTTTTTAAAGCTTCATAAGTATCAAAAGTAATAATTCTTTCTACATTACTGCCATTAACAACTTTAAGTTCTTCTTTGCTGTTATCATTAGCTAATTCTTTTTCCTTTGTTTTTTCTATTTCATCATTTTTTTCATTAGAAATCTCAAAATCACCTGTAATTTCTTTAGCAATAATCTGTTCCTCTTTGGATGAAAATCCAGTAGCAATTATGGTAACTCTAATTTTTTCCTGATCTCTAAAAGATTCATTTTTAATTATTCCTAAAATTACAAGGCTATCTTTATCCATTTTTTCAGAAACAGTTTTCATTATAAGATCATATTCATTCATTTGAAAATCACTACCACATTCGACATTCACTATTGCATATTTAGCGCCATCAATTGCAACATTTTCTATTAAATTATTCGAAATAGCCTTATTTACAGCCTCTAAAACTCTATTTTCACCGGTTCCTTCACCAATGCCCAATAATGCATATCCCTGATTTTTTAATATTGTCTTAACATCCTGAAAATCTACATTTATAAAACCATTTTTTGTAAGTAATTCTGCAAGCCCTTGAACGCTATGCCTTAAAATATCATCAGCCATAGAAAAAGCAGTAAATAGGGAGATAGATGTTTTAGCTACTTGAGTTAATCTGTCATTTGGTATTACAATAAGAGTGTCTACATATTGTCTTAATCTTTTTATTCCTTCTTCAGCTCTTGCTATTTTAGATTTCCCTTCAAAGCTAAAAGGTTTGGTAACGACAGCAATAGAAAGTGCCCCTAAATCTCTTGCTATTCTTGCTACAACAGGTGCAGCCCCTGTTCCAGTACCACCTCCCATACCCGCTGTTATAAAAACAAGATCGGCATCTTTTAATGCTTCTCTTATTTTAGATTGATCTTCTTCTGCTGCTTTTTCGCCTATTTGAGGATTTGCACCCGCACCAAGACCTTTGGTAATTTTTGAACCAATCTGTATCTTTATCTTTGCCTTTGAACTAACCAATGCCTGTTTATCTGTATTAATACAAATAAACTCAACATCACTAATCTCAGAATCTATCATATGATTTACAGCATTTTGACCACCACCACCAATACCAACAACAATTATTTTAGGAATTGGTAAAGAATTATCTTCACTTTCTGTAACTCTAATTGAAAAATCCATGACCCCCTCCCCTTTTGATGGTGTTTCCCGACACCGTTAATACTTATAGTAAATAATAAAATTAAAAATAGAAAATTATATTAATAAATGATATATTTAATTAATTTATACATCCTTTTTATTACTTTTAAACATTATATAACCTCAATAGAAATTTTCAAATATTTATTTATCTTTTTAAGGAAAATTATTATCAAATATTTAATATTATATTTAAGTTTATATTCAATTTTTTGCATTTTTTACTTTATTCTATTTTTGTAATTTTATTTGTCATTTTATATTTAATATTATAAAATAAACTTAATATTTTTCAAACATTACTTTACAATACTTATTTTGAAAAAAATGATTTGAACTTATCAAAAAATCCTTTTTTTTCTTTTTCTCTAATTTCAAGTTTTGTATCTTCAAGACTTAAAAGTAATAAGCCAACAAGGACAGAGTATTCGGGTGAATAAATATTGTTATTTACAGAACTAAAGCCATAAGGAAATCCAAGTCTGACGGGTATTTTGAGTTGTTCATAGCAAAGTCTTTCAATTCCAGCAAGTCTAGCTCCTCCTCCGGTTAAAACTAGTCCAGAAGGAATTTTTTTCCTTAAATCACCTTTATTTATATGAAAATCTACCTGATCTAAAATCTCTTTAACTCTGGCTTCAATTACTTCTGATAAAAATTTTTTGGATTCTAATCTTGCGGGATTGGCACCAATTGCTGGAATTTCAATTTTTTCTTCTTCATCTACATCTTTTGAAAAAGCATATCCGCTGACTATTTTAAGGTTTTCCGCCTCTTTTATTGGCATTTTAAGCATTATAGCAATATCTTTTGTAATATTGGAACTTCCAATAGGAATTACAGCTGAATATATTACAGCATTATTATAATAGCAGATTAAATCTGTAGTCTCTGCACCAATATCAATTAGAATAACTCCCAACTCTTTCTCATCTTCAGATATACAGGATGCAGCTGAGGCTAAAGAAGAGATTATTATATCTTGAAAGCTATAACCTGATCTTAAAATAGCATTTTTTAAATTCAACAAAAGCATCATTGAACCAGTGACAAGATGTACAGATGTTTCCAATCTAACACCAGTCATGCCTATGGGATCTTTGATATCTATCTGGTCATCCACTGTATAATGTTGTTCAAGGACATGTATTAATTCTCGCCCCTTAGGAATAACAACAGTTCTTGCAGCATTTATGACCCTTTTTACATCCTCAACCGTAATTTCTTTATTTTTACCAGAAACAGCAACTACGCCTGTTGAATTTGTAGAGCTAATATGATCTCCACTAATATTTATTGTTAAATATGTGACAGTTTCACCTGCCATAACTTCTGCTTCGGACACAGCATCAATAATATTTTTTGTAACTGCTTCAATATTTGAAACAACACCTTTTCTAATACCTTTTGAAGCAGTTTGCCCAAAACCTATAAGTGAAAACTCCTGATTTTCATCAACCCTGGCAATGCCACAACAAACTTTGGAAGATCCAATATCACAAGCTGCTAAAATTCCACTTTTCAAATTGTTTTTCTCCTATTCAAGAATAATTCTTGCAATGTCTGAATAAGTTAAATCAATATATCTAATTTTATTAAATCTTGTATCTTCATTTTTATTTTCAATAAAAGAGAATAAAAGTTTAATATTATTAAGTTTAGTCTTATCAATAAATGATCCAAATGATACAATAAATTTATATTTAATAGGAATACCAAAAATATTTGCTTTGTCTATAATAATTTCGGATAATTGATTATCTTCATTATATAAATCTATTTTACCTAAATTTAAATCAATTTTTTCCCCTTTATTAAAAATCTTTTCTACTTCAAAAGAAATTATGCTTGAAGACAAAATTGAACTATCCATTACTTTTCTTAATACGATAAAATTATCATTTACCTGATAAAAAATACCTCTATTTCTATCATAAATAACACAACAAGGTTTTTTCTCAATTATTGATATGTTTAATTTTTTAATTGATATAAAATTAAACTTAATATCCTCAATATAGTATAACTCTTTAATCTTTTTCTTAAAATTTGGTAGAAAAACTTGAAGCAAACTCCTGCTACTAATAATATTTTTAAAATCATCTTTAAAATCACCAGATAGTCCCGAAATTATTAGATTTATTTGAGATAATTTAATTGAATTTAAGTATACAATAAATATAAATGCTGTTAAAAAGATAAATATCAATAAGATCAGCAAAAAGATAATCGACCTTTCTTTTCTTTCATTTCTTAAATTATATTTGTCCATTGCATCAAATTTCATTTTTTAAAAACCTTAAATCCTGTCTTTTCGCGATAAATTTTAATTTTAATTTTTCTTATTTTTATTTTTATTTTAATTTTAATTTTTTAATTTTAATTTTTAATTTTTTTTAAATTTTTATTTTTAATTTTTAATTTTTGATTTTTTATTTTTTTAATTTTTATTTTTTTTCAATTTACTTAATCTTTCTTATTTAATCTTTCGTCTTTTCTCCATCCGTTAAATCTTTTCTTAATTTTATTGATAATTTTATTCATAAGTTTCAAATCTTGTTTTTGTTTTGGACCTTATTCTTAATAGATTTGCTACAATTATCATTGAAACCATAAGTGATGAACCTCCATATGATACGAAAGGAAGAGTAACACCTGTTGGAGGAATCAAGTTCAAAGCGACACTCACATTGAGTATAACTTGAAGTAAAATAATAGAAATAGAGAAACTTGAAAATAGAAAATCAAATTGATTGGATGTATCATAACATATTAGATAAACTCTAATAAGAATAACAATATAACAGAATAGTACAAAAATACCACCAATAATACCAAGTTCACATATAATACTTGAAAAGGCAAAATCTGAATAAGAAAGAGGCAAGTATTCTCCATTGCTCATAGCCCAACCAAGTCCTTTACCAAACAAACCGCCAAGTCCAATGAATCTAAGAGCCTGATAATTCTGAAATGAAATACTTGACACATTTGATTTAGGAATGAGAAAAGCAATTATTCTATTAATTCTATATTGTTCTGAAAATATTAATATTGTAAATATAGATATGGTAAGAAATATAAAATAGATAATCATAGTTATAGGAACACCAGTTATAATAAAGGTTATAATCAAAAATAGACCGATTAAAAAAGAGGTAGAAAGGTCTTTTTGAATAAAAATTAATAATAGTATTGCTGTTGAGATTATTAATGGAAAGAGTATGTCATTTTTAAAAGAATACTGAGAATCCTTTTTTCTGGAAAACCAATATGAAAAAGTAAGGATCAGATACAATTTGCTAATCTCAGAAGGTTGTATTGAAAAATATTTAAATGATATCCATCTATAAGAGCCATTTACTTCAAGTGATTTTTTAAATATTATTGGAATTAAAAGTAAGACAAAAACTGCAATTGAAATAGGAATAAAAAAAGATTTAAATATTTTTTCAAGGTCAAGAAAATAAAATATTATTCCTAAGATTAAGGAAATAAAAACCAAAATAAGATGCTTTATAAAAATCTGCTTTTTAACGGGATAATCTTTATATTGAATTTGTGTTTGTGAAAAAATATTCAAAGATCCTATTAAAAGTAAGCAAATAACTGAAATTAAAATATAATAATCTATTTTGTAACCCATAAATTACTAATATATCAAATTTTCAACAACCTCTTTATCTGAAAAATGATACTTTATACCTTTTATCTCCTGATAGTCTTCATGACCTTTCCCTGCTATTAAAAGAGCGGTATTACCTTTTTCTGTTTTTAGTAAATCAAATGCTTTCTCTATGGCTTTTTTTCTATCAATTTCAACAAAATAATTATCCTTTTTTATCCCTTCAATTATATCTTCTATTATTTGCTCTGGTTCTTCACTTCGTGGATTATCAGATGTAACAATAACAATATCTGAAAGTTCAGTTGATATTCTACCCATTTCGGGTCTTTTGGTCTTGTCTCTATCTCCACCACAACCCATAACTGTTATTACTTTCTTATAACCTGCTTCTTTCAATGTCAAAATCGCATTTTTCAAAGAATCAGCTGTATGAGCATAATCGATAAATATATCATTATTTTTAAATTCTATCCTTTCCATTCTTCCAGGAATTATAAGTTGGGTAAAAAGATCTTTTGCTTTTTCAATAGAATAAAAAAATTGATTTATATTCTGTTTTTGATGAATAATTAAATAATCAAAAATCTGAGCTACACTATGTGCTATATTATAGGAATTTACTCTTCCTATAAGATTAGTTTTAATTTCTATTATTTTTTTAGCTTCGGGTATATTGTATAATTTAGTCAATCTTTCTGAAATTTCTATCTTTATATTTAATAATCTATCTATATATTCAGTTTTTATAATCTTAAAATCCGACAATTCATTATATCCAAAACTTAGACTAAAAATATCTTTATATCTTTTTAATCTTCTTATTACAAGTTCTGAATTTGCATCATCAAGATTAAATAATAAAGATTTTACATCTTTTTTTGAATTGGCAAGCTGATCAATAAAAGCTAGCTTTGCTTCATAGTAATTTTCCAGACTTTTATGAAAATCAAGATGATCACTTGTCATAGTTGTAAATGATAGGCTATCAAAACTGATAGAAGCGACCCTTTTTTGAACACTTGCAATAGAAGTTGCTTCCATAAATATAGTTTTAACACCTTTTTGATAAAGCTGATTGAATATATTATAAATATCTTTTATTTCTGGAGTCGTTGGAGTAGTTTGATTGAATTCAATTTTATTTCCATTTACATTTACACCCAAAGTTCCTATTGATGCAGAAAGAGAGAATAAATTTGAAAAAAGCAAATGGAGAATTGTTACCATAGAAGTCTTGCCATCAGTTCCAGTTATAGCAAAAATATTAAGCTTTTCATCTATATTATCATATCTTATTTTATATAAATAAGCCATCATCAATCTATTGTTATTTGATTTAATAACTACAATATTATTGTTTATACAAAATGAGTTTAAATCGATTTTATTTTCAAGAAATTCAATGTTTTCAATTAATATAACCTTGCATCTTGGTGCTATTTGAAAAATTTTAGAGTGCCCATCAAATTTTTCTCCTTTAATTGCTATAAAAAGAATTGAATTTTCTGGATTTTTTGATGATTTTTCAACTTCTCTTGTATCAGAAAATATATCTTCTATTATTAATTTTGGTGCAAGATTTAAAGGATCATATACTTCAAAATTTATCTTATAATTTCTCAAAATATTTATCAACTCTAATAATCTAATCTTTTCCATCTTCTTCTATTTTTATACCTTTTGGATATTTTTTTTATTTTAATATTTTTAAATTTATTTTTACAATCTTCAATTTTCAATCTTTCTTATATTTTTATATTAATTATTTTTTCATTAAGGTTTAATTTTTTCATATCTATTTCTTTTGAATTATTATCAAATCATCTTCATTAAGTGGTCTTAAGTTTTGATTATCTAAGTTTTTGGATAGGTTAAATATAGATAATTTTGATTTTAGTAAAATAAGTAAATTATGATTTAATTTTTTTTCATTTTCAATTTCACTATCTAACTTTTTTTCTTTTTGAGAAATTTTTAAATAAATAATAGAAAGAACAAGTATTATTAATATAACAAGCAAAATAAGAAAAAAGTTTGTTTTCATATATATCCTGCTCTTTAAGCTACTTTTTTGAAAATACTCTAAGTTTTGCCGATCTTGCGCTTGGATTTGCTTTAATTTCCTCGTAATCTGGCAATATGGGTTTTTTAACTAAAGGATTTATAAAGCTTATATTATTTTTTATAAAATTTTTTACAATTCTATCCTCCCCACTATGATAAGAAACGATAGATATAACACAATCTTTATCAACTATATTTATTAACTTTTCAAGAACTATTTTTAAGTTTTCAAGTTCATTATTTACTTTAATTCTCAAAGCTTGAAAAACTTTGGTAGCAGGATTTTTTCTACTACCTTTTTTAACATTTGCTACAATCTTTACAAGTTCTTCATTTGTTTCAATTTTCTTTTTTTTCCTATAATTTACAATTTCATTAGCAATCTGTCTTGACATCGTTTCATCAGCAAGATAATAGAATAGATCTGCAAGCTCTTCTTTGCTGTAATTATTTATGATATCATAAGCACTTTCTTTTGCATCTTTATTTATTCTCATGTCAAGTCTGGAATCTTTATTAAAACTGATTCCCTTATCTGACTCTTTGATATGAAACATTGAAATACCCAAATCAAAAACAATAAACCTTGGTTTTTTATCTTTTAAATAATCTACCTTCAATATTTGATCGATATTTATAAAGTTAGAATTAAACAAGATTAATCTTTTCTCATCTTTATATTTTTCTTTTACAATATTATAAATCTGTGTATCCTGCTCTATTCCGACAATAAATAAATTTTTAAATTTTTCTAAAAAAATATCTGTATAGCCACCTTCTCCAAAGCAGGCATCTATAATCAAATTTTCTTCTTTATCAATATCTAAAGGGACAAAATTAAGTATTTTATTTATTAACACTGGAACATGATAATTAATAATCCCCTCCTTAAAATCTCGTTGAAAAAAGCAAAGGAAAAATAAAATATAATTTAATCATCTAATATTTATTTATTATAAAATCTATTTATCAAAATGATTATTATTAAACATTTAGTTTAAAGCATTTATAATAATAATTTTTCTTATAAAACATCTATTTTAATTCTTATATTTATTATAACATTAGCCAATTAATTTATTTTAATTTTTAATTTTCATTTTATTTTTATTTGTATTCTTGTTTTCTTTTATTTATTTTAATTTTAATTTTTTTTATTTTAACACTTTTGTTTTTATTTTAATTTTTTTATATTTTTTAACTTTCAATTTTTTATATTTTAATTTTTTTGTTTTTATTTTTTATTTCTTTTATCTTTATTGTCTTTTTTATTTTTAACTTTTTTATTTTTTAATTTTTTATTTTAATAAAATTTACTGGGGCTTTTTGATAGCCCCAGTATCCTCCCAGTTTTACAATAGATAAAAATTTCCCCTCCCAAAATTTTTACCCTTGAAATTTGAAAAAAATGAATTAAAATAAATTCAGTCGGAACTAAAGATTCAAGTCATCCAATTTACTTATCAATTGAGATAGTTGGTCAGAAGAATTACTAATATACCCCTCCCAGTAATCTTCTGACCATATCTCTATCTTATTAAGAGCTCCTAAAAAAACTACATTTTTATTTATTTTAGAGTGTTCAAGTAGATTTTTTGGTATAACAAATCTACCCTGTTTATCAATAGTCACTTCTTTCGCTGGAAAGATAAAATATCGTAAAAAAGTTCTATCAATCTCATTTTTATATGAAAGTTTTTGAGATAAGTACTCAAGAAGTTGTTGCCATATTTTTATTGGATATAAAAGTATTGACTGTTCCATACCTTTTGTTATTACCCAATGTTCTGAATCTTCATTTTCTTTCTCAAGTACTTCTCTAAATGATGCAGGTAGAGCTGTTCTACCTTTTTCATCGATTGAAAATCTATATTCTCCAAAAAAATTTATCATCCACTATTCACCACTATTCACCATATAAATAGAACGGATTTTTATGGTTGTCAAGTTTTTTGATAAATTTTTTTTAAATTTTTTGAAATATTTTACTTTAAATCATAGAATTAAACAAAGTGAATTTTTTAATTTTTTTGCTAAATTAATAGAAACTATTTATATTGAAACTATTTATTAAGATATTTATTAAATTATTTATTAGATTATTTATTAGATTATTTTATTAAATATTTTATTAAAAAAATGTTAGTTTTGTAGATTAACTTTTGAAAAAATAAATGAGAAGTAATTATTTGATAAAGTAGATTAAAATTAATTATTAAGAGGAAAAAGTGGAAAAATCTATTTTAATTTCAAAAACTTTTTATCTTAAAAACCTTACAAGGATTGCAAATTATATTATTGAAGAGATTAAAATCCCTGCATCAGTAATTTTAGAAGGAGATTTAGCCTCAGGTAAGACCACATTAATTAAAGAGATTGCTCATTGTATTAGAATTGATAGATCAAAAATCAGCTCTCCCACATTTACTATAGTCAACAATTATAGAGGAAAACTAAAAAAAAATATCATTTATTTTAACCATTTTGATGTCTATAGACTTGAAGATGCAGATGAATTAATCAATCTTCCATTAGATTATTTTTTCAAAGGAAAATATTTAAATTTATTTGAATGGGGGAAGAAATTTCTTCCCACCATCTACGAATACTCAGAAAGAACATATTTTATAACTATAAATAGGGAAGATTCTACTCAAAATGATCAATTTCGTATAATAAACCTTTCTCTTATTGAGGGAATTAATTTATAAATTGCTATCAAATTGAATAAACTATTCTAATTTTTGAGGTTCTCCTTTTTTAACAAATTGCATCAAAGTAAAAGCCACCATCATACAAATAGCTGTATAGATAAATACTACTCTAAAACCTAACCAATCCATTAAAAATCCAGCTATAGGAGGTGCCAGTATTGCAGCAGTTTGAGAAAATGTATAGTATAATCCCGTATAAATACCCATATCATCGTAGGTTGCCATTTGCCATAGCATTGGAAAGGAATTTGTGATTACACTGACCCAGAAAATACCAAATAAAAATAAAAGACCCCAGAAAATAAAGAGATGGATTGTTTGAGATAGGTTTACATAATCAGCAAAAGGCTTCGAGAAAAAAATCAATAGAATAATAATAAAAATACCAATTAAAGATATAGAAATAGTTTTCTTTCTACCAATTTTATGTGCGACTATACCTGAAGGAACTGCAAATATTGCATAGGCCAAACCTACCATTCCAGGAGAAATCCCGGCTGTTCCTTTTGTAACACCAATAAATTGCATAGCATACATTGTAACAAAAGGAAGTACTCCTTGATAACCTAAGAACCAGAATAATAATGAAAAAAGAATAAGAATTGCACTTTTATCTTCAGCTGAAAAGATAAGTTTTAAAGATTTGCCAATAGAAACTTTCTTTTCGCTCTCCCCTCTTTGTTTTTCTTTGACAGTCAAAAATAATATAATAGTAGCTAAAACGACAAGAAAACCTGCAATAATAAAAGGAAGTTTATCTTTACTATTTCCAATAATAGGAAGATTAATAGATAAATCCATTAATTTAGCCAAAAATAAACTACCAATTATTGTAGCGATACCGCCCATTGTGTTGATAACACCATTAGCTTCTGATCTGAAATCTGCTGGGACAGTGTCAGGCATTAAAGCGACTACCGGACCTCTAGCTGACTGCTTAAAAATATTAAGTAAAAATAAGACAATTATTAAAGCAACCAAACTTTTTAAATAACCAAAAGGTATTAAAGCAAAAAACAATGCTGACATAGGCAGAGTAACTAAAATATAAGGCATTCTTCTACCAATAGGCGTTCTTGTCCTATCAGAAATTGCAGAAACTATAGGTATTAAAAATATGGCGAATATATTATCTATAGTCATTATTGATCCTATAATCCCTTTACTTGAAATATATTTTTGCAAAAAAATAGGCACAAATGAATCATATAAGGGATCCATCATTCCCATTGTAAAAAAACCAAGACCGATTAAAAAAGTTGTAATATAAAAAGATCGTTTTGATTCCTTCTCCATATCGACCTCACATTTGTTTAAATAATATTAAAAAATTTTTTATAATTTGCAAATAATATTTAATTTTAATTTAATAATAAAAAATTGTTTTTGAATAATTAATTTAATAAGAATATTTGATTTTAGAATTTTATGATAAACCGAAAAGATAAATAAGGCAAAAAGGAGTTTGCTATGTATCGAATAAGTTCAGCCATGCATACATTAAATATTCAAAAAGACATGATGCGTCTTGAAGGAAAGATATTTGAGACCGATAATGCTATTTCTTCCGGTATTTCTTTTTCACGACCAAGTGAAAATCCCTACTCTTTTTTAAGCTCATTAAGATTAAGATCTTCTCTTTCACAGATATCTTTATTTAAAGAAAATGCAAACTTTGCAAAAGAAAATCTTGATTTTATAGATTCTAATTTACAAAATATAACTGATGTATTACAGAGATTAAGAGAACTTATTATTCAGGCAGCAAATGGAACTTTAGAAGAAAAAGATAGAGAAAATATAAGAAGAGAGGTTTTGCAACTTACATCTCAGATTGCTGCTACAGCTAATGAGCAATATAATGGAAGGTATCTATTTGGTGGTTTTGAAATTTTACGTCCACCTTTTGTAGTAACAGAAATTGAAGGTGAATTGCAATCTGTAAGTTATGTTGGCGATAGCGGTGAAATGACAGCAGATATTGGTAATTCAAATAAAGTAGCATTTACAATACCAGCAAATAAATTATTTTACTCTGAAAACCAGACTATTATCCCTAATAAAAATCTGGCTGATTTTGTTGCTACAGAAGATAGCGTTATAAAAATAAATAATACCCAGATAAATATTTATAAAGGTGATACAATTGATGTAATTATTGAAAGAATAAATAAGGCAAATACAGGAATTAAAGCTAATTTTGATATTAACACATCAGAATTTTATTTTGAAACAACATACCCGCACCAACCATTTTTTGAAGATATAAAAGGAAATCTCTTACAAAAAATGGGTATAATTGATCCTATAGGAAAACCTCCTGCTAATTTAGCTCAAGGAGTAAGAAAATTTGGTGGCAGTTTATTCGATCAATTGATTAACTTTTCAAGAGCCTTAAAATCGAATGACATAGAATCTTTATCGACTCGAATGCTTGCCTTAATTGATAATTCAATTAACAATATAATAAAATATCAAGCTGAAATTGGTTCAAGATCAGAAAAGGCACAATTGGCTTCAAAACAATTTGAAAACCTTTCAGTTTTAATTCAAGATCAACTCTCAAACAATCTTGAAACAGATGTAACAAAGGCAATTACAGACTTAAAATCATATGAATTAATGCATCAAGCAGCATTACAAATTGGTTCTAAAATACATGATCTTACTTTACTTAATTTTATTCGTTAATATTTTAACTTTTATTGGGGGAATTTGTGAATAAAAATTCGACAACAGTTAAAAACATAAATTTGGGATCATTTAATGTTGATGAAACACAAAAACTTATTTTTGATGAAGGAATATTTGGTTTTGAACATATAAAAGAATATTATTTAATAGACGCAAATCTTGCCCCATTTATGTTACTTCAATCTATAGAAGATGAAGCTATTGGATTTATAGTATGTGATCCATTTTTGTTTTTTCCAGATTATGAATTTGATCTTTCAGAGGATGCAAAAAATTTATTAGGACTTGATAAATCAACGGATTTATTAATTTTAGTTATAGTCACTCTGTCTGAAAGAATAGAAGATGTTTCAGCAAACCTTATTGGTCCAATTATAATAAATATTAAAACACACAAAGCTATGCAATATATTGTAAACGATCCAAAATATACGACTAAACATTATTTGTTTTCAAATAAATAAAACAATCTTTTTTATTAAAAAATAAGGAAAAATCATGTTGGTATTATCAAGAAAAATAAATCAAAGTATAATGATAGGTGATGATATTGAGATAATGATTGTAGACATTAAACAGGATCAGGTTAAATTGGGAATTGTTGCTCCAACCTCTATAAAAGTATATAGAAAAGAAATCTATGATGAGATAAAAACAGCAAATATAGAAGCTCAAAAAATTTCCAAAGAAAGTCTTAAAAAACTTCTTGATAAAGCTCCAAAAAAAAATGAAAAAGATAAAAATGAGGAACAATAAAAAAATTAAAGAATAATTATAAGCAATATAAATAAATATAAAATAAATAAATGAAAGATAAAAACAACAATTAATTTATAAGTCGATAAATTTCAGGTAGTGAATCTATAATTAAGCTGATCATATTATCTACACCCTGTTGAATAAGATGATTTTCTGCTCTTTTTTGTTCAAATACTAAATCTGAAACTGTTAAAAGGGCTGTCGCTTTTTTACCATATTTTTTAGCCAATCCAAAAAGAGCGTAACTTTCCATCTCTACAGCCAAAGTTCCATAACTGCCAAATTTTTTATATAGATCATAATTTTCTTCATAAAAAGTTTCTGAGGTAAGAATATCACCAAAAATTAGATTCTTATTCTTTGATTTTGAAGAATTATAGATAGCAAGATTCAATAAAAAATCTGAAGATGCGGAATAACAGGCGCCATCAAATTTTCTTGAAAAAATATCATGAGATGAAGATGCAGAAGTAGCAAGAATAACATCTATAAGTTTTGCTTTTGGATTAATTGAACCACATGTTCCAACTCTTATTAAAACTTCAGCCCCCAAACTGATTAATTCCTCCACTACAATGGATAAAGAAGGTGTACCCATTCCTGTAGTTTGAACTGAGATAGGAAATCCATTACAACTACCGGTAAAACCATACATTAATCTATAATCAGTATATTTTTTTGGGTTCTCAAAATATTTATTGGCAATATATTCAGCTCTTTGAGGATCACCAGGTAAAAGCACGATTTTAGCAATATCTTCTGGTTTTCCCTTTACATGAATAGGCATAATCCCTCCAAATATTCTAATTTTTTATAAAACCAATAAAATACAAAATCAAACTAATTAATGCTATAACACCCAGTAGTGGATAATATATTATTGGTATTGGTATTAAAGTCCTTGCAACTAATGTTTTTGATAAACCTATAAATATAAAATAAAAAATCATTATCGTACAAATAGATGTAAAAAGGGATATTCCAAGATTTAATCTTGCAAAAGCTTTAACAATTGCAAAACCAGCAAAGGCAAATAAAATACAGGATATTAATAACCCAATTTTAAAATGTAATTTTTCTTCTATAAATCTATATGAGCTTCTATCCGCATCCTTAGATCTAAAATCTTTTATAGTATTATTTAATCTTTTTATTGTATACATTAAATAGCTTTCACCCACAGTTATTGTATCAGGTTTTGAAAAAATAAGATATAATCTATCAAATTTTGCAATTAAATTTCTTTTATCCTGAAAATTTATTATATAATCTCCATCTATTAAAGTTAAAGAAATTAATCCCAAGCTAGAAGGATTATCCTCAATCTTAGCCTTTTTTGCATATACTGAATTATAAGAGTTTGATGAAGATTGAGTAATGACTACATCATAATATGTTTTATCATTACTACTACCTGAAGATGAGCCAATATAAATTTTGTAGTTTTTATAAGTCATCACTTTACCTTCTTGAAGCATTGATTGAATTGTTTTCATCTGACCTTTAACTAATAATTCTAGATAGATTTTATTTGCATAAGGGTATAAAAAGTCCATATCAAGATATACTAAAAAGCAGACTATTAGAGCAAATATTAAGACGGGTTTTAAAAAAACTTCAACTTTAGCTCCAAAACTTCTTATTGCAAGAATTTCACTATTTACAGCCATAAAACCAAATAATAATGCATTAGCTAAGTTCAATCCAACAGGCATAGAGATAAATAAATGCATGGGAATTGTTAAAATTAATAATCTTAAAATATAAAAGAAAGAAAGATTTTCCAAACTAATTGTTTCAAGTATTATTCTTACCTGACCAAGAACAAAAAGAAGGACAAATATAGCTGTGGAACCAAAAAAATAAGTTATAATTTGCTTGAAATAATATTTATCGAATTGAGATAATTTAAATAATTTCTTCATAAAGCTAATTTCCTTAAGGTATTATTTAAAGTTTAATTTATTTATTAATTTTCTCTTTATTAAGTCATTTATTAATTACTTTATCTATTCATTTTGATTATAAATCGCAACTCCATCATTTAATGAAGAGATTAATAAAAAGCCATTATATTCAATTAATGAAGTGATATTGTCTGAGAAAAATTTTGTAGAAGTGTTTAGATTTTGAAACTTGCCAGAAATTAGATTATAAATATATAATCCATTTTTCAGGCTACCAATATATAAATTATTGTTTATAACTACACATGATTTAACATAGGAGACCATTTGCGATGTTAACAATAGAGAAAAAGACCCGTATCTTGCGGAGTTGTCTGATATTCTGGCTCTATATATACCATCTTTATATGTTACAAAATATATAAAATCATTATTTTTATATACATATTTTACATCACTTTTTTGAAATAGATGATATAATAATCTTTGTTCAGATAGATCATAAATATAGGCGCCATTTTGATAAGTAGCGATATATATTAAATCTCCAACACAGATTGCCTTTTCTATTGTATATTTCTCAAGAATATTAATAAGATCTTTTCTTTTTTTATTATAAACATAAATGCCATTATAATGAGTAGTTGCAACTATATATTTTTCATCTTCATAGATTGAAGAATATTTTTTACCATAAGGGAAAATAGTTGATTTTGATATAACCATATTAGATTTTATATATTGCACCTTTTGAGCAAAAGATAGTTCATTATATTTTTTCATATCAATGTTTGAAAAATCTATCACATTGATACCATCATATGTACAGATAAGAATTCGTGACTCATATGTCCAGAAATCTCTTATTAAATTAGAGTAAAGATTTGAGTTTGATGTTTGTATTAATTGAATTAAATTTCTTGATTCATCATACAAATAAACACCATCTAAGAAAGTCCCTAAAAAAATAAAACCTTTTATTGTACCTGTAGCATAAATAGCTGATTTTTTAAAAAACTCATCATTATGAAAAACTATAAAAAGTATTTTTTCTCTTTCTTTTTTAACATAATCCATGCTTAAAGGATTTAATATACTATAAAATATTAAACCCGAATCTTCTGGATCTTTCATAAGTTTTTCATATTCCGCATATTCAACAAAATCTTTTGAATATTGAATATTTATAAAGGCTAATAAATTAAATAAATATGAATTTGAATTTATCGAATTTATTTTAACTATATCCAGAATAATAGATTTGGCTTTAGCGGGATTTTCTAACATAATATAACAATAGGCATAAAGATATCCAAGAAAAATTTGCTGTTGTTTATCTAAAGATTTTAATTCTGTATCAGTCAAATTCTGATATTTAGAAATATAAACCAGATATAGTTTTTGAACATATAGACTTATTAAACGAAAGAAAAACATTACTCCTTTTTTTGAAGAATAATAAAATTCTCTAGTATAATTTGAATAAATTAAATCATACAGATCATTTAAATTTTCTTTTATTTTGAATTTTTCTGAAAGATATGGTAAAAGAATATATAATCTATCTTCAGAAGTTTTATTAAGGTAAATTAATGATGCAAAATAATAGATAGTAAGATCTTCGCTTAATAAAGGATTTTTATCTCTTATCAGATAAAGCTCAGTAAATATTTTAATAGCTTCTTCAAATTGAAATTTGTAAAAATAAGATATTGCTGTTTCATATTGGCTTGAAAAATTTGTCTCGGAAACTATAGGAGTCTTAAAAGAATTGTTTTGAACAGCTTTTTTATCAGGGCATGAAGAAAAAGAAAAAAATATCAGTATTAAAATTAAAAATAAAATAAGGTGAATATTTATCTTTTTCATCACCTTAAAAATATAAATCAAAAGGTTTTTTTTTCAATCAATTTTATAATCAATCTACTTGACACATTCTCTTTTTAATTATTTATTAAATTTATGGAGGAGTCATGGATGTTAGAGTAGAACAATTGATTGGAAAATTAAATGAAAAAAATATTAAGGTTCATATAGATCCAGAAAGGAGATTCTTAATTGAAAAATGTATCGAAAAAAAAGAAGTATATGTTCTTAAAACTGGAACATTATGCTCAATAACTCCAGCACATTCTACAGGTAGAAGTCCTAAAGACACTGTTACAGTTAAAAGAGATATTAATGAAGAAACTCTTGATTGGGATTCTCAATATAATATTCCAATCAACCTGGAAACATTTGAAATGCTTTATGAAGATGCAATAAATTTATTACTTCAAAAAGATGAAGTTTTCCTTACTCAAAGATCTGTTGGAGCCGATCCTTCATATTCACTTAATGTTGTATCGATATCTTCAAAAGCAGTAAATTCCCTTTTTACATTAAACATGTTTCGACCTTTAATAGATGATTCCAATAGTATTTTCAAAGATAAACCTTTCCTTTTGTTGATGCTACCCGATGATTATTTAAATCCAGATAAATATAAAGGAAGACTCAGAATAAATCCAGAAACTGGAAAAACTACACAGATGGCTATAGCTATAAACTATGAAGATAGAATTGGAATTATTATAGGTTCTTCTTATCTTGGAACATGTAAAAAGCTTATCTTTACTGTTATGAACTATTATCTTGTATTTCATAATATTCTACCACTTCATTGTTCTGCAAATGAAGGAATAAACAAGGATATTGCCCTTTTCCTTGGATTATCAGGAACAGGTAAAACTACTTTGTCAACTTCTCCTGATAGAAAATTGTTAGGCGATGATGAACATGGTTGGTCAGATAATGGAATTGCTAATTTTGAATATGGTTGTTATGCTAAACTTGTAAATTTAGATCCAATAAAAGAACCCGAAATATATAATGCATGCTTCAGAAAAGCAGATCCAATAAATCATGGTGCAATTGTTGAAAATGTTATGACCTATCCCGATGGATCTTTTGATCTTTTCGATATTCGATTAACCGAAAACTCAAGAGGTAGTTATCCACTTTCTTTTATTCCAAATATTAAAGAATCTAGTGTTGGAAATCATCCTTCTGTCATAATCTTCCTGACAGCAGATGCAAATGGTGTTTTACCACCCATTTCTAAACTCACAATCGAACAAGCCCTTTTATGGTATCTTATGGGTTATACATCTAAATTAGCTGGTACTGAAACTGGAATAAAAGAACCTCAATCAACTTTCTCACCATTTTTCGGTGCTCCTTTCATGCCTGCTGCACCTAAATTTTATATAGATCTTTTACAAAAAAAATTACAAAAATTTAATACAGATGTTTATCTTATAAATACTGGGTGGACTGGTGGAAGCTATGGCGCGGGTAAAAGGATTCCTTTATCTCTTACAAGAACAATGGTTAGAGCTGCGATAAATGGTGATCTTAAAGATGTTTTTACTGAAGAAGATAGCCTATTTCATCTTAATATACCTACATCCTGTCCAGGTATTGAAAACAGCTCAATATTAAATCCAGAGTCGACATGGAAAGATAAAGCTGCATTCAAACAAAGAGCTTTAAAACTTGCTGAGGATTTTTCTATCTTTTATGATAAGATGTTTAAAGGTAAAGGTATTCCTAAAGCAGTAGAAGATTGTTGTCCTGGAAAATAAAATTAAACGAATAAATTTTAATATGATAAATTGTATAAATAAAACAAAGTAATAATTAATAAAATGAACATAATTTAATAAAAAGAATTTTGTAAACCAGTTTATTAATTATAATGGTTTTTGTATTCTTTTAAAATTTTTAATTTTATTAATTTTTAATTTTATCTTATGAATAAAATTTATAAAAAATATAGAATTCTTTTATATTTTTTTTCTTTAGTTTTTATTCTTTTCATACTTTTTGACCTATACATAACATTTTCAACTCAAAAATATATTTTCAGTGATATTTCATTATTAAACGATTACGAATTTTGCCTATTACTTGGGACATCAAAATATACAATTAAAAAATCGGAAAATCTATTTTATAGATATAGAATAGATGCTGTTAAAAATTTATATGATAGTTCAAAAATAAAAAAAATAATTTTAAGTGGAGATAGTAGAGTCTCTTCATATGATGAAACTAAATATATGAAAAAAGACCTTCTTTCTTTAAAAATTCCCCCTGAAGATTTAATTTTGGACATAGATGGATTTAGAACCATTTATTCTATTGTAAATTTAAGTAAAAAATATAACATAGATAATGCATTAGTTGTCTCACAAAGATTCCACCTTGAAAGAGCAATCTTTATAGGTAATGTTTTCGGCTTAAAATTAAATGGCTTTGCTGCAAAACCTATATATGGATTATCAGGGTTAAAAATACAGATAAGAGAGCGGGGTGCAAGAGTACGGCTACTTTTTGATCTTTTAAGATACTTTTTATCAAATAAAAAAATAAAAGACTTAAATTAATTAGACTTTATTGCAAAGGATTAAAAAAATATGAATAGTGTTTGTGTTAGAAGTCCAGGTAGAATTAATTTTATAGGGGAACATATTGACTACATTGAAACTTATTCCTGTCCCGCCACAATCGATCATCATAACGATATTACAATCCTTAAAACATCAGGAAATTCTATTAGAATTTATTCTGATAAATTTGGGGATTCTAAGGATATAGGTTTTAATCAGATTTATGATTTAGAAAAATATGATTTTAGCAAATTCTGGTATGGCTACTTTATAGGAATATTAAGAGCTTTAAATGATAAAGGTATAAAAATAACTAGCGGATTTGAAGTGAAGGTTGTGAGTAATCTTGCCGATGGAGCTGGACTTTCCTCTTCTGCATCCATTGAACTTGGCTTTTTGTATGGGTTAAATGAGCTTTTTTCTCTTTCTTTAAGTCCGATTGATATGGTCAAAATTTCTAAATATAGCGAAAATAAATATATGAATGCGCCATGTGGAATTTTGGATCAATATACTATAATGTTTGGAAAGAAAAATTGCTTTTTATATCTTGATTACAATGAACTTACCCATAGTTTTTGCTCATTACCCGATGATTTAAAATTTTTTATAATAGATACAAAAATAAAGCATTCCATCGCTTCTGAAGGTTATAAAAGTAGAATAGATCAAAAAAATAAGATATCTGATATTTTACAAACTAATTTCAAACTATCTATAAGAGAAGCTACCATTAAATCAATAGATGATTATAAATTTTATAGTGATGTAATTTTAAAACTTGATGATTCAACTTTAAATAAAAGATTCAATCATTTTGTTTCTGAAACAGATAGAACAATGAAGTTCTATCAATTTATAAAAGAAAATAATATTGAAAAAGCATTTAATCTTTTAAATCAATCTCATATATCTTTATCAAGCTTATATGAAGTCTCTACTCCTGAAATAGATGAACTTGTTTTTGGTATTCAAAACTTACCGAATGTTTTAGGTGCAAGAATGATTGGGGGAGGTTTTGGAGGAAGCTGTCTTGTAGTTACAAAAGAAAATTTCGATATTGGCCAACTAGAAAATATTGTAAATAAAATTAATAAAAAATATGGACTTAAAATAGAGTTTTTTGAAATCAAGATAGATGATTCAGTTCATCTTTTATAGACAAATTTATTTTTTTACTACATTTTTTTACTTTACTTACAATTATCGTTTTTTTATATACAATTATCGATTACAATTATCGACACTATTAATTTTGATAATACCGAAACTTTATTAAAAGAAAGTAAAATCATTTTCAAATAACAAAAAGCAAACAAAAATAGAAAAATTGAGGTTCAACATCTTTTATTTTTCATAGAAAATGTAAGAAGGAGAAAAAGAATGATTAATTTAAGCGATGATTTACAAGAGATTATAAATCAAAAGAAAAAAGAACTTATAGAAATATGTAAAGCTATTGTTGAAAAAGGTCTTGTGGCTGGAACATGGGGAAATGTAAGTACTAAAATTGATGATAATTTCATAATAATAACACCAAGTGGTATAAATTATGATAAACTTTCTTTTGAAAATATTCCAATTGTCAATATAAAAACTAAAGAATTTATTGGTGAAAAGCCTTCAACTGAATTAAATTTACATCTTAAAATCTATGAAAAAAAAAATGATATAAAAGCAATTATTCATACTCATTCTATTTATGCTTCCCTTTTTGCAGTTACAGGCAAGTCTCTTCCTCCTATATTGGAGGAAATTGCTCAGATATGTGGACCTAAAATTAAATGCGCAAAATATGCAATAGCAGGAAGCGATGAACTTGTTAAAAATACAATTGAAGTACTTCAAGAATCAAATGCTGCTTTTCTTGCCAATCATGGAGCAATTGCCTGTGGAAGAACATTAAAAGAAGCTTTGACATGTGCCTTAATACTTGAAAAGGGTTGTAAAATATTCTATAAATCCAAAAATATTGGGAAAATAAGAATCCTTCCAGAAAAAGAGGCGATAAAATTATATAATTTTTATAGAGAAAAATATCAGAGCAAACCCGAATAAAAAAAGCTGCCTCACAAATTTGAGACAGCTCTTTTTCATTTTTACTAAAAAATCGTTTTAATTATAAATTCTTAAGACACAAAATTCCTTTTATACCCTTTTGATGATCTTACTATTTTTTCTTTGAAATTATTTCAGCCTGCGCCGCTGCAAGTCTTGCAATAGGAACTCTAAAAGGTGAACAGGAAACATAATTCATACCAATAGAAACACAGAATTTAACAGATTCTGGTTCTCCACCATGTTCTCCACAAATACCAACCTTCAAGTTTGGTCTTGTGCTTCTACCTTTTTCAATACCCATCTTAACTAGAAGTCCGACACCCTCTTGATCCAATACCTGGAAAGGATCATTTTTAAAAATTCCAGTTTTCTTTTCATCAACATAATCTGGTAAAAATTTGACTGCATCATCTCTAGAAAGACCCATTGTCATCTGAGTAAGGTCATTTGTACCAAATGAGAAAAATTCGGCATATTTTGCTATCTGATCTGCTAAAAGCGCAGCCCTTGGGACTTCTATCATTGTACCAACAAGATATTCGACTTTTACATTTGATTTAGCAATGATCTCATCTGCTACTTTTCTAACTCTTGTTTCAAGTATATGAAATTCTTTTGCATCTATTGTTAAAGGTATCATTATCTCGGGATATACTTTTATTCCCATTTTCGCATCTTCAACAGCTGCTTCTATTATAGCTCTAACCTGCATGTCAAGTATTTCGGGATATGTTATGGTTAACCTACAACCTCTATGTCCAAGCATTGGGTTTGCTTCATGAAGTTGTTCGACTCTTTCCTTAACTTTTTCAAATGGAATACCTACTGTTTCTGCAAGTTTTCTTTGACCTTTTTCATCATGTGGTACAAACTCATGAAGTGGTGGATCTATTAATCTTATAGTTACTGGATAACCATCCATTGCTTTAAAAATACCCTTAAAATCTTCTCTCTGGAAAGGTAAAAGTTTGTCCAATGCTTTAATTCTACCTTCAAGAGAATCAGCAACGATCATTTCTTGAATAGCCAACCTTCTTTCTTCTGTATCAAAAAACATATGTTCAGTTCTACAAAGTCCAATTCCTTCGGCACCTAATTTCCTTGCATTTTCAGCATCATAAGGAGTATCAGCATTTGTTCTTACTTTTATTTTTCTTATTTCATCAACCCATTTCATTATTTCTTTATATTCATCAGGAAGTTCAGGTTTTATAAGCTTTAATGCCCCAAGGAAAACTTCGCCTGTAGAACCATCCAATGTTATCTCATCACCCTGTTTTATGATTTTATCATTTACCATCATCTGTTTTTTATCATAGTCAATAACAAGCTTTTCGCAACCAACAATACAGCATTTACCCCAACCTCTTGCAACAACTGCTGCATGAGATGTTTTTCCACCTGTCGCTGTCAAAATACCACTTGCTGCATGCATTCCACCAACATCTTCAGGACTTGTTTCTCTTCTTACCAATATAACCTTTTCACCATTTGCAGCCATCTGTTCTGCTTCTTTTGCAGTAAAAACAACTTTACCTACTGCAGCACCTGGCACTGCATCTATACCTGAAACAAGATATGATTTTTTCTTATTGTCTGCTTCTTTAGGATCAATAACAGGATAGAATAAACCTTCAATATCCTTACCCTTAAGTCTTAAAATGGCTTCTTCCTTTGTTATAAGGTTTTCATTAACCATATCATAAGCTATCTTAAAAGCAGCTCTTGCATTTCTTTTACCTGTTCTACATTGAAGCATATATAATTTGCCTTCTTCAACAGTAAATTCGATATCCTGCATGTCTTTATAATGCTTTTCAAGTTTATTTCTAATATCTACAAGTTGTTTATAAACAGCTGGATCTTTTTTCTCAAGCTCAGATAATTTTATGGGAGTTCTAATACCTGCAACTACATCTTCTCCCTGAGCATTGAATAGATAATCTCCATAAAAGACATTTTCTCCAGTATTAGGATCTCTAGTAAAAGCTACCCCAGTACCAGAATTCTCTCCCATATTTCCGAAAACCATCTGAACAACATTAACAGCTGTTCCGATAATACCTTTAATATTCTCAACCTTTCTATATGTGATTGCTTTTTCTGCCATCCATGAACCAAAAACTGCATCAATGGCTCCCCAGAGTTGTTCATTAACATCTTCTGGAAAATCTGTGCCAAGTTCTTTTTTATATAATTCTTTAAATTTCAAAACAACTTCTTCCAACTCTTCAGCATTAACATCAATATCATTAACCTTTTGATCAGAAGGAATGTTCAATCTTTTTCTGGTTTTTTCATTTTTTATTGTTTCGAAAATATGATCAAATTTTTCTCTATCAATCCCTTTAGCAGTTGAACCATACATCATTATAAATCTTCTATAAGCATCCAGTGCAAATCTTCTGTTATTAGTTTTTTTTGCAAGCCCTTCGACTGTTTTGCTATTTAAACCCAGATTAAGTATTGTTTCCATCATACCAGGCATTGATATAGGAGCACCTGATCTTACTGATACCAAAAGTGGATTTTCTGGATCACCGAATTTTTTCCCACTTGCTTTCTCAAGTTTCTTCATGTTTTCCTGTACTTCTTTTTCTAATCCACTTGGATATTTTTTATTATTCTTATAATAAAGATCACATACTTCTGTTGTAATAGTAAATCCAGCTGGAACAGGCAAACCAATACTTGTCATTTCAGCAAGACCTGCTCCCTTTCCTCCCAATAAATCTTTCATATCTTTATTGCCTTCAGCTTTACCATTACCAAAAAAATAAACATACTTTGCCATAATTTTATCCCCCAAAATATTAAACTTAAAATTTTTGCGATTTCCTCAAAACTAATAAAAATTGTATTTTAGTCAAATAAAAATTTAATTTTATTCTTAAATATTTCACATTCATTTCACCCTTTCTTCATAATTTTTTCATAAATTAATTCTATTTTCTAAGTGAAGAAAGGAGGATATTATGAAAGTCAAAACTATTACTATTATCTCAGTCATTGTTCTTTTAATTTTAGCTTTAACATTTACTGCTTTTGCTCGTGGTAAAAACCAGAATCTTGTAAAGATTCAACTTGATTCCAATACTTACAAAAAAGTTGAACCAGCAATTAAAAATCTTTATGATTCATTAAAAAATCTTATCAACAAAGAAGTCAGTGCTGGTATAATAACAAGCTATTATGCTCAAAGCATAAATGCTAATCTGGATAATGCTTATAATCAAATAACAAAGACAAAAACTATTTATTTACCATTTTTTGGCGGTTTTGGTCCAAGAGGTCCAAGGGGAATACCTGCATTTGGTGGTCAGCAAAATCCTCAATCAGGACAGGGGCCTCAGAATAATCAGGGAGGTCAATATGGTAATCCTGCTGCAGGCGCACCAGGTTATGGGCAGGGTTTTGGTCAAATGTATCAGAATCAATTGACAGAACAACAGTTACAGTCTTTGAAAAGTTTGACACCTGAAGTATTGAAAGTAGTTGATGCCGAGTCAAACTTTGCTAAAAGCCTTAAGGAAGCTGGTATTTTAACTGACTTACAGTACTCAACATATGTTAAAAGACTGGAAAATGTTAAACAGTTATTGAATCAAGTTCCGATGATTCATTATGGTATTATGCAGTTTTTTATACTTGCAGGATATGAATTTAATGGTTAAAAAATTTGAAAGATAAAATAATCAGCTAAGAATATTTTGAAAACTATCTTAAAAAGGTTATCCAGAACTTGAAAATCAATCTAAAAAGAATTCCTAATAAAGGAAAATCAAAGTTGGTAATTTCAAGTTTTATGGATAACCTTTTATTTTTTAATAAAAAAACCAGATCGCCTTGTATAACTGAACAACTTGATAAATCCATTTTGATAATTCAACATGAGAATTCCAGCATCTTTCTTTTTGTTCATCAAAATCACTATTAAATCTAGATAAAAAATCAAAAAATCTATAAAAACCCAAAATTATTGTGTCATAAAGATTTAGTTTATAATAAAAATCATATACTCTTTGAAGTAATATTCCTTTTTGAGATATAAATTGCATAATATCAAATGGACTTAATTTTTTTGTTAATAACTTAAATATAAGTGAATTTCTCGTAAAATCATTTACAGCATAAATCAGATTTCCAATTGTTTTGACTATATTCAAAAGATTTGCCACAACAAATGCAGACTTTTGCGCAGAGTTTTGCTCAAATTGATTATTTTTATCATTAAGCCAGACTTGATAATCTAAAGCTCCTGAAGAAATTTCTGGATTTGTATCAATTTCAGTAATACAATATTGATCCTTAGTAATATCTACAGGCTTAGAATCTTCATCTTTTTGGTAAGCCACTACACCGTCTGATACACTTACCAATGTATCCATTGTATCAGAGACAACAACTGAAAATTCAGTGCCTCTAACCGAAGCAGAACCATTTGGAGTTTGAATAACATAAGTAGATGAGCCTGTTAACTTTTGAACAATAGAACTTATAGAGCCAAAAAAAACAGATATTATAGTTTGCTTCTTTTTTTCAGGATTAATCAAAGATGATAATTTAACTTTGGTATTTTCCATTATTATTACTTTTGTTTTGTTATCAGTTAGCAATATTTCAGCTTTCGATTCTTTGCCAGTTTCAATGGTATCACCAAGTAAGATAATGGTATTTATGCTTAATTTCAAAGTTTCATTGCTATTAAATTTGATTATATTAACATCTCCTGAAACAAATGTGACTTTCCCAAATGTATCAGTATCCTTATTTTCTGCCATTGAAACAAATGCTATAAAAATAAATATTAGAATAAAAATTAAAAAAAGTTTTATATTTAATCTTTTTTTGTTTCTTGATATTGCTGTCATACATATCCTTTTTTCTTTATATTTGATTAAATATTGCATAAAATTTAAAAATCAACTATAATATTAAAGGAAAAATTAAACTACATAAAATTGATTTTGTAATAAAAGTAAAGGATTAGAAATGAAGTATTATATAGGTACCGCTGGCTTTAGTTACAGAGATTGGGAGGGAATTTTTTACCCTAAATCAAAAGATAAACTTACATATTACAGTAATGTTTTTAATTTTGTAGAAATTAATTCAACATTTTATTCTATACCTGATGAACAATTTTTTATTTCATTAAATAAAAGATTTAAAGAAGAATTTAAAATAAGCATAAAAGCAAATCAAATTTTCACTCATCAAAATGATTGGAAAAATGAAGAATTAACAAATTTTATTGATTTAGTAAAAATTTTAGAAAATAACCTTTTATGTATTTTATTTCAATTTCCTTATTCTTTTCATAATACAAAAGAAAATTTACAAAAAATAGAAAATATAAAAAGCCTAACTCAAGATTTAAATATAGCAGTTGAAGTTCGCCATAAATCTTTTTTAGACGAAAAATTTATAGAATTTTGCAAAGTTAGAAATATAATTTTTGTAAATATCGATCAACCTCAAATCTCATATAACATTCCTCTTACCAGCTTTTGCACTAATGAAAACTATTCATATTTTCGCTTCCATGGAAGAAAAGAGCAAACATGGTTTTCAGAAAACAGCAAAAGCTTTGAAAGATATAATTATATTTACAATGAAAATGAGATTGAAGAATTAAAAGAAGCAATATTAAA
>DAOOKC010000017.1:0-27263 GCA_035385485.1 Exilispira sp.
AATCCAATTCGTTTTGATCTATTAAAAGAAGATGAAGATTCTGTAATACAACCTTAAGCATTAAAATAGTTAAATATAAAGTTAATAAACTTGAAATCATAATAACCAAAGGGAAAAGGAAAGGTTGAAAGAAAGTTTTTAACATTTCAAAAACAATTACCCTTTTTCTTAAAATTAAGAAAGGCACAAAATATTGAACAGGCTAATGAAATAAATTATAACAACAAAGTTTATTTGGTCCCAAAATATGAAGGATGTAGCCTTGCTCATAGAAAAGTAGAAATAAGAGAAAATCCAGGAAAATGGATTAAAATATTTTATAATAATAAATTTTTAATTAGATATCCTTTAATACAAGAGAAAGAATATGCTTAAAAAATTATTCAAAAATGTAAAGTTTCATTTTTTTAATTTTCTGTTAATTTTTAAATATGCTCAACACATTTCTAAAAATATCTTGGATTAAAATAAATATTATCAATTTATGAAAAATATCATCAATCAAATAAGCTATAAAATTATAAAAATAAAAGTAGTAATAATTTAATCTTACTTTTTGATAATTAAATCCAGCATAATTTTTGATGATTAAATTGAAAAATATGACATCAATTTCAAAAATAGATTGAAAAAGGAAATAGTTTTGGATGGAATAATTCTTTGTAATAAGCCAAAAGGAATAACTTCTAATCAGATTGTCAGAAATATTTCTAAAAAATTTAATATAAAAGCCGGTAATACGGGTATTTTGGACTATGCAGCTGAAGGACTTTTAATAATTGTAATAGGTAAAGCTACAAGATTTACATCTTTTTTTCAGAATCTTGATAAAAAATATATTGCTGTTGGTGAACTTGGGAAAGAAACAGATACTTGTGATATAAATGGAGATATAGTAAAAGAAGCTAAAGTTGATATTGAAAAAGATATGCTTATTGAGATAATAAAAAGTTTTGAAGGTCATTACCTAATGGTACCTCCAAAATATTCTTCAAAGAAGATAAATGGAAAAAGAGCATATAGATATGCATTAAAAGGAGTAGAAATAGAATTAAAACCTATTAATGTCAAGATAAATGAAATTAATATAATCGAAATAAATTTACCATTTTTTACTATATTTGTTAATTGTTCATCAGGAACATATATTAGAAGTTTGATAAGAGATATAGGTGAGAAGTCAAATTGTTTTGCCTATATGTATAAATTAACAAGGGTAAGTATTGGCGATTTTTCAATATCAAATAGCATAGAATATGAGAAATTGATAAATCTTAGTTATGATGAATTTTATAGATTGATAATTCCTATCTCAAAAGCTTTATATTTTTTTCCTGCCTTTATTATAGAAAATTTTCAGATAAAAAATTTTAAAAATGGCCAAAAAATCAAGATTAATCAATCGGAAAAAATATTTAAAGAAGAGATAATTAGAAAAAATAATGAAGGCAATTTCATATTATCAAATTTAGATGATAAATTGGTAAAAGTTATAGACATAAATGATAATTTAATAGGATTAGGAATTTTAGAAGAAGGTTTTCAAATTCAACCAAAAATAGTCTTAAAATAATAATTTATTTATAAATTCTTGACTGAAATTAAATTTCTAATACTTTTTTAGCGATATATGTTTGATAGTTATAAATATCCTATTTCATTAAAATCATTATCTTTATCCTTAAATGATAAAACTGATTTGAAAGGTGATGTAAAATCAATTACACTTGATTTACCAAAAGGGAGCTTAAATATAATTTTAGGTCCTGAAAATTCTGGTAAAAGTTCTTTGTGTAAAAAACTAGCGGGTATTGATAGGAATATTTCGGGGCAAATTCTTTATTTTGGGATGCCATTTGATAGGATAAAAAAACAAAATTTTCTTCTCTACATCCCTTCAAGTAATATTTTTTTTGAAAATAGAAAAGTAATTGAAAATCTGGTAATTTTAGGTGAATTTGCAAATATTCCTTTAAAATATATAGAAAAAAGGATAAAAAAGATATCACCTTTTTATAGTTTAGAAAATATAAAAAATATTAAACTTACAAAACTTTCAAAAGCAATAAAGAGTGTTTTAATTCTTTGCTTAATCGAAATTGTTCTACCCGAGATTGTGATTATTTCAGCTCAAGATTTTTATGGTGATGAATTGTTAGAAGAATTTTTCTTTAAAAGATTGGTTAATTTGAAAAATCTTGGTATGACTATAATAGTTTCAACTCAAAGATTTAGTAATATAGATAATTCAGATAATATAATACTATTATCTGATTCAAAACCTGTTTTTGTGGGAAACCCAGTTGAGCTTTTAAATATTAATAATCCGAACGATATACAATTAACATTACTTAAAAAAATCGAAAAAAGTTATGAAAGAATCAAAATCAATTAGCCTTTTCACTTTACTTTTTTGGTCAATTTTTATCAATTCAAAAAAATTTTTAATAATTACTTTGATTAGTTTGGTAATTATTTTTACCATTTTTTTTTCTGCATTTTACCCGAAAGTAAATTTAAAAATTGGAGTTGTAAATTTAGACAAAGGAATAACATTACAATTTTCATCACAGGTTCTTTCATTTTCCAATCAAATTATCGAAAATCTTAAAAAACAGGGAAATCAATTAATAATATTTAAAAGCCTTGATAACGCCATACAATATCTCAATAATGGGAAAATATCCCTCATTCTATATTTCCCAGAAAATTATACATTATTCACACATTTAGCAAATTTTTCTAAATCAAGTAATGTAAAACCTAGAATTTTAATATATTCAAATGAGATAAAATTTGCCAAAGAGATTAAACTCGAGCTTTTTAATGCATTTACACAAATGGTTGAAACCAAGATTATTCCATTGGAGATTGTGGAGACTATAACAAATAAAGTCTTACCTTCAAGTTATTCAATTTTATCAGGATTAATTATTTTTATCTTTATTTTTTCTCTTCTATCTTCTTATAATTTTGGTAATTATTTATTAACTAAAGAATATGATCAGTTTTTAAAAGTAATAAATCAATCATTTTTACCTGTGATTGTAATTTTATCTTTTTTAATATCTCTTGCCTTTTTTATTTTGAATTCTTTAGCACTTACTTTCTATAGTTTAATTACCAAAAACATTCCATTTTTCGGTTATGCCCATCTTCCAATAAATATATTTTTATTAAGCTTTAATGCTTCAATACTAGGATATATAATATCTTATTTGACAAAAAAACATAATATTTTTGTGATACTGGCTTTAATTTTATTTTTTATTCATTTTTTGACTTTTCCTTTAATAGATAATAATACTATTTTTTCAATTATATTATCTTATATTTTCCCAAGTATTCAGCTTGAAAAAATTTGGTATTGGATTCTTTCTTTGAATATTTCACCAATAAAATCTTTTTATATTTCTATATTATATTCAGCTATTTACATAATTATACTGATAATGATGTTCTTAACAGAAAAGTTTTTCAAAAATAGATTAATTTAAACTATCTAAAAGATACCGAAAATCAAATAAAATATGAAAGTCAAATCTTATATTATCTTATTAGGGTTAATATTAAATATTATTCTTTTTTTTTCATCAGCTTCTGAGGGTTTCCCTTTTTTTTCAAAACCATTATTTGAAGATTTTTTATATAAGGAATTTGTTTCAGAAATTTCTTATAATTATCAAGCTCATTCATCCAAAAAATTTTTACCTTTAAGATTTGCCTACTATAAACCCGAAAAATATGATGATTTATATAGAATAGCGAATTATTTTCAACTTTCTGTTGATACAATAGCCTCTGTAAATAATATTTATTCACAATACCTATTTGATGTCGAAAATGATTATTTAATTCCAAACTGTGAAGGCATTTTCATAGATAATGATAAAGATAATATATTAGAAGAGATATATAAAAAATATGGAATACCAATAGATTCGATTTTATATGTCAATCATATAGAAAATAAAGAAGATATTAAAAAATTGGATAAAATATTTTTGCCTTTAGTTCATTTTTCTAAAGAAGAAAAAATACTATTTTTAGGTTCATTATTCAAAGATCCGCTTAGAGGTAAAGGAACTTTGACTTCAAATTTCGGAACAAGAATAGATCCTTTTACTTATAAACCAACATTTCATGGAGGAGTTGATATTGCAGTACCCGTAGGAACAAATGTTTATGCAGCAATGCCAGGCAAAATTGTATTTACTGGTTTTAAGGGAGACTATGGAAATCTTGTAATAATAGAACATGGTTTTGGTTATGAAACATATTATGGACATTTGTCCAAAATTTTAGTAAAAGCGGGTGAGCAGGTCGATTTTTCTAAAGTTATTGCACTAAGTGGAAATACAGGTAAAACAACAGGTCCTCATCTTCATTTTGAAATAAGGTATAATAAAAAAAGAATAAATCCTTTAAATCTTTTTTTATTGTTTAATCATTAAATTATATTATCAATAAATTATCTATAATTAATTGGTTTTAAACAAGAATTTTAAATCATCATAATCTATTATAATTGCGTTTTTTGTTAAATAACTTAATTTATCAAAAAAATACAATATGGTTATAGTTTTACAGAGAGTTAAATTTGCAAGTTGTGAAGTCGAAGGTAATTTAATCTCAAAAATAGATAAAGGATTTTTATTACTTATTGGAATACAAAAAGAAGAAGATGAAAAATCTTTTGAAAAACTAGCAAAAAAGATTGTTAATCTTAGAGTATTTGAAGATGAAAATGGAAAGATGAATAAAAATATATTTCAGGTAGATGGCGAAATCTTAGCAATATCTCAATTTACACTTGCAGCAGATATAAAAAATGGGAACAGACCTTCATTTGACACATGTATGAATCCGACCAACGCAAAACAGATTTATGAAAATTTTATAAAAATATTGAAAATGCAAAATATAAAAGTGAAAGAAGGGGTATTTGGTGCCCATATGGAAATTAATTTGATAAATGATGGACCTGTAACTTTTGTAATTGATTCAAAAAATATTTAATTTAAAAGTAAAAAAAAATAAAAATAAAATTAGATAAAAGAATAAAAAATATAAACTTAAAAATAAAGAATAAAATAAATAATAATTATAAATAACAAAAAGTACTAAATAAAATTAAAATAATGATAAAAAAATAAAAAAATTAATTTGGATATAATTATGAGTAAAAAAGAATATTCTATAGTTTATTATAACAATCCTATTTTAACTAAAAAATGTGAAAAGGTAGAGAAAATAGATAATAGCATTATCGATTTTTCTCATAAACTTGTTAATCTTATGATAAAATATGATGGAATAGGGCTTGCAGCAAATCAGGTTGGATATAATAAATGTATAGTGGCAATAGCAGGGATTGAACCTTTAAATTCACCATTAATATTAATTAATCCAACTATTGTATCATACTTAGATCCAATAATTACTTTTGAAGAAGGTTGTCTATCTTTTCCAAAACTATATATTACAGTTGACAGACCCGAAGGTGTAATTGTGGAATACATGGACTTAAGTATGAAGAAAAAAAGGTTGGAAGCTCATGAATTGCTTGCAAGAGTATTACAGCATGAAATAGATCATATAAATGGAATTCGTTTTATAGATAGAATTCCGGAAGAAAAATTAAAAAATATAGAGTCTATCCTTGATCTTATAGATAGGAGATATAATGTATAACTTTATCATTATGACCACTTCAGATTTTGGATATAATGCCTGTAAATATTTAATTAATAATTATAATGTTAAGGCAGTTGTAACTTCAACTCCAAAACCAAAGGGAAGACATTTTATTACTGAAGATATTGAAACAGTAAAAGAAGCAAAAAAGAAAAATATCCCAATAATATATATTGATAAATCATATCAAATATATGAAAAAATCAAAGAAATTGAAGTTGATTATTTTTTTGTCATAGACTTTGCTTTTATTTTAAAGAAAAATGTTTTGGAAATTCCTAAAAAATTTGCTATAAACATTCATCCATCTATTTTACCAAGATATCGTGGACCTTCACCCTTGCATTTTCAGATAATCGATAAAGTTAAAAAAACTGGTATTTCCATAATCAAAATGAATGAATTTATAGATAGCGGGGATATTTTATTCCAATTAGCATTTGAATTAGAGCAGTGGTACACTTTTACAGAGTTTTATAAACTTATGCAACATTATGCGGGTTTTGCATTAGAGATATTTATTAAAAATATTAATAAATTCTATCCTCAACCCCAAGATGAAAAATTTGCAACATACACAAGAAAAATAGAGAAAAATGATGCATTTATTGATTTTCAAAATGAAGAAGCTAAAATAGCGATTGGTAAAATAAAGGCTTTTGAAAAATGGCCTAAAGTCAAGATAAATATCGAAGAAGATATTATAGTACTTCTTGATGCGACTTTTGAAGAAGATGTAAATGTTAACCCTGGATCTATAAAAGTTTCTAATAATGGTTTTTATATTGGTTGCAAAGATGGAACTATTTCAATATTAAAACTTCAAAAAGCAGGTAAGAATCTTCAAAATATTCAAGAATTTTTGAAAGGATATAGAAAAAGATTTGATGAAAAAAAATTAATTGAGGTGTGATTAATGAGAAAAAAACATTTTTTTGTAAGTGTTATTTTTTATTTTATAAAAAGATCATTTTCAAATTTTATTAAAAAATTAAAAGGACTAAATAAAACTATTCATAAGAAAAAAGAAAGAATAGTCCATATAGCAAATTATCTTTTTACAAAAGATGGTTTTGCTTTTTATTTGAGTAAGTTTAAATTTAGAATCAATTTCGCCCGTTACAGAATAAAATATATTATAAAATCATTTTTAAAACATTCAAAAAAAATAATAAATTCAGGATATCTATCCTTCACGTTAATTTTTTATATAGTATTATCGATAGTTATTTTTTTAATTACCTATAATATCTGGGTTCAGAGTTATGACACCGTTAAAATTCCTGAATTCAAAAATATGAAAGTTTTGGAGGCGGTTGAGCAGATTCAAAGATTAAATTTAATTCCAGTAATAGAATCTCGATATTCAAATCTGCCATATGGAACCATAATATCTCAATATCCATATCCTGGTCATGTTATAAAAGAACAAAGAAGAATTAAATTGATCGTATCAAAGGGATTGGAAAATTCATTTTTGGAAGATTTTTCAGGTTGGACGTTATTTGCTGTTGAAAAAAGATTACAAGAATTAAGCTTAATTTTAAAAAGAGAGATAAAAATTGAGAAAATTGGCGAAGAATATTCAGATATATTTGATAAAGGATTAATTATTTCTCAGCAACCTGAAGTAGGAACTGATTTATCTAGTTTAACTGTTGTTCAAGTAATAGTATCTAAAGGTAAATTGCCCGATTCAGTAAAATTACCAGATTTTACAGGTAAAACTTTAGAAGAAGCAAAACAGGAGATTGAATCTCTTGGATTGATAATTGATATTCAATATACGGAAGTTGATAATCTTGACAAAGCAGGTATAGTCTTAAATCAAAATCCTTCTGCTAATGAAAATGTCTATAAAGGGACTATAATAACTTTATATGTTGGACAGAAAAAATTATAAAATAGATTTTTCAAGTAAAATATCTCCTTCAATATTTGCAGCAGATTTTTCAATATTAAAAGAAGAAATAAAAAAGATCGAAGATTTTGGATGTAATTTTATTCATCTAGATATTATGGATGGTAATTTTGTACCAAATATCTCGTTTGGACCTAAAATAACGAAAGATATTTTGGATTCTACAAAAATAGACGCAGATCTTCATCTAATGGTTTTAAATCCCGATTTTTATATAGATAAATTCTTATTTGAAAAGATTAAATATATTACTTTTCACTATGAATCATTTAGTGATGATGAAAAAATATTTAATCTAATAAAAAAAATAAAAGATAGAGGTAGAAAAGCAGGAATATCTATTAAACCGAAAACTGAGGTAAGAAAAATCTATAAATATCTTAAAGAATTGAATCTTGTTTTAGTTATGTCAGTTGAACCAGGATTTTCAGGACAAAAAATGATAGAAGAAACTTTAAGTAAAATTGACGAATTAGATTTATATAGAAAAGAAAATAACTTAAATTATTTGATACAGGTTGACGGTGGTATAAATTTTCAAAATGCTGAATCGATAATTGAAAGAGGAGCAGATCTATTGGTTATAGGTTCTGCATTTTTTGAAAGATAAATTATTTATGGAAGTATTAACCTTGTTTCTTTTTTTAAATCATCCTCTATATATTACTTCATTTTATGGTTTATCAGCAACTTATAAACCTACAAATCTATATCTTTCAGAAGATTATTTGCTTTCAGTGAGATTTGAAGATAGTATTTTAATTTACCGAAATGATAAAATTACATTGTCATTAGACTTTTTATATTTAAAAATACTTTTTGGTGATTTTATAATAACATATGGTTTTGGTTATCTAAGCGGATACCTGGGAAATAGTCTTAGCATAAAATATTTAAAGACTTCAGAAATTGGCATTGATTTTTATCTTTCCCCGTCAGATTCATATTCTTCCCTTATTTCAAAGGGTATTTATCTGGAAATCAATCCTTATAAGGAAAAATTACTGAGTTTATCATTTTTGTACGATGATATTAAGCAAAATTATAATATTATAAGTTTTTTTAATTTTAATAAATTTTCATTTTTAACAGTTTTAAGTTTTTACAATATCGCCAATATAATCAAAATAGATGATTTTGTTTTCGAAAATAAATATCAATTTTATCTTGGATCAAGTTATATTTTTTTTGATTTTTTGAAAATTGGTTTTGAATCAAAATACTTTTTTATAAAAGATAACTATTACTTTTTAAATTCGTTTTTCTTTCTGGAAATTTTCAACTTTATTGCAATAAGGTTTATTCATAAGGATTTTAATCAACAAGCACAATATTATTGTTCAAATGGGAATTTTTTTCAAGTTTCTTTTAATTTTAAAAAACTAATATTAGGTTTTTATTATAAAGATTATATATATACAAATAATGATAAAATATTAAACTTAGAATTTTTCTTAAAAGAATTTGAAGTTGATAAAAAAAATCTAATTTTAAGTATATATTTTTTAATTCCCTACAAAATTAATAATTATAATCAAGAAGAACCCACATATTCAATATCTTCTAAATTATTATTGTCAAAAGATTTTTATTCTATCTTAGAGATAACTAATGATTTGTTAAGTTTATATCTTGAAAAAAACTTTTTGGAAAATCATAGATTTATTTTTCTTCTTTTTTTAAATTTAGACATAAAATATTCCACTTTAATTGCCTTACCTCAATCTTCCATATATGATTCATATGATTTTTATATTCCTTTGAATTCCTATGGTTTAGGACTTTTTTACTTTTTTAATTTGAAAAATTTTAAGTTTTCGATGAAAGTAATTTTTTCCTTATCCGATAATGAGATAAACAAATTTTATTTTTATAATAGTGTTTATTTGAATTTTTAAGGTGTAAAAATGGCTAAAACAAATAGAACTATAGTAATATTCCTTATATTTCTTTTATTCTTAACTCAAGCTTTTTTGTTTGTAAATGAAAAAATACAGAGAAATCAGATAGCTTTTGATGAAGAATATCATGCACAAGAGAACTTAAGCCTATTTGAAAATGCAATAATAGGTTACAATGATATTTACAATCAAAGTCAGCAAATAGATTCTTCAACAAATAATATTACAACATCTACAAAAATAACATATAAATCATTATTTGGTGGTTTATATGAAGTACCTGATTTAATAAAGGTAAATCCTGATTATGAATATATAAATGATTATAAAATTAAAGATTCTCATACAGCAATAATTGTTACCGATAAAAATATTTATGTTAGATTAAATGATGAAATAAAGCAGATTCCATTGGATGGAATTCCAGGCAATGCTTATCTTACTTCCTGTGAAATGACAAAACAAGACAATAAATATTATATTTTTATAGGGACATCTTACTCGGGTTTATTTGCTAAATCTTTAGATGATTCAAGGTTTTACCATTTTTTTGTCGGAATAAAAAGGGTATTCTATACTTCGGAACAAAGTATGCTTTTTGAGACCATAACTTCTTTGTATGCAAAAGAAAATAATTTATTTATTGGTTATCAATCTTCTAAAGGTGTAGATATACTTGATCTTAAATCATATTATTCTATGAGATCAAGTAAAAATGCAATATATAATATAAAAAAAGCAAATTTTGAGTTAAAAGATGATTTTAAGCAAAAGATAGAAAAGTTTTTTGAAATTGATGGTATATTATATGCCTATACAAATTTTGGAATTTATAAATTTGAAAATGATAAATTTGTTATAGATAAAGATTTTGAAGAAGAAAATGATATTATTGATAATAATATTAGAGGACTTTATGTCTCATCATTTGCAGCAAGTAGTAAAAGTAAAATAGATAAGCTTATAGATATAGCAAACTATTGCAACTTAAATGCCTTTGTCGTAGATTTTAAGGATGATTATGGATATCTTTCTTATGGTTCAAATCTTGAACTTGCAAAGAAGATGAAATCTTCAAGAAATCTTATAAATATTCAATATCTATTTGAAAAAGCCAGGGAAAATAATATAAAGATAATTGCAAGAATTGTTTCTTTTAGAGATCCAATAGCTTATGATTATGATAATAATAAGTTTGCACTATGGAGTAAGTCGAAAAATTCTGCCTGGACTGGTGCAAAAAGCATTGAAAAATGGATAGATCCATACAATGAAGAGTATTTAAACTATTTAATTGATGTAGCAAAGGAAATCGAAAATCTGGGAGTCTATGAAATTCAATTTGACTATGTAAGATTTCCTGCAGAAGGAAATGTGTCAGACATAGTATATAGATATAATAAAAATAATGTTTCAAAAAATAATCAAATATTTAAGTTTTTATCCAGGGCAAGGGAAAATATTAAAATATCTTTATCAGTTGACTTTTTTGGATATCAATGTTGGTATAGAATTTCCAAGCATATTGGACAGGACATATTTTTAAATAGTCAAATAGTTAACGCTGTTTATCCTATGTACTATCCATCTCATTTTTCAAAAGGATTTTATTCAAAAGGGATAAATCAACTTGAATCTGTTAGATTAATTTATAAACATGGAACAATAAGAGCTATTGAGAATTCAAACTATAAAGTAGCTATAAGGCCATGGATTCAAGCTTTTAAGATGGATGTAAATGAAGATTTTGTTCAGTATATTAAAAATGAAGTTTTAGGTGTTATTGAAAGTGGAATAAATTCTTATGTTTTCTGGAATCCAGCTTCAGATTATAATGTTTTATATGAAGTTTTTAAGAAATAAAGAAAAGCAAATTTGATTTAAATTATCGATCTAAATCTTTAATTTTTAATTAATAATTCAAATTTTTTATATTTTAATTATTAAATAAATTTTTATTCTGTTTTCTTATCATCTTTTGCATTAAAATTACTTAGAAAATCAACAAGATTTCTTGTCTGAAAAATAAGTTTATTAAGTGGCTCATTGATTTCATATTCTAAAATATCGGAAAGATTTATATAATCTTTTTCAGCTATTGATGTTTTAATATTTCCGAATATTTCAGAAAATGTTTTAATTGATTCATGAATCTCTGAAAAATTATATTCTGAATCAGCAAAACTTTCTGTACAAAGAATAAGAACTTCAAAATAAAAAGCGAGAAAATTAATTGAAGAACTAAATAGTTCCATCGCAGATTTTTCTTTTCCTTCTTTAAAATTATTAGCTATATTTATAAAAAGTTCTTTAACCTTAGATAAAAGCTTTATATTGTCTTCAAAAAGAGTAATGAAATGATCTTTTTTAGTTTCTTTAGGTAGATTTTTAAGTCTAACAAAAACATAGGTTACAATTTTAATCATTCCATCCATGAAATCTACTATAACTTCTAAAAACTGTTGTTTAAATTCTTTATTTGAAGAAATTAGATGAATATTTTCTGAAATTTCCTTTAGTTGTTGACAAACAAATGAGAATTGTTTTTCAGATTTTGTTAAAAAGTATTCAATTGAAACAGAATATATTGTGAGAATCTTATCGACAACATTTATACACCAATTTAATCCTTCTTTAATCTTATTTAAGTTTTCTTCAGAATAATTTTCATTTTCTTTAATATATGATACCACATTTGTTAGATAAGATATGATATTTTCGACAGTTTCACTAACGAGTTCCTGCTTGAAAGCTGCTTTAATATCTATTTTTTCTATCTGATCTATAGGATATGGTTTGAATTTTTCTATCTGATCAAAATCATAAGATTGATTATTAATTGAGATTTTATCTATATATAAATCGTTTTTATCGAGAAAAGAAAGGATAAATTCCAGAACATCATTAAAAGTCTTCTCATTCTGTAAAGTATAGGAAACCTTTTCACCATTAATATAAATTTCCATAAAACTCCGATAAAACCAGATTTTTATTTTCTGGTTAGACTATACTTATAGTAAATATCGACAAATTTTTGATTAACTCAACTAAAAAGATGGTATAACATCTTCTACAAAATCAAATTCCCTTATTTTATTAATTAAATCTTCTTTTTCAGAAATCTTAATAGAAGTTACTTCGAAAGATCCGTTAAAGTTTGAAAATTTAATAATAATTGGGCAATTACCAAGGTTTTTATTAAAAAATTCTGTCAACTCGTTTATCTCATTATCTTGAATATATGGATTTAATATTATTGTATATAATTTAACCGATGGTTTTTTGATCTGTTCAATAGGTTTAATATCTGAAATATTAATCCTTTTCTCAACTTTATTATCATATCCAATATATTCTTTACAACCAATTAAAAAAACTCTTGGTATATAAGTTTTAAGCATTATTTCATAAAAGGACGGATCTATATTATCTTGAGGGAAAAAGAAGAGTTCAATACTCTCATAACCTGTAAAAAATTTAATTATATAATAAATTCCAGTCTTTCCATTTTGTTTAGTTCTCGTCGTGACATTTTCAATATATCCTATTATTTGTTGAGTTTCATTAGGTTTAATATTTTCAATAAAAGAAGAGAAGTTTTTAGGATTTATTATTTTTACAAGATCTTTATATTTTGCCAATGGATCATTATTTAATGGTAGTCCACAAAGTTGGGCTTCCCATCTTGCATATTCATAAGTTTCATCATCTTTACTTAAATCGATCTCAAAATTTTCTTTATATTTAGTTAATAGAGATTTTTGATAATTTTTTTCAAATTCTTCATTATTAGTTTCTTCAAAAAGTGAACTTCCATCATCATTTTTTTTGCTAACAGCATATTCTGCAAGTTCATCATAAGCCTTAAGAAGTGGAACTCTTTTATAACCTGTCCAATCAAAAGCACCTGCTTGAATCAAAGCCTCGACTATTTTTTTGTTTATTTTCTGAAGATCCATTCTAACAAGAAAATCAAGAAAATCTTTAAATTTACCATTCTTTTCTCTTTCTTCTATTATTAACTGTGCTGCAGATTCACCAACCCCTTTTATTGCTGCTAGACCAAAGACAATTTTGTTGTCCATAATATCAAAATTTATGCTTGATTCATTAACAGAAGGCATGATAAATTCAATACCCATGTTTTTAGCATTTCTTACATAACTACTAACCTTATCTATATCATCTATATTATTTTTTATTAATGCTGTCATGAATTCAATGGGGTAATATGCTTTAAAATATGCGGTATATACCGTTAAATAACCATAAGCAGCTGAATGAGATTTATTAAAACAATAATCAGCAAAATTGTTAATATCTTCAAAAAGCTTCGTTACCTTTTTCTCATCTTTACCTTTTTTGACTGCTCCTTCTATAAATTTCTTTTTCATCTTTTCCATTAAATCACCTTTTTTCTTGGCAACAGCTTTTCGAAGAGTATCAGCTTCAGCACCAGTAAAACCCGACAAAATCATAGATATTTTCATTATCTGTTCTTGATATGCTATTACACCATATGTTTCTGCTAAAACCGGTTTGAGTTCATCGAAAGGATATTCTATTTTTTCGGGATTATTCTTTCTATCTATATAAGTTGCTACATAACCGCTTTTTAATGGACCTGGTCTATATAGAGCAAGCGCTGCTGTAATATCTTCAATGTTTTGTGGTTTCAATTGTTTCAACATCTTTGTAAAACCTGCTGCTTCAACCTGAAAACAACCTAAAGTATTACCACTTGCAAGAAGTTTATAAATTTTTTCATCATCAATTGGAATATTTTCAAGTGTTATTTTTACTTTATGTCTTTTATATATATATTCAATAGTATCTTTAAGAATTGTTAAATAGTTTATACCCAATATGTCCATTTTTAAGTAGCCAAGTCTTTCAACTGTATCTTTTTCGAATTGACTAACTATAAGATTAGAATCAGAGCTAATCATAAGGGGAAGTTCATTGATTACAGGATTTTGAGTTATAACAACTCCTGCGGCATGAATTGTAGTTTGTCGATATAGTCCTTCAACAAACATGGCATATTCAAGGCATTTTTTGTATGTTTCATTGCTTTCCATTACAGATTTAAACATTTCATTAGTCTTTAATTCTTCCTCTAAAGAATCTGAGTTTATTAATGAAGTTATTTTGTTTGCTTCTGTTGCACTTATTTTTAGTACTCTTGCAACATCTTTAATTGCTTGTTTTGCTTTTAGTGCAGAAAATGCTCCAATTGCTGCAACATGATCTTCTTTATATCTTTGTTTGATATATTCTATTACTTTTGGTCTTTCGACATCCTGAAAATCTATATCTATATCGGGCATGTTGGTTCTTTCTGGATTTAAAAACCTTTCGAACATAAGATTATGTTTTAATGGATCAATATCAGTAATACCTAACGCATAGGCAAGAATTGAACCGCCTGCACTTCCACGACCAGGTCCGACCAATATATTATTACTTTTTGCCCAATTTATCAAATCCCATACTATCAAAAAGTATCCACAGAAATTTTTTGATGAAATTACATTGAATTCATATTCAAATCTTTCTCTTATTTCAGGAGTAATTTCATTATATCTTCTTCTTAAACCTTCTTCTGCTAATTTTCTTAGCATACTTTCTTCAGTATATCCTTCTTCCAATGGAAATCTGGGTAGATTCATCTCTCCAAACTTGAAATTTACCTTGCACATCTCCATTATTTTTAGTGTATTATTTAATGCCTCGGGATAATCATTAAAAATCTGTTTCATTTCCTCATAGCTTTTAAAATGATATCCACTTCCATTAAACTGAAATCTTTGCTCATCATCAATTGTAGATTGAGTTTGGATTGCAAGTAAAATATTATGTTTTTCAGCATCATCTTTTTCAAGGTAATGATTGTCATTTGTCGCTACTATGTCAAGACCATAGAGTTTTGAAAATTCTATTAATGTTCTATTAACCTTTTTTTCTTCTTCCATTCCATGGTACATTAACTCTAAAAATAGATTTTCCTTGCCAAAAATATCAAGGTATTCTGATAATGACCTTTTAGCCTTATTAATATCATCTTTTAAGATATAATAAGGTATTTCACCCGCAAGGCATGCTGTTAATGCAATTAATCCTTCACTATGGGAAGATAAAACTTCTTTATCTATTCTTGGTTTATAATAAAAACCTTCTATATAACTTATACTTGAAAGATAATATAGATTCTTAAGACCAATTTCATTTTTAGCAAGAAGAATCAAATGAAATGGATTTTGTGGATCGATAGAGTTATTTATTTTACTCTTAATTTTTCTATCTTTTGGAGCAACATAAAACTCCTGACCTATGATTGGTTGAATATTTTCAGCAATCATAGCATCACAAAATGCGACTATACCATGAAGGTTTCCATGATCAGTAATTGCAGCAGCGGGCATATCATAAGATGCAGCTTTTTTAGCTAACTTTTTAACTTTGCATGCTCCATCAAGCATTGAAAATTCAGTGTGAGTATGCAGATGTACAAAAGGAGTCTTCGCCATAAAAATACCTGCTTATAATCTTATTATTTTTTATAATTTTACCTATTTTTTAACCTTAATTCCAAATTCTATTTTGAATATAATTTTAAAATTTTTAATTTCAAAAAATTATTTTAGGAAGTTCAGATATTTTATCTATAACAAAATCAGGTTTTGCTTTTATTTTAAAATGCTCGGGTGAAAATTCGCCCTGTTTTACAAGGCAAGATTTGATTTTAGCCACTTTTGCTCCTACAATATCTGAACTAATTCTATCTCCAACCATCAAAACTCTTTTTCTATCAATATTGAAATTGCTTAAAATTAGATCAAAAACAAATTTGTTTGGTTTTCCAATATAAGTTGCCTTAACATTTGATGCTCTTTCAATCATGCTAACCCATGAACCTACGTTTAGTTCAAGTGATCCAAGACTGGAGTCGATTAATTCAGAAATCATTCCGATCAGTTTTGAACCATTTACTACTTTATTTAAAACTTTATTCATTGTTTGAAAATTAAATAAATCACGGCAGTCACCTATTACAACATATTCAGGATTTTCCTCATCATGAATAAAATCTTTGAATTCTTCAACTCCTTCTCTTGCAAGTAAAAGCCATATTGATTTTGGTTGTATCTGTTTTAAGTAAAGAGCAGTAGCATAAGAAGCAGTGACGACTTCTTCTTTATAAACCTTAAAACCCTTGTTTGCTAATTTTTCAGCAGCACTTCTCGATGATTTTAATGTACTGTTTGTTAAGAATCTTACGATGATGCCACTATCTCTTATTTTATTTACGACATCAATTGCACCATCAAATACTTTCCCCTGATATTCTAAGACTCCATCAATATCAAAAAGAACAACATCAAATTTCCTTTTAAGCATCTCAATCCCTTTTGATTATAAATTTAATAAATTTATTTTAATCAGCATTAATTTAAACTAAATATAAAAACTATCGACCAAAGATGAACTAATTTTTGAAAAAAAAAAGATGTGAAAATAATGTTATAAAATTGTGAAAACTAATTTATAGTCTTTATTTTGCTATTTTTCAAGTTGTTTTCAATATCAAATTCTTTTTCTTTTTCAAGATTTGAAAAAATCTTAATAAAACTTATTAAATTTTGATTTTCTTTCTCTTTTTTTACAGTAATTTTATAGAGTGCAAATTTATCAATTGAATCAGCACTTATCCCATCATCAAAATATATTTTTAGAGAAAAAATATTATTCGCATCAAAATTTCCAACAAAGGTAAAAGGGAAAGTTTCAAAAATATTTTTAAGTGGATTAATTTTTTCACTAAGAATTATTCCTTTCCCTTTTTTTATATATAAATTTATATCATTAATTTTATATGGTAAATAATTTTTATTCTTTTCCAAAAGATTTGTATCAAAAGGATCAAAACCAATTGTTTCTGATATAATTACTATATCTTCATTTATAATAGTTTTTCCATTATCATTATATATGTATGGCATAATGTAAGGCTTTTTATAATAAATACTGCAGTTGAATAAGGAATAAATTGTAGGTAAAAGCATATATCTTACTTCAATAATATTTTTTATTTTATTTTTTGTTTTTTTGTTTATAAGAGTCAAATCTCTTGATTTTGCAAATATACTGCTATGATTTCTAAAAAGAGGGTGAAATAAAGCAGATTCAAACCATTTTATCAATAGCTTTTTTGAGGGATTGAACCAGAAACCACCTATATCAGTTCCAGTATACATAACTGCTGATAATGCAAGACTTATTATCTGTTGAAATCCAGTTTTTAAGTGAGAAAATCTTGGTTGATTATCACCCGTCCAATTCCCACAAAATTGACCCATAAATGTATAACCCGATCTTGAAAAAAGCATGGGTCTTATTCCTTTTTCAATAAAACTTTCGTATGTTACTTTTGCCTGATTATAAGGATACATATTGTGAACTTTTTGATTTTCTATTTCACCATTTAAAAAACTTGCATTATCTGAAATAGTCCTTGTTTTTTCATCGAAAACCGATGGTTCATTCATATCAAGCCAACATCCATTTGTATCTGTTTTTTCTATCCAATCTTTCATCAATTCTTTAAATATTTGTTGAGCTTTTTCAGTAAAAAAATCAGGGAAAACACAATTTCCTGGCCAAACAGTTCCAGTATAGTTTTCTTTATTATTTTTTTTAATCAGAGCGCCACTTTTAACATATTCATCGTATGGAGGATAACCTTTTTCTATTTTTATACCTGCATCAATAATAGGTATTAAAAAAATATTTTTCGACTTCATCGATAGGTTAAAATTTTTAAATCCTTCAAAATTACCATATTTATTATTTATAGTAAAATTTTTAAATGAATCCATATAATCAATATCAAGGCATATATTTGATATAGGAATATTTTCTTTTAGATGATTGTTTACAAGTTTTTCAATTTCATCAATCGATTTAATACCCCAATGAGAATAGGTATAACCAAAAGAATGAAATGGTGGTTTATATAAAGATGGAATTATTTCATATACTTTTTTAATAGCACTTTCGAAGTCATTACTTATAAAATTTAAAAGTTGAAATGCTTTAGCATAAATTTTTATCCTTATCTCATTTTTATCTGTTTTGCAAAAATCATATCTTATAAATCCTGGGAAATCTATTATAAATGTATTGGTAATTTGTGATTTTTCATCATATATATAAAAAATATTGGATGTTGAGTAAAGGTTGTCTACAAAATTTGCATGGTATGGATTATCTGTGTTAAAATTATCAAAAACAAAGCCTTTTCTATTAAAAGGTGCGAATTTTAATCCCAGCCCATATATTTTATAATAATCAGTTTTTTTGTCGTTTAATTGAATTACTATGAAAGTATTGTTATCATCATAAAAAAATTTTATATTATCTAGGTTAAATTTTTCAATATTTTTATCACTAAAATTTTTATCTTTATCATTTACATTTGAATTAGCACTAATAAGAAGATCTGTTATCTTTTCATCCTTTTTTTCAAATATATTTTTTATCCTTTCTATATCCAGTAAAAAGAATTCTTTAAGTTTATTAAATTCCTCATAATCCAGATTACAGGTAAAAAAGGTAAATGATTGAAAATTGAAAATAGTAGGAGAAAATTGATTAAACTTTTTAATAATAACATTCTTCCTTTTATTATTATATTTTAATTTTATAAAATAAGTAATTAAAGAAAATAAATCTGAAATTCCCATATTTTAACCCTCTTAAAAAAATCTTTTTTTGTTAAATAAATATTAATCTCATTATATATAAAGTAAATATTTAATGATAAAAATTTTATAAAAATTAAGTGAAATTTTTGCTACATAATAATTTTATTAATTCTTGACAAACTAATAGTAAAAATTATATTTCAAAAAATTTTATAAAGGAAGAGTAATGAAAATATCTAAACGAGGGCAAATGATGCCTTCTTCTCCTATTAGAAAACTTACTCCTTATGCTGATGCAGCAAAAGCCAAAGGGATTGAAGTTTTTCATCTTAATATAGGTCAACCAGATATAGAAACACCAAAAATTATGTGGGATGCAATTAAAAATTTTGATAAACCAGTTCTTGAATATGGTCCATCTCAAGGTTTTCTAAGTTTAAGAGAAGCTGTTTGCGATTATTTTAAAAACTATAAGATTGAATTAAAGCCAAACGAGATATGTATAACAATTGGTGGTTCTGAAGCTATAATGTTCGCTATAGATTCTATCTGTGATCCTGATGATGAGATAATTGTCTTTGAACCTTTTTATGCAAACTATGATGGGTATGCATTAAGTGCAAATGTGAAATTGGTGCCTATAACATTAAAAGCAGAAGATGGATTTCATATAAAAGATTTCAGTGAAATAGAAAAAAAGATATCTCCAAAAACAAAAGCTATTTTAATTGGTTCTCCAAATAATCCAACTGGAACAATATTGAAAGAAGAAGAGGTAAGAAAGATTCATGAAATAGCAAAGAAATTTGATTTATATATTATCTCTGATGAAGTATATAAAGAATTTAACTTTACCGATTATCCACATTTCTCGGTTTTACAACTTGATGATCCAGAAAGAGTAATAGTTATTGATTCAGTTTCAAAAAGATTTTCTGCATGTGGAGCAAGAATAGGAACATTAATAACAAAAAATCAGGATGTAATGAGTGTTGTAAATAAATTTGCTATGGCAAGACTCTGCCCTCCAACAATAGAGCAAATTGCAGCTGAAGCAGCATATCGACTTCCTTTTTCTTATTATCAAACCATAGTTGACGAATATCAGAAAAGAAGAGATATATGTTATAATCTTTTGACTCAGGTTGATGATGTTGTTTTGAGAAAACCTGAAGGTGCTTTCTATCTTGTAGTAAAATTGCCTATTAAAAACTCAGATTTATTTGCCAAATGGATGCTTTCAGATTTTGAAAAAAATAAGAAAACAACAATGGTGGCTCCAGCATCTGGTTTTTATAAAACTCCTACTGTTGGACATGATGAGGTAAGAATAGCCTATGTCTTAAAAGAAGAAAGATTGAAAGAAGCGTTGATGATTTTTATCGAAGGACTTTTAGAATATAGAAAAGTTGAGGATAAGTTGCTTAAATCATTGGTTTAATGAAAAATTAATCGGAGGAGCGATGAAGAGTATTGCACTTAAAAATATTAATTTTTTCGATGGAGAAGAGCTTGTAAAAGAGAAGAATATTGTTATAAAAAGAAAAACAATAAACATCACAGATGTTATTCATGAAGAAGAGAATATGAAGATTATCGATTGTTCTTCTTTCATCGCTCTTCCTTCACTTCCTTTAATAAAAGAGACTATCTTTGACCTTTTTTCATATAAATACACCAATTCATTTTCTGTTGACTTTGTTTTAGATGGTCCAGTTTTTGATAAACTACCATACAACTATCTTGATATCTGGGTAGATATAGCATCGGAAAAGATGATTCAGAATGGCTCATACTTTTTGTTTTTAAATCATCTATGTTATCATATGGTAAAAAGTTCACTTATAACCATAGCCATGAAATTAAAAAATATTGGAATAAAATCTTCATTGTCCTATCTTTTTAATGATGTTTATCCCGAACAAAAAATAGTTTCAGATAAAGAAAATTCTTCATATCACGATTATGTAAATAATTTAAAAGATCCTTATCTTTTTCATCATTATGGATATTATTTTAATAAAAAACATCAGATTGAAGATGGTAAGATTATATATATTAGATTTCCAGCCAATTCTTCTTTTTCAGTCAAAGATATAGATGCTTTGGATGATATGGAAAAAACTTTTGTTGTAAAATATGAAGATCCAAATGCATATTTTGAAAATTTTATAAGAAAACCGAATCTTTATTATATTATTGATGATGATTATTTTTCAAATAAAGAATTTAGCTCAAATATCTTTTCAATACTTGATTCAAGAATTGATTCACATTTTGTTCTTGCAAATGGTTTTAATAGTTTTAGTCTTTTTAACTCAATTTACAAAATTGTGAATTTTACAAAAGATATAAGAGTATTAAAACTATTAAAAAATCAACTTCTAATATTACCTCAATTTATATTTGATATTACTGAAAGAAAAATTGGTTTTATTAAAAATGATTATGAAGCAAATTTAATCCTTTTTGATACAAAAGGTTTTTCTATACAAAATATAGATGAATTGATAGATTTACTATTTATTAAGTATATTTCAACAGGTATTCCATCGATCAAAATTCTTGAGGGCGAAATAATTTAATATCTGTATTATTATTTTTCTTTTATTTAAAGCTTAATTTAAGAATAATTATTATTAGAAATGATTATTTTTGAAAAAATTGTTTTTAATAATTCATTATGCTTTTTATTTAAAAATTTTTATGGGGAAATAAAATGAATAAAAGAATAAGAAAAATTTTTTGTCTTTTATTTATCATGCTGCTTATTTTTCCTCAAATTTCATGTACCACTTTAGATAATAAGTTGAAAAATGAACAATATAATTTGAAGAATAATTATTTTTTAATAATTGGAAATGATAAAATAGATATTAATCATGCTGACAAAAATGTTTTATCTTTCCCACTTAATTCATCTTTTATAAATGGTTTTGAAAAAGAGTTTATATATGAATATCATATGGCTTCAATTAAGATCAAAGAAAAAATTAAAAAATCATATACTTTCCAGCAGATTACAAACATTGAAAATAATTTAGATTCTTTTACATTAAAAGGATATATCAGTGAAAATGCAAGTTCTGAAAACAAAATACAATATATTTTTAAAATAAATATTTCTAATGAAAACAGGTTAGATTTTGAATTAAGTCTGGATAATGAAAAAATAAATCAGATCAAATTAAAATTCCTATCTTCTGGTGAAGAAAAAATTTTTGGTGGTGGAGTTCAATATTCTTTTCTGGACTTGAAAGGTAAAAAAGTTCCAATATTGACCTCTGAACAGGGTGTTGGAAGAGGGGATCAGCCTATTACATTTGGTGCAAATTTAACTCAAAAAGCAGGTGGGGATAATTTTACTACATATTTTCCAATACCATATTTTTTAACATCATATTTAAGGGCTTTTTATTTTGAAAATACAGGTTATGGTTTATTTGATTTTTCAAATCCTAAATATATAGATGTCCAATTTACAACTTCAAAAAGTTCAAATAAATTAGCGGGTTCTTTTTTCATTGGTGGTTCTTACAAGGAACTAATTTCACTTTTTTCAGAAATAAATGGTAGAATGCTTGATTTGCCAGAATGGACATATGGAAACATTCTTGGTATTCAGGGTGGAGAAAAAAAGGTAATAGAGGTTGTAGATAGTTTAAAAAAACAGGGAAATCCTATAACTGCCATCTGGATTCAGGATTGGTGTGGTAAAAGGATAACTTCTTTTGGACAACAACTTAAATGGAGATGGTACCCTGATGAAGAGTTATATCCAGATTTTAAGAATTTTGTAGATATAATGGAATCTAAAGGAGTTAAAGTCCTTGGATATATAAATCCTTTTTTAGCAGATAAAGATCCCAAAAAAGCGGATGATAATTTTACAAATCCTTTACTTGAAGAGGCGATGAAAAAAGATTATCTTGTAAAAAACAAAGAGAATAAACCATATCTAATACAAACGGTTGGTTTTCCGGCATATTTGCTTGATCTTACCAATCCAGAAGCTGTAAAGTGGATAAAAGAAATAATAAAAGAAAATTTGATAGGAAATGGACTTTCGGGATGGATGGCAGATTTTGGTGAGTGGCTTCCAATGGATGCAGTTCTTTATTCCGGGGTGGATGCACAACTTTTTCATAATGAATATCCCGTTGTATGGGCTAAGATAAACAGAGAAGCTATAGCTGAAGCAGGTAAAGAAGGCGAGATAGTCTTTTTTGCAAGAGCGGGTTACTTAAAAAGTCCAAAATATTCAACTCTTTTCTGGCTTGGAGATCAGATGGTAAGTTTTGGTTTAAATGATGGGCTTCCTTCAGCAATATTAGGTACAATAACAGCATCTTTAAGTGGTATTCCTTTTATTCATAGTGATATAGGTGGATATACGACAATTACAAATCCCTTGATGACCTATCATAGATCAAAAGAGCTTTTATTAAGATGGATTGAATTTGAAGCATTTACGCCAATATTTAGAACTCATGAGGGGAATCAGCCACTGAATAACTGGCAGGCATATCAATATAGCGATCAAAATATAACTATAAAATCTGATGAAGAAACGGTAAAGTTTTATACACTTTTTGCTCAAATTCATTTTAAGCTAAAAGATTATTTTAAAAAATATATAAATATTGCCTCAGAAAATTCAATTCCTGTTATAAGGGCACTTTTTATAAATTTTCCTGATGATAAAGAATGTTATAAGATTAAATATCAATTTATGGTGGGAGATGATCTACTTGTTGCTCCTGTTATAAAAGAAAAAGCAAATAAAATTAAAGTTTATCTTCCTCAAGGGAAATGGATTCATGTTTGGAGTAAAAAAGTATTTGAAGGAAAATCTTATATAGAAGTCGACGCTCCATTAGGTAAGCCCGCAGTTTTTATAAGAGAAGGATCGGAAAATCAAAAATTGCTGGAAGATATTTTTAGTGAAAATAATTAAATTTTAAAAATTAATGTAAAACATTTCATAACTTTTTTATAATTATATTTTATTGTATTTTGCATTTTTGTTTTACATTTTAATTCTAATTTGATCTTTTGATTTGTATTTTAATTAGAAAACAGTTGAAAATTTCAAGAAAAAGCTAAAAAAAATAGAGCAAAAGATTTTGACTTAAAAATGGGAGACAAATGAATATAAAAAATGATTTAACAGAAGGTAATATTGGTTCAAAGATAATAAGTTTTACACTTCCACTTCTATTCGGAAATTTTTTTCAACAGGCTTATAATGTTGTAGATTCGATTGTAGTTGGCCGTTTTATCGGAAAAGAAGCTTTGGCTGCAGTAGGTGCAAATTTTCCTATAATATTTTTGATGGTAGCACTTATTATGGGTATTGCTCTTGGAATTTCTATCATTATATCTCAATACTTTGGAGCAAAACAGAAGGAAAAGATTAGAATAGCTGTTGATACTGCTTACATTGTCTTGATTATTTCTGCTTTGAGTATAACAGTCATTGGTTTAATTTTTGGTAAATACATTTTAATTTTAATAAAAACACCAGCTGAAATATTTCCTTCAGCTTTGATTTATCTTAAAATAATATTTATTGGTATGATATTTACATTTGGCTATAATGGAATATCTGCTCTTTTAAGAGGTATTGGAGATAGTAGAACTCCAACCCTTCTTTTAGTTGTTGCTACAATTATTAATATTATTTTAGATCTTCTTTTTGTTATATATTTTAAAATGGGTATTAAAGGTGTAGCGATAGCAACCGTAATTTCTCAGGCTTTTTCTTTTATTATGGGTATCATTATCGCTATAAATAAGAATCTTCCAATAGCTCCAAGAATTAAAAATATTTCTTTCAGCTTTGATATACTTGTGAAAAGTGTTCAACTTGGTATTCCTACTGGAGTGCAACAGATTCTTGTTTCTCTGGGTTTTATGGCTTTGACAAGGATTGTCAATGAATTTGGAACTAATGCAATAGCGGCTTTTACAGCAGCTGGAAGAATTGATACTTTTGCAAGTATGCCAATAATGAGTTTTGGTATGGCTATAACTACTTTTGTTGCTCAGAATATGGGAGCAAATAGAATAGATAGGGTAAAAGAAGGGGTTAAAAAGACCTTTATTTACTCAGCATCAATTTCAGTTTTTTTAGGTTTTTTAATTATAATATTTAGCAAATATCTTCTTTTAATATTTACTAAAGATTTAGAAGTTCAGAAAATTGGTCAAGACTATATTAAAATTGTTGCAAGCTTTTATCTTTTCTTTTCAATAATGTTTACATTTAATGGAGCACTAAGAGGAGCAGGTGATACACTTGTTCCCATGTTTAATACATTAATTTCTTTATGGATTATGAGAGTTCCTCTTTCTTATCTTCTTTCTAGAAAATTTGGTACTGTTGGTATCTGGTGGGGAATACCTATTGCATGGTTTTTTGGAGCTATTTTAGCGTATTTCTATTATCGAAAAGGGAATTGGGAAAAAAAGAAAATTGTTGAAAATACTTGACAAAAGAAAATTTTAATATATTTAAAAAAAGCAGCTGGGGGTGTAGCGAAGCTGGTTATCGCGCAGGTCTGTCACACCTGAGATCGCGGGTTCGAGCCCCGTCACTCCCGTTTTCTTTTTTTTCATCATATTTTCTTAAAAGGGCCCATAGCTCAATCGGTTAGAGCAATTGACTCATAATCAATGGGTTTCAGGTTCAAGTCCTGATGGGCCCAATAAAGAATCTAAAATTTTTCCTTTTTATTTCAAAATTTTTCTATCACTTTTTAAATCTTTTTATATTTTTATAAATTAATATTATTCTTGATTTTTTAGATTTAATAAAATATTGATTTTATTATTTTATCTCGTAAAATATAATCAAAATATAGGAAATCTGTTTATTATCATTATTTATATGAATTATTATGAATAATAATATTAATAAAACTTATGCCAATAAAAGATTTTATCATAAGATTTTTATAGTTTCTTTATTCTTGATTCTTTTAATTTTATTTTTAATTCTAAATAATCAAAATCTTTATAGTTTACAAAATAAATTCATTGAGAAAATAGTGGTTGCTATCGATCATAATTATCCACCATTTATATTTAGGGGTGATGATGGCATATTGAAAGGATATCTTGTAGATTTATGGAGGGAATGGGAAAGGGTAACTAAAGTTAAAGTTGTTTTATATGCTGTAGAATGGTCAGAAGCACTTAATGCTATAAAAGAAGGAAATGTAGATATAATAGATACAATATTTTTTACTGAAGAAAGAGCAAAAATCTTTACTTTTTCAAAACCTTATTTTGACATTAAAGTTCCCATAATTTATTCAAAGAATATTTCGGGTCTTGCAGATTATGATTCTTTGAAAGGTTTTATAATTGGAGCAAAAAAAGGAGATGCTGCTGTTGAATATTTACAAAAAAATGGAATTACAAATATTTTATTTTTCAATGATTACAAAGATATAATTGCTGCGGCAAAAGAAGAAAAGATTAAAGTTTTTACTGTTGATGAACCATGTGCAATTTATTATTTAAATAAATATGGTATTTTAGAAAACTATAAGATTGGTTTTTATCTTTATACAGGTCAATTTCATAGAGCTGTTAGAAAAGGGAATGAACCTCTTTTAGAATTTGTCGAAAATGGTTTTAATTCAATTCCAAAAAATGTATATAGAAATCTTAAAGATAAATGGTTTGGAGTAGAGTTAAAAAAGCAATTATCGTTGAGAACCATTATTATAATACTTTCAATACTAATAGTGATTATAATATTTTTTTTACTAAACTCATTAACCCTTACAAATTTAGTAAAAAAAAGAACATTAGAACTTCAAAATGCTAACGAACAGATTAAAAAAGAAAAAGAATTTTTAGAAAATCTTTTTAAGATTTTTCCTGATATAGTCATAACTTTTGATAAATCATTTAATGAATTAAATTCATTTTTCCCTTTAAATTTTGAAAAGCAAAAAAATATGATAAAAGAGAAATTTACTAAAATAATTAAAGATGAATATGAAAATAATAATATAAAAAATG
>DAOOKC010000018.1:0-26933 GCA_035385485.1 Exilispira sp.
AGCTTTTGGTAAAAATCTTAGAAATAGCATTCCTGTTGTTATTGGTGTTATCCTAACCGCACTTTTGTTGCAAATAGAATTGAATTCACCATCTATAATTCTTGCAACATTATTTTCAACAACATTAGCACCTATTGCAGGAACTTTTGGTGTTATTGCAGGCTTAATTGCTGGCAGTTTACATCTAATTCTTGTTCAATTTACAGCTGGTTGGGTTGGTGGGATTAATCTTTATAACAATGGCTTTGCAGGAGGGCTTGTCGCAACATTTTTGGTGGCAATAATAGATTGGCTTGAAAATGCTTCAATTGTAAAATTAAAAAGATAAAGTTATTCTAGGACAAAATCTTAAAAAAATACTATAAAATAAAATTTAAGTTTTTTAAAAAGATATAAAATAAGGGAAAAAATATGAAACAGGTTGAAATGATAGTAAAAATAATAAGTGAAGTTGCTCATTTTATACTGCAAGAAGATCCAAATAGGATGGTTATATCACTTCATAAGGAAAAAGATGGAATTCATCTTGCAATTTTGGATGATAAGAAAAGAAGTAAAAAAGAGATAGAAAACCTGAAAAGGACTATTTCAATTGGTCAAAGACCAGAACTTTCAGGTTATTATGGAAATTTAGCAGGTAATAATCTTCTTGGAGAAGCAAGGTTGGATCTTATTGGCTGGCAGGTGAAGTACATAGATTTGAATGAGACAAGGGATGGTTTGAAAATAGATATATGGGTCGGTTCAGAAGATTTCGATAAAGATAAGTTTAATATTCCTAAAAAATAGTAAAAGGAATGATAGAAAAATTTTTTAAAAATTATTAAATAATTTATAAAATAAGTTGCCAATTATTCAATTTCTTATTATATAGATTAGTTAACTTTGTTTAATTAAAATTTGTTAAAATAAATATTAGATTGGAGGTTTTATGATTAAAAATTTTGATGATCAAATAATTGAAGGCAGAGCACTTTACGAAACTGAAGATTATAAATTCATATGGCTTGGTTGGGATAAGTATTCTGAAAAAGAGATTATACAGACAAATCAATATTTAATATTATCAAAAGAAGAAGGTGTATTGCTTGATCCTGGTGGAGTTTCTACATTTTCAAAAGTTGTAGCTGTAGTATCACAATATATTTCACTGGAAAAAATTAAAAATATCTTTTATTCTCATCAGGATCCTGATGTTTCTTCTGGTATAGCAATGTGGTTAGGCATAACTTCTGCAAAAGTATCAATTTCTGATAAATGGATTAGATTTTTACCTCATTTTGGTATATTTGACTCAAATAGAATAAACCCATTAAAAGATAATGGTGGACAAATTAATATTGAGGGATTTCAGCCTTTACAGGTTATTCCCGCTCATTTTTTGCATTCTCCTGGCCAACTTATAATTTATGATCCAAATTCTAAGATACTATTTTCTGGCGATATAGGGGCAGCTGTTTTTCCTCAAAATAAGAAATATCTTTTTGTAGAAAATTTTGAAGATCATCTTCCAAATATTGATGGATTTCATAAAAGATTTATGGCTTCTAATAAGGCATTAAGATATTTTGTGGATAATATAAAAAAATATGATATAAAAATGATTGCACCTCAACATGGGGCAATATATACTAATGAAAATGTAAAAAAGTTTTTAGATTATCTTTATGATTTGAAATGCGGTATAGATATAATTGAGAAAATATATTAAAAATATATCTACATCGCTTAAGAATTAAGATCTTAGGGGTATTTTATGAATATAGGAAATAATGAATATAAAAAAAATATTTTTGATGTAATCGATAGGTTGACAACAGATTATTCAAAATCTATTATCTTAGAAACTATAACAAATAATTCTCTGGATTTAATATTTAACTTTGTCTCTTCGATGAAAGGTTTTACTTCCTCTATACTTGCTGCATTTGAAGAAATGAGTGCGACAAATAAAAATATAAATTCAAATTTAAAAAATATTGAAAATGAAATGAGTTCAATGTTAGAAAAAAGTAATAACTTAGTTGAAAGATTCAATGAAAGATCGACTCAAATTGATAATATATATAATAAAATTACAAATTCAAAAGAAACTTTTAATAAATTGATAGAAAATTCAAAAATTGTATTTGAAGCTACTTCATCTATTAAAGATATAGCAGAAGAGACAAATGTATTAGCTATAAACGCATCAATTGAAGCAGCTCATGCAGGAAAATATGGTGCGGGATTTAATATAATATCCACTGAAGTTAGAAAATTATCTGAGAATACTAAAAACCTTGCTAATAATATAAGCAGGATAATAAATGAATTTCAAATTAATTTTAATAATATAAATAATTTGTTCAATGATATAAGTCAGATAATGGAAACATTGGTAATAGATATTAATCAGATCAAAAATAATTTTAATGAAAATAATGTTACCGGGAAAAAAATAGGGCAAGCATTAACTGAAATAACTAATTCTATGGACGAACAAACTTTTGCATTAAATGATGGATTGAAAAATATTGAAAAACTGTCTTTATTTTCTGCTAAGATATATAATTTAACAGATTCCTTATTTAGAGCGTATATTGAGATAAAAAATATTTTAGATCATGACAAATTTTAAATAAATTTATATAAATTTTTAATAAGATTGGTTAGTAATTAACTTTTTTACTTCATCTATCAAGTTTTCAACAACATATCTTGCATCTTTCGGTTTTAATGTAGAATATATTGGTAGTGATATTTCATTTTCAAATTGATTAAAAGCATTTGGATAATCTTCTATCTTATATCCAAGACTTTTATAAAAACTGAACATTGGAAGAGGAATAAAATGAACATTTGTTGCAATCTGTTTTTCAGCCATATTTATTATTAGTTTATTTCTTTTTTCAAGCGTGAAGTTTTTTATTCTAAGTGGATAAAGATGGTAGTTTGAGTTTGTCCCTTGTTCATCTTTATCAAAAGGTAAAATTGCCCAATCATATTCTTTTAAGTATTCTGAGTAAATATCATGAATCTTTTTTCTTTTATTGAGCATCATGTCAAATCTTTCAATTTGTCCAAGCCCAAAAGCTGCCATTATATCAGTCATATTGCATTTAAATCCATCAGCTATTATATCATATTCCCATGCACCTGGTTTTAACTTTGCAAAGGCATCTTTTGATTGGCCATGAAGAGCGATTATTTTCATCTTTTTCTGCAAATTTTCATCTAAAACAAGATTAACATTTGAATTTTTAATTTTAATATTATTTTTATTGAATACTATTGCACCACCCTCGGCTGTAGTAAGATTTTTAACAGCATGAAAAGAAAATGTATGAAAGTCTGCTTGAGTTCCTATGATATTTCCTTTATATTTTGAACCAAAGGAATGAGCTGAATCAGCAAGGATAACTATATCTTCTCTACCTATTTTTGTTAAAATATCTTTTATTTGATCATATCTTTCTGGAACACCGCCAAAATCAACGGGCATAATGACTTTTGTTTTATCTGTAATAGCTTTTTCAAGTTTTAGTAAATCCATCTGAAACCTGTCTTTTTCTACATCCACAAGGACAGGTTTTGCCCCTCTATGAACTATGACATTTGCAGTTGCAGCATAGGTATAACAACTTGTTATAACTTCATCATTAGGCCCAACATCAAGTATTCTAAGTAGAAGTTCCATTGCAGCAGTTGCACTATTTAAAGCAATGGCAAAATCTGTCTTACAATATTCTTTTATTTTATTTTCAAATTCTATAACATTTGGACCAGTAGTTATCCAACCCGATTTTAATACTTTATTTATTTTCTTTATTTCCAACCTTGAAATATCGGGTGGTGAAAATGGGATTTTCTTATTCATAAATTCTCCTAAATTTTTTTTATTAAAAATTCATTCATTATTAAAAAATATATTTATATTTGCCATAAATTTATTTATAATCTAATTATTTTAATAAATACCTTAAATTTATTTACAATCTATTTATTTTTATAATTACATAAGCTTATCTTTGGAATTTAAAATTGATAAACCAGATAACTAAAATTTTAAATCCTGAAAATTCTTTTTCCAGGAAGTTTTTTTACAAATCTATGATGTATATATAAAAGAAATAAAGACATAGGAATAACTGCAAAACTAACATATTTTGACCATGTTATTAAAAAAAAGCTCGAAATATTAAAATTTATTATTAAATCTATGGCAAAGCAGATTAAACATCCACCAATAAGATAATAAGCTATTAGATTTAATCCTTTTTGTTTTGTCTTTGTTGTAAGAAGGAATAATAAAAAAAATATGATTAAACAGGAAATTAATATTGGAAGAGCATAAGTAAATGACCAACCAATCTTTTTATCAAGACTATCCAAAGATATTAAATAACCAAAAATAGAAAGAAATATAAATAAAAAGCTATATATTATCTTTTTATAAAAAATAAGTATAGATGCAATAATAAGCCAAGTAAAAAATATCGTTACAGAAGGTATTTTTGACCATGTAATTTTCCCTTCCAAAATAAAATTTATTAAGACAATTGATATTATTGAAATAATAAAACTAACACTAATTATTTCAATTATAGATGTCAATTTTTGTTTTTCAGATGATTTTTCATATGAAGGATAAATAGAATTATTTTTATCTATTTCTGTATTATTTTCTATATCTATTTTATTTTTTATATTTATTTTATTTTCTATATCATTTGACTTAATAGATTGATCATCTTGTTTTTTATTAACAGGAATTTTTGCGCCACAAAGTGGACAATAGCTTGCATCATCATCAAGTCTAACTCCACAATTATAGCAATATGGCATAATCCGCTCCTATAAAACTCAATTAATAAATAAAATTTTCAATATATTATTATAATTATTATAGTTCATAATTTTGTTGTTACATGCACATTGATCCCAAGTGAGACAAGAGTGCTAAAAAAGATTCTTTCCAAATCTTTTTGTTCAGTTCTACTTCCAAAAGCTATTGATAGTATATTTTTAAATGAAACGACTGAGCAATTTGTCTTGGATGCTTTACCAGGTGCAGGAATAAAATCGAAATGTTCAATATGTTCAAAATACTTTTGGTCAAGATTTATCTGTCCAATATTTGATAAAAAACCAGAAATTAAGCCATCACCAAGATAATAAAATGCGGATCTTAGGACTAAAACTTTTAAAAATAAAGGCACAAGACGTAAAGCAAATATATATTCACTGGCAACATTTCTTTTAATCATTTTTAGGTGTTCTTTTTTCTTAAGTTCAATTTGCATTTGAAGATGAGTTAGCTCAAATATTTCATCCAAGGTATATTGACCCATCCTGCAATCAAGTTTTGAAATTAAAAACAGGGAAAAATTTCTCATAGTTTTTGAAGGATGAATCTTTCTGAGATTAATTGGTGTTTCAAATGCGATAAAAGGAGAGTATCTTTTTCTTTTTCTTTCATCTATTGAAAAATAAATCTTCTGAAGGCTATAAATATAAATTGCAGATAAAAACTCTGTCAGGGTTAGATTTTTGGATTTAGCAACTTTTAAGACCTGATCGACATCACAATATCCAAAAATAACTCTATATATATGCTTTGGTAGTATTTTCCCTGGTATATGAAAAGCTATAGGAAGTGGATCTGGTTTAGGAATATTTTGTTCATAATATCTTTTATAATCATCTTCATATTCTTCTGGATCTATAGGTGATGATGCAACGGTAATATTGGTTGAAGGAAGATTGTAGCCTAAAATATTGAAATATTCATATAATAAGGTTTTTAAAAATTCAATTGCCCCTGTTCCATCTGTTAAAGCATGCGAAAATTCAACACTAATTCTTCTATCTTTTGCTCTTACTCTAAAAAGTGGTGAAGTAAATATAGAATAATTTGTGCAAATAGGTTCAACTTCATCTTCGATTTTTGGTTTTTTGTCTATCTCTTCAAGATAATACCAGAAAAGTCCTTTTTTTAGCTTGCAATAAAGATATTTATACCTTTTGATAGTTTTTTCTAAAGCAATCTGAAGTTTTTCTTTTTCTACTTTTTCTTTAAGCTTACAGGTGAAACAAAAAAGAGAGGTATAAGTTGTATCAGATACAGCGGGCATTATAGAACCCGCATTATCAAGAATATAAAAATGGCCCAAACTATCTTTATAACGAGTTGTTGAAATTAACTTTTTCATTTTCATAATAAATAAAAATAAATAAAAAATTCGATAACAATTTAAAATTAATCTAAAAAAGAGAATGATATCTTTTTTTTTCTTGTCAAATTGATTTTAAAAGATTTCATTTATAAAAAATGAGGTTTTATGTATAAATTTACATTTTTTTCTGAGTTTTTACTTCTTATAACAGCTGCTATATGGGGTTTTGCTTTTGTCGCTCAAAGAGTAGGGATGAATTATATAAAACCTTTTACATATAATGGGATAAGGTTTTTGCTTGGTGCCTTGACCTTATTTCCACTAATATTTCTTTTTAAGCCAAAAAATACAAAATTAAAATTAAATAAAAATGATATTCTGGGGATTTTGATAACAGGACTTATTTTATTTATTGCAGCAAATCTTCAGCAGATAGGTATTGTTTTTACTTCTGCAGGAAATGCGGGTTTTATTACAGGTTTATATGTGATAATTGTTCCATTTTTATCCATAATGATAAAGAAGAAGACCAATATCATCTATTTTATTTCTGCAATATTTTCTTTCATTGGATTATATCTATTAAGTTCAGAAGGCAAATTCTCCATAAATAAAGGTGATATTATTGTTGCAATTGGTGCAATTTTTTGGGCTATTCATATCATGATAATAAGTTATTATTCAAATAAGATAAATAATTTGATACTTGCAGTAGGTCAATTTTTTATTTGTGGAATAATTTCTATTTTTATTGCTTTAATTTTTGAGATAAAGGATAAAAATATTATTGAAAAAATAATGCTTGCAAAATACCCTATTTTATATGGAGGGATATTATCAATCTCAGTAGCTTATACCCTGCAGATAGTTGGACAGAGGAAAGCTCATCCCGCATTAGCTTCAATTATAATGAGTCTTGAATCTTTTTTTGCTTTTATTGGAGGGATTTTAATATTAAAAGAATCAACAAATATAATAAGAATATTCGGTTCTTTTTTAATGCTTTTTTCAGTTATTATATCTCAAATTTTGCCAAATAGAATAAATAATATTGATAAAACAAAGATAAAAAACTGATATAATTAAAAATTCTTATTTACTTGATAAAATTAATAATTTTTCTATAATTAAGTTAGAAATTTGAGTTTAAATATATATAAAATAATATATTTCAAACAAATAAAAAAAATGTAAAATGAAATTAAAAAAAATAATAGAAAAGACAAATACTGATTTAAAATTATTTTCAAAATATATTGGTGGAATTTGTGGTCTTATTGTTTATTCAATGCCCGCTTATTTTGGAGAAAAAAGAAATAAATCTATAATTAATAAAAATTTTTTCAATCAGGTTTATTTTACCGGTAATCTTGCCCTAAGATTGATAAGTATAGTGGCTTTAGCATTAGGAGCAGTTACAGTCATTCAGGTGTTTACTCAGTTATCTAAGATTGGTGGTCAGGAGTTTATTGGCGAAATATTAAAAATAGTCATAATAAGAGAATTAGGTCCTTTAATAACAGCATTCATAGTTATAAGTAGATCAAGCACAGCTATTGCAAGTGAAATAGGAAATATGGTAGTATCAAATCAGGTAGATGCACTTGAAATGATGGGAATAGATCCTCTTACTTTTATAATTTTCCCAAGAATAATGGGAGTTACTTTCGCTCTAATTATATTAACCATCTGTTTTGATGCTATTGCAATAATTGGTGGTTTTCTAGTTTCTTTTATTACAATAGGTTTGTCTTTCGATATATTTTTTAATTATATAATGAGTACAATAACTTTTGCAGATATATTTTCAAGTCTATTAAAAAGTATGCTTTTTGGCTTGTTTATTTCAGCTATTCCAATTTATAATGGTTTTCAGGTTAAATCTTCTACCACAATACCTGTTGCGACTACTAAGACAGTAATGGAATGTATAATTTTTACGATTATTTTTGATATAATTATAACAATTTTAATTTATGTCTAATTTATTTATTTTATAAAATATTTTGAAAAGTATATTTTGGAAAATATATATTATAAAGAAAGAATTAAAAAATTCATTTTGAAAAAAATATATTAAAAGATATATCAAAAAGTATATTTTAATATTATATATTAAAAATATTAAAAAGAAAATTAATGGCAGGTTTATAAAGTTGGCTTTCATAGAGATTAAAGATTTAATTTTTTCTTATCAGGATGAAATTATTTTAGAATCAATTAATGAAAGTTTTGAAAAAGGTTCTTGCAATATTATAACATCAATTGCGGGAGAAGGTAAAACTACTTTTTTAAAGTTAATTGCCGGTCTTAAACTTCCAACTTCAGGAGAAATTTTAATAGATGGAAAATCAATAGCATTGTTTTCAAAAAAACAGATGCTTGATTATCATAGAAAAACCGGATTTTTATTTCAGGATGCTGCCCTTATCAATAACTTAAATATATTTGATAATCTTGCTCTTTATTATAGATATAATACAAACCTAAAAGAAGATCAAATTTTAAATAAAATAAGTAATTATCTTGATTATTTTGACTTAAAATACACTATGAATTTTAAACCTGAGCAGCTTAGTCATGGAATTCAGATGATAATAAGTTTCATAAGAGCTATTTTAGATGAACCTGAGCTTATAATACTTGATGAACCTTTAGAAAACTTAGATCAAATTCTTGTTCAAAAGATGATAAAAGAGATAAAAAATTTAAAAGAAAAAGGCTCTACTCTTATAATCTCGACTCATAGAGTACATTTGTTTGATAAGCTTGCTGATAAGATAATAATTCTAAAAGATAGAAAAATCATCTTTTCTGGTCCAATAAAAAATCTTAAATCAGAAAAGAATGAAGAAATAAAAGCTATGATTGAAATATAAGAGGTAGATATGCCATTTGTTTTTTCAAAAACTCAAAAGTTAGCTGCATTTTTTATAATTTTTGGGACAATATTACTAATAGCCATTTTTGCCTTTATTATAAAAGGGAATAGAACTTTTGAAAAAAAAGGATATTATTACACCTTTTTTGAAGATAGCAAGGGAATTACTGTTGGTGCTTCTATAAGGTTTAAAGGTTTTAATATAGGTAAAGTTACAAAAGTTAAACTATTAACGGACTTTAGAACCAGAGTAGATTTTGTCATTTATAAAGAATATATCCAGCTTATTCGTTATGATACGGTTATAAAGATGTCTTCAAGCTTACTTGGTTCTTCGGGTCTTACTATTAGCTTTATCCCAGATCAAAAATGTTTAATTTTGCCCAATCATTCAGAGGTCCTTTCTTCAGATATGCCTTTGGGGCAGGATATTTTATTTAAGATTTCTGAGAATATGCCAAAACAAGATGATCTAACAGCAAAGGCTTCTCAAGTTATAGATATGATACTTGAATTAAAACCTGTAATAAATCTTACCTTATTAAATTTAAGGGATACTTCTTTTGAGCTTAAAAATTTAGCTTCCTCTCTTAATGGAAAAGGTGATTCTGAGACAGCAAAAAAAATATTTGATTTATTAAATAAAGTTAATTCCACAATGGATCTTTTGACACCAACACTTGCGAATTTCAAAGATGTGAGTGTAGATGCCAAAAACATTACTACAAAGTTAAATTCAGATTTACCTAAGATACTCTCAGATCTTTCTATTATAGAAGCCAGGATTGATAAATTACTTAACGGGCTTGATAATCTTCCAGAAGATATAAAAGAACTTTTAGAACTTGCGAAACAGAATCTTATTCAATTAAAATATGTTCTTGAAAATATTCCTTTAGTACCAAAAAACACCAGTAGTTCTACATCCATTCAAACTCAAGGCAGATAGAACTTTATGAAACAAAATAAGGAAATACAAAATAAAAAAATAAAAAATAAAGAAATAAAAAATAAATAAATAAAGATTAAAGAAATAAGGATTAAAGATATAAGGAAAACAAATAAAAAATAAAAAATATAAAGAGATAAATATGAAAAAAAATAGCAGTAAAGTAATTAAATATATTTATTTATTTCTGGTTTTATTAATATTAATTTATTCTTTTGGTTGTTCTGCAAAAAATCCAACTATTAGAAATGATATTAAAAAGAAAATAGATTATCTTGTTGGTCAGGGTATAGGTTATTTTAATAATAATCAGATGGATAAGGCTATTAATGCATTTATAGAAGCTTATGAGCTTTCTATTACCATAGATGATACCGAACGGATTATTAAATCTTCATTAAAGTTAATTGAAACATATCTATTTTTAAATAAATTGGATCTTGCTTATCCTTATCTTGTTTTTGTAAAAAAGATTTGCGAAAAAGAAAAAATGGAAAAGTATTATTCACAGATATTTTTTCAATATGCTAAATACTATGAAATAAAAAATAATATTGATAATGCTATAGCAAACTATAAAGAAGCTATAAATTCAGCAAAAAATGATTTAGATAAGGCAATCGCACTAAATGGTATTGGTCTTTTATTTTTAAAGTTAAAAAATTATGATGAAAGCCTGGTTTATTTAAATCAAGCTTATAAAATTAATAAAAAACTAAAAAATTATATTCAGCTTGCAAACAATGCATATAATATTGCTCAATGTTATTTGAATAAAAAGGAATTTTCAAAAAGCCTTCAATATGCTTTAGAAGCACTTGATTATGATAAAATTTCGGAGAATCAATACAATATTTTAGAGGATTGCAAGTTAATTGCAAAAATTTATGAGTATATGAATAATATAGAAAATGCAATTTATTATATCACAAAGGCACTTAATATAGCTCAAATAATTGCAAAAGATCAGGTTCAATATTTAACTGCTGAACTAAAAAGACTGCAAAGTCTTAAAAATGGATAAAAAAAAAATTAATTTCAAGTGCTTAAAGAAGACAAATTATTAAAAAACAATTAAATACTTAAAATTAAATACTTAAAATTCAAAAAATGTTTATAATAATTAAAAGAAAATCTTTATATTTATCTTTTTATTTCTTCTATGATTTCCTTATTCACAATATTTTTAAGTTGAGTTAAATTCCCTTCAAGTGCTGTTATCAAAGTTTCACTTAAGAATTCAGCCATCTTAAGTCTTGTTTCATAAGTTGCAGAACCAATATGAGGTAATATTATTACATTGGAAAATTCAAGAAGTTTTGGGTTTGGATATGGTTCATTATTATATACATCAAGACCAACTGAGAAAAATTTTCCTTTTTCAAGAAGGGAAATAAGAGCCTTTTCGTCTATAATTGCAGCTCTTGCTGTATTGATAAGTATAGCATCATCTTTCATCATAGAAAGTCTTTCCAAGTTTAATAAATTTCTTGATTCATCATTTAATGGAAGATGAAGAGATACAATATCGGAATTTTTCAGTAGGTATTCAAGTTCTACATATTTTATTCCAATACTTTCAAGATCATCTTTCTTGCTTCTATTATAATAAATAACATTACACCCAAGACTATGCATCATCTGGGCATATTTTTTTCCTATTCTTCCAGCACCAATTACACCAACTGTCTTCCCAATTATATCTTTACCAAGCATAAAAGAAGGGCTAACATCTTCAAGATTTCCAGTTAATACGCATAATATAGCTTCTTTAGCCCTTTTGGCACATGCAAATGTAAGAAGAACAGCGGTTTCTGCAGTTGCATTTGTCAAAATATCGGGTGTATTAAGAACTACAATACCAGCAGTAGTTGCAGCCTTAATGTCAATATTATCAAAACCAACAGCATAATTTGCAATAACCCTTATGCCATTTAGTTTTTCAATTATATTTTTACTAATTTTATGTGTAAACCATGTTATAATTGCTACACAATTTTCGACCTTCTGCAAAAACTGTTCTTCTGTGCCTATGTCATTTTCGGGATAGATTTCTACTTCATATTTTTCATAAAGCTTTTTTAAGCCTTCTTTTAAGATGTTACCAAACACTGCAATTTTATTTGATTTATTATTAATTCTTTCATTCATAAATTTTAGCCCTTTCTTCACCTTTTAATACTCTTAAAGCACCTGCTGCAAGTGCGGGTAGTTCTTCTTCTCCAGGGAATACTAAAATTGGAATATTTTGAGCAATTTTTCCAAGATATTTTTTAATTGGTTCAATAATATATTCATTATTATGTGCAATGCCACCAGTAATAACTATGGCATCAACTTCTCCATATAAAGATGTAAAAGCAGCAAATATATATTTAGCAATTGTGAAACACATAGATTTTAGTATCAATTCAGCCTGCTTATCATTATTTTCTATTTTTTTAACCACTTCCCTTACATCATTTGTTCCAAGGTGAGCAATAAGTCCACCCTCTCCTGTCAACATCTTTTTCATTTCATTATGGCTATATTTGCCAGAGAAAGCAAGTTCCAATAACTGCCCTGCAGGTAGTGTCCCTGATCTTTCTGGTGAAAATGGACCTTCACCATCTAATGCATTATTTACATCAACAACCTTGCCTTTACGATGAGAACCGATTGAAATTCCTCCACCAAGATGGGCAACAACCAGGTTAACCTTTTCATATTTTTTACCTAAAGCTTTAGCTGCAGATCTAGCTACTGCTTTTTGATTTAATGCATGAAAAATGGAGATTCTTTTAATTAATGGATGTCCACATATTCTCGCCTCATCGCATAGTTCATCTACAACCACAGGGTCAACTATAAAAGATGGGCAGCCTGCTTGTTTTGCAATCTTATAAGCAATTAATGCTCCAAGATTAGAAGCATGTGCTCCATATTTACATGATTTTAAATCTTCAAGCATTTTTTCATTTATTTCATATGTTCCAGATTCAATAGGTTTAAGAAGTCCGCCTCTTCCAACGATAGCTGAAAATGAATTTAGTTCAATATTTTGAGATTTTAGATATTCTTCTATAATATTTGTTCTAAAATCAATCTGGTCTATTATAGTAGGATATGGTTTTAATTCCTCAACAGAGTGCCTTAAAGTTTGAGAACTTACTTCTTTTTCATCTTCAAAAATTCCAATTTTTGTTGAAGTAGAACCTGGATTAATAATAAGCATCTTATAAGTCATGACATACCTCTTTACACTATTTTTTCTATAGCTATTAAAAATTTAATTCTGAAATTAAAATTTTGCAAGTCATAGGTAAAATTTCATGTAAAAGAAAATTTGCACCATTATCTAATATATTTATAAGATTTTCTTTATAATCAATTAAAAAAGATTCATTTGCATAATCTGAAACAACTCTAAAAATAAGAGAAGGTATTTTCCATAGATGAGCAACTTTTCTTATTGAAAATGATTCCCAATCGCAAATATCTGCACCAAAAAAAATCCTTAGAAAATCTCTTTTTTCCATACTATCAACATCCATATCTGAAGAACAGCCTTTGACTTCTTTTACAAAATCATATTTATTTATAATGCTTTTATGAATAATACTTTCAATTCTATTAAGTCCAACAAAAATTTTTCCATTTTCACTCTTTTCTTTTTTTGAATCTTTGTTTTCTTCATTTGTTTTTATATCTTTGTTTTCCTGATTTATCTTAAAAGAAATATATGAAGATTCATAAAGAATTTTAGGGATAACGAAATCACCTATTTTTAGTGAAGGAGTTTTTAATACTTTTGTACTTTTATCAAAATTCAATTTTGTTAGACTTCCACAGGCTCCAAAATTTATAAGAAAATCGACTTTATATCTTTCTATCAAAAAAGTTGCAGCACTTATAGCATTTAATTTCCCATAACCACTTTTTATTGTTATTAGATTTATTTTGAGTTTTTTATCATTTCCAAAAAAATCGAATTCTGAAAAAAAATATGGAAAAGGAGATGTTTTATCTTTACTATTAAATAATAAAATTCCAGTTTTTTTTATTATATTATATATTGATTGATATTCTTCATTTGTCGCAGTAATTAAACCGATTAAAATTTTATCTTTTATTTCTTTTTTATTTCTCATTTTATATATTATAGTTGAAAAAACAAAAATATATGAATGATTAAATTGCTGCCAATTACAAATTTATAATAACAAAGTTATTGTAAAATACAAATATAAATAAAAAAATATTATTAATTCATAAAATAATTTTAGTAGATTAGTGAATATAAGCTCTTTGTAAATAAAGTACAATAAATATTTCAATAAATAAGGTTTAAAATGAAGGGAAGATTAAGAAATGTTTCAATCACTAAGGAACAAAGAAAATTTGCAAATTTAGAAATTTCAGATCTTGAAAATTTGAATCTTTTAAAAAACAATTATGATAAATTTGTTTTAGAATTTTGTTGCGGAACGGGCGATTTTCTTGTAAATTATGCACAAATAGAGGTCAAGACATTTTTTATTGGTGTAGATTATGCCGAAAATGCTATTCTTAGAGCATTAAAAAAAGCCTATAATAAAAAATTATACAATTGTAAATTTATCAATGCTTACATTCAGGAAGCGATAAATTATTTTAAAGATGATTTTTTTGATATTATTTATATAAATTTCCCCGATCCCTGGCCTAAAAGAAGGCACGCAAGTAGAAGATTGGTAACAAAAGATTTCTTATGCAAAGTAAATAAAATTTTGAAAAAAGAAGGAATTTGTATCATAATAACAGATAATAAATGGTATCAGGATTTTATAGATCAGCAATTAAAAGAAATAAAATGCTATTCAAAATATTATAATGATGCATGGTATATTGAAGATGAAGAAAAATTTTGCTCAACTTTTGCCTTTTTTTCTTCGAATTATTATTTGAAAGCAAAAAAAATGAATAACAAAATTCGATTTTATGTTTTAAAAAAGTTGATTTAATAAAATAAGATTTTAAAATGGTTATATAAAAGATTAAAAATTTAATTTTAAATTATTCACTGTCAATTTATATAGTATTTGCTTTTTTATGTTTTTAGGTAGAGATTTATAAAATAATTTTTAATAAAAATGTAGGGAAAAAAATGAATATTTTATTGATTGATGATAATAAAGATAATCTATATATTCTTTCTGCCGTTATCAATAAAAATTTTACTGTAAAAATTTTTATAGCTGAAAATTTTAATCAAGCAGATGATATTTTAAAAAAAGAGATGATACATCTAATATTTTTAGATATAATTATGCCTAATAAAAGTGGCATAGAGTACTTAAAAGAATTAAAAAATTCACCTGAATATTCTAATATTCCTGTTATTATGATTACTGCAATAGAAGATACAAATACAAAATTTGCTTGTTTTGAAGCAGGTGCTGTTGACTATATAACAAAGCCATTTAATCCTAAAGAATTAGTCTTAAGACTTAGAAATCATCTTCAACTTATTTCGATGCAAAATGAACTTATAACTTATAATAAATATATGAATGAACTTATATCCTTAAAAGTGAAGGAAGTTGTTAATACAAGAAATGTTACAATTTTTGCTCTTGCTAAACTTGCTGAATCTAGAGATACAGAAACTGGAAAACACCTTTTAAGGATTATGAACTACTGTAAATTTATTACTGAGCAACTTGCAGAAACCTCAGATATTTATAAGATAGATTCAAATTTCATCGATACTATATATCATTCATCTATTTTACATGATATTGGAAAAGTAGGAATACCTGATAGTATCTTGCTTAAACCTGGTAAACTTACTACAAGTGAATTTGAAATTATTAAAACTCATACAATAATTGGTGGTAAAACTTTGGAAGAAGCCGAATCTATGCTTCAGTTTTCTGATTTTTTAAGAATAGGTAAAGAAATCTGCTTCAGTCATCATGAAAGATGGGATGGTAAAGGTTATCCATACGGATTAAAAGAGGAAGAGATACCTTTATCAGCAAGAATAGTTTCTTTAGCTGATGTTTTCGATGCCCTTATGGCAAAAAGAGTATATAAACCCAAATTTTCTTTTGATCAAGCTTATACAATAATAACAGAAGAAGAAGAAGGTAGATTTGATCCAGCAATATTAAAAATATTTAAAGATAAACCATATGAATTCAAAAAAATGTTTGAAGATAATTATGAAGAAGAAGAATCTTCGGCTCCTGCATATCAAAAATACCTTGAAGGACGAGATTAACTATTATTACATTTAATAGATTATATATTCATATAAACTACAACTTTCGATTTTTAAATTATAGGAATTATCTATTTTAAATTATAAAAATTACATTATAACAATTATCTATTATAAAAATCATCATTTTACATTTCTTGACAAATTAAATTAATATTTTATTTTCTGTAAGAAGTGACCAACTGGTCAAAAACATAAATATCATTGGTATTTTAATGAAACAAAAGTTAGAAAATCCACGAGCTAAAATTCTTGAAGCAGCCCTAATTGAATTTTCTCAACATAGCTATGAAAAAGCATCTACAAACAATATTTCAAAGCTTGCTAAAATATCTAAAGGAACTATTTTTAATTATTATGAAAGTAAAGAAAATCTTTTTAAGCAGGTTTTAGAATATTCTATATCTATTTTTAAAAAGGAATTAAATAGTTTTAAGTTTAATAGCATTGAACCAAAAGAGATAATTAAGGAAGCAATTAGATTTATATACAATTTTTATCAGCAACATCAAAACATCTATAATTTTTATCTACGTTCAATTTATGATTTGTCTATACCATTTAGAAACGAACTTCTTAAGGTAGTTAAACTGTTTTCTACTCTTTTAACATATAGGTTAATCCATAATTTTAAAAAATTATCTATCTTAACACCCAATTATTCAGAAGAATCATTATTATATATTTTGAATTCGGTAATATCAAGGCTTATAGACTCTTATTTTATTGAAAATGAATCTCCTATAGATAGAGAAAAATTATTTGATGAAATTTGCAGTATAATTTCAGATATCTTAACAACAGGTAATTATTGATTATTAAGTTTATTATTATGACGGATAAACAAAATTATATAGATGATAAACAAAACTAAATAAATAAGGAATTTTAATTTTAGTAAATTCAAAAAATTTAGCTAAAATAAATGAAAGAGGTTTTTATGAAAAACAAATTTGATTATTCAAGTATTAAGAACACTTTTACTCTTGCCCAAATGGTTTATGATTTCAAGTTAAGAGAACCGGATCTTCCAGCTGTAAAATATAAAACTGATAATGGAGAACTATTACTGACATACAAACAACTTCAAAGAAGAGTTTATGCGATTGCAGCTTATTTTCTTTCAATAGGATTAAAAAAGGGAGACAAACTTGCTTTGCTTTCAGACAATAGATTGGAATGGCTTTTAGTAGATTTAGCCTGTCAAATTTTAGGTATTATTGATGTTCCAAGAGGGTCAAATGTTTCTGTTGATGAGATGAAATATATTTTAAATCAAGCTGAAGTTAGTGCAACTGTGAGTGAAAACCCAGGTGTTTTAAGAAAATTTTCAAATATTGCAAATCAGATTCAACCGCAAAAACTTGTTGTATTAATTGAAGGTGAACTGGAAGAATCAGATGTTCCTTTTATTTATTTTAACGAAGTAAGTGAAAAAGGTTTGATGCTTTTAAGTAATTATGAAAATAAAAATCGAACAAATTATTAATGAAATTAAACCAGAAGATGTGGTGACAATAATTTACACCAGTGGTACTACAGGTACTCCCAAAGGGGTAATGCTTACAAATAGAAGTATTTGTTCAAATGTCACTGGTATGCCCGAAATGGCACAAATAGTTGCAAAAGATAAATTTTTAGCGATATTACCAGCCTGGCATGCTTTTGAGAGGACTGTAGAATATACTGTTTTAAATGTCAGAGGTTTTATCATTTATTCTAAACCAATTCCTTCTATACTATTAAAAGACCTATCTATAGAGAATCCTCAATATGTGGTTTCAGTTCCAAGGGTATGGGAAGGTATTTATGAGGGTCTTCTTAGAACATTAAAGAATAGCGGAAAAGTAAAATATCAACTTTTTCTTTTCTTTCAATCTATAGCGAGATTCTGGTTTAGAAAAAAAATAGCATTAAATGAACAGATTCCATTTTTTTCTAAAGATGAGTATTTTAAAAATTTGGTGATGATGCCCTGGAATTTTCTATGTTATCTATTTTCATATCCTTTATTCCTTTTAGGTTCAGTTTTGATATTTAATAAAGTAAAAGTTAAACTTGGAAGCGGTTTTAAGTGCGGTATATCAGGTGGTGGTGCACTTCCAAAGCATATAGATGAATTTTTCAATGCGATAGGAATTAAATTGCTTGAAGGATACGGTCTTACTGAGACTTCACCTGTTGTAAGTGTTAGACGATTTTTAAAACCTACTATTTATACCATAGGAGATTGGGTGCCAAAAACAGAGATTGAAATAAGAGATGAAAACGGAAATAAACTTGGTCCTGGTAAGAAAGGTATAATTCATATTAAAGGTCCTCTTGTAATGAAAGGTTATTATAAAATGGAAGAACAGACAAATAAAGTATTAAAAGATGGATGGTTCAATACTGGAGATATTGGGCGAATGGATATTAGAGGTTATATTCAGATTACTGGAAGAGCAAAGGATACTATAGTCCTTCTTGGTGGAGAAAATATTGAACCCGAGCCTATAGAGAAAAAGCTAATGGAATCTCAATATATAAAAACTGCTGTAGTCGTAGGACAGGATAAAAGAATGTTAGGAGCTTTAATAGTTCCTGATCTGGAAAACTTTAATATTCTTTTTAAGGAAAGAGAAGGCATAAAATTTGAAAGCTTAAAAGATCTTAATGAATATGAAAATACCAGAATTATAATACAAAAAGAAATTCAAAGGCTTATTTCTTATAGTAATGGTTTTAAAAGATATGAGTTAATTGGAGCATTTTATCTTTTACCAAATGAATTTACAGTTGGAATAGAATTTACAGAAACTTTGAAAGTTAGAAGAAATGTAGTTTATGAAAAATATGCAAAGGAAATTGAATCTTTATTTAAAAAATAATTATTTAGTAAAAATAATTATTTATTATTATAAGAAGTTTTAAAACAAATATTTTAAGCTTTTTATTATAAATCAATCTTTTATTTACAAAAAAATTAGAATATGTTTAATAAGTTAGATAAATAATATTAAAAGGAGTTAATATGGCTACAGCCAAGCCTTTTATGGGGTTAAGACCAGCTAAAAATATAGTAGAACAATTTCATTGTGCACCTTATGATGTTATGGATAGAGATGAAGCAAGAAAACTTGCTGAAAATAAACCTTATAGTTTTTTACATGTCACAAGAAGTGACTTAGATTTACCGGATTCTGTCGATGAACATGATGCACAAATATACTTAAATGCCAAGATGAAGATCGAGGAATATATAAAAGAAAAAATTCTAATTAAAGATACAAAACCATGTTATTATTTTTATGAAGAAACATGGAGAGGGAAAAGGCAACTTGGTTTATTTGCTGCAGTAAAGGTACAGGAATATGAAAATGGTACTATAAGAAGACATGAATTTACCAGAAAAGAAAAAGAGGTTGATAGAACCAATCACATTATTATTACTAAAACACATACAGAACCTGTTTTTTTGACATATAAAGACCATGATAAAATTGAAAAAACAATTTCCGAATTCATTAAAAAAAATGAACCAGAATATTTTGTAAAGGATGAAAATGAAGTAATCCATAAGGTATGGGTTTGTGATGATGAAAAGATTAATAAGATAATAGAGGATGAATTTAAAAAGATAGAGATTCTTTATATTGCTGATGGCCATCATAGAACAGCATCTTCATTAAATGCTGCAAAAGAGTTTGAAAAACAAAATCCAAATCATACGGGTGAAGAATCATATAACTATTTTATGGCAGTTATTTATCCTTCAAGTCATCTCAGGATTCTACCTTATAATAGAGCTGTTAAAGATTTGAATGGTCTGACAACTGAACAATTTATAGCAAAACTTAAAGAGCTTGGAGATATAAAAGAAACATCAAAAACTGAGCCTTCAAAAAAACATTCGGTAATGATTTTTATCGATAATAAATGGTATGAATTTACTTTTAAAAAATCATTAATTCCAGATGATCCTGTTAATTCACTTGATGTTGCGCTTTTGCAAAATAATATTCTTGATCCTATTTTAGGTATTAAAGATCCAAGAACAGATAAAAGAATATCTTTTATTGGTGGCATAAGAGGGACAGGTGAACTCGAAAATTTAGTTAAAAATAAAGGTTATAAGGTTGCTTTTTCTATGTATCCTACAGACATAAATGATCTTATAAAGGTTGCTGATGCCAATCAAGTCATGCCACCAAAATCTACATGGTTTGAACCTAAATTAAGATCGGGATTTGTAATTCACACGATCGACTAAAAATTATTAAATTATCTTTTAAATTTATATTTTTGCTATTTCTGAAGAGTATTAATATTTATTGTTTGGTTTGGTTTTAATATAAGTATATTTTCAAAAGTAAGAAGCTTAATATTTTCTTCATTAAATAATCCATATGGGTCTGAGTGAATTGGCATTAGGTATAGTGGTTTAGTTATTTTAGCTGCTTCTGATGCCATTTTCGGACCCATATTGTAAAAACCATCACATGGTAATGCTGCAATTGTTATATGCTTTGATTCAAGCTGTTTCATTTCATCAATTAAATCAGTGTCACCTGCATGGTAAAATTTGAAGTTGCCAAAGGTTATTATTTAACCCAAACCAGTTCCTTTTGGATGATTTTTATTATATGCAGCAATTGTTTCAACTGTTATAGAACCAAAATTCAATGACTGGTTTTCATTTACAATAGTATATTGACCATTTACTGCATTTTTTGGTCCTAAAATAATAGTTTTATCGTTTTTTGTGACTAAAGATATTTTATTATGATCAGAATGTCCATGGGTGACCAATATAAAATTTGCAACTTCTGAATAATCCCCACTTGCATAAGGATCTATATAAATAACGATTGAATCAAAAGTCTTTATTTTTATTGAAGATCTTCCAAAATAGGTTATTGTTCCATTGTCAGATATAGAAAATGAAAAAACCATTACAATTAAAAATATGAAAAACAAAGTTAACATTATTTTTTTCATTTTTTCCCCCCTTTATTTTATTATAGAAGAAAAACTTTAAAATAAAATAGTTCATGGTTTTTATTAATAAAACCTTTTATGAATAAAAATAAGTGTAAAACTATAATATTGTATTAATTTTAAGACAATAGTAATAATTAAGAGGTTTTTATGAAATTTAATACCATCATGTGGGAAGATGAAAAGATTAAGATAATTGACCAGACAAAGCTGCCAGAATCTGAGGTAATAATAGAGCTTGATTCTGTAGAAAAAGTCATAGAAGCGATAAAAGAGTTAAGAGTAAGAGGAGCACCTTTGATTGGAGTTGCAGGAGCTTACGCAGCAGCTATTGCGGCCAAAGAACTTTTGGGTGTGCACATAGTGGATTTAAGTATTTATAAAGAGCTTCTTTTTGAGAAAATAGATAAAATATTAAATTCAAGACCAACAGCAGTAAATTTAAAAAATTGCCTTGATGTCGTAAAAAAAACAATTTTGGAGGTTTTGAGTGTTGATATTGAAAAACCTCTTACTACTGTTAAAAAAGAAATTTATGAAAATATACTATATGTCGCTAAAAAATTACATCAAGAAGATGAAAAAATATGCGAGTCAATAGGAATATTTGGAAATGAGCTTATAAAAGATGGGGATGTAATATTGACTCATTGCAATGCCGGCTCTTTAGCTACAACTGCATGGGGAACAGCGCTTTCAATTATTTATAAGGCGTTTGAAAGTGGGAAAAAGATAAAGGTATATAGTGATGAAACAAGACCACTACTTCAAGGAAGCCGTTTAACTGCCTATGAACTTTTAAAAAAAGGTATTGATGTCACTACAATATGCGATAATATGGCAGGATTTTTAATGAAACAAAAAAAGATAGATAAAGTCATAGTTGGTGCAGATAGAATCTGTTTAAATGGTGATTTTGCAAATAAAATTGGGACTTATTCTTTAGCGGTTCTTGCGAAAGCTCATAATATCCCTTTTTATGTTGCTGCACCTTACACAACTTTTGATACAGGTTTAATAAAAGGTGATCAAATACCAATAGAGATGAGAAATCCTGATGAGATAAGAAAATATAAAGGGTATTTATTGGCACCAGAAAATGTAAATGTTTATAATCCCGCATTCGATGTTACAGATGCAAAATATGTCAGTGCATTTATAACAGAAAAAGGGATCATTTATCCACCTTTTAAGAAAAATATAAAAAGATATTTGAAAAAGATTAACTTATAAATTATGAATCTTTTTACTTTTTAATGAATCTATATAAATAGTTAGAAATAAACCTAAAGAAATTAAAATAATACCAATAAAAAATTTCTTTTTAAATATTTCATTGACAAAGATATAACTTAAAAGAAGGGTCAATGGGATTCCTATATATGAAATAATAGAACCTTTAGTGGCATTTATATACTTATAACCTTCAGTCATGGTTATCTGTGCAATAAAAGCAATTATCGCTACTAAAAAAAGATATAAAAGATTAATTAAATTAATGTTTTTCCATTCTTTAAGTGTAAAGGGGATAAGAATTAGACCAAATATACAGGTAGATAAATATATAATAATTGGATTATCAAACTTTACACCTTTTCTTAAGTAATTTATTGCCATTCCTCCACTTATTCCAGAAATCAATGCAATAAAATCTCCTAATTTGGAATAATTGCTATTATCCCAGAAAATAAAAACAGCTCCAATTATACAAAGAATCAAACTTAAGATTGAGTTTAAGGAAATCTTTTCGCCAAAAAAAATCCAACCAAAAAAAGCAACAAAGATGGGATAGGTATTTGAAAGCATTGTGGCTCTTCCACTTGAGGTAAGTGAAATACCAACATACATTGTGATCATTCCAATTGCACCAAATATTCCTCTTAAAATCCATGATTTTGTATCATTTATTTTGATAGGAATTTTCTGAAATTTAAGAACAAAATATCCCATAATTATACCAACAATGAATCTTATAAGTGAAATAAACATACCCGAAAATTGTTTTGAAATAAATTTTACAAGTATTGAAGCAATTGAAAATAGAAATGCAGAAATTATTAAAAGTAATTCACCTTTATATTTCATGAATTTACTTTATCATCAATTTTATCATTTGCAGCAAGAAAAATTAAAAATAATGATAAAAAGATGAATAATAACATATAAAAGAATATTTTGTAAATCAAGGGAATTTTTGTTGCAATTTCATAAATTAAATTGAAATAAGATATAAAATCCTTTTCGTTTAAAAGATTATTTTCATATCTTGATATTGAACTTGAATCAATCGAAATTGCCGGGATTTTACTAAAAATATAAGGGAATTGAAGATGATTTGTATCATGATAATCGACAGAGTATTTTATATCATATTTTCTTAGATTAAAAGTTATTTCTTTGATAAATCTATTAATTCTATCCTGATTTTTATCTGTTTTAAAAGTATAAAGATTAAGTTCATTTAATGGTAAATCCTCTAATATAAGGGCACTTGTGTTTTTAGGGTAAGTCTTAAATGAACTAATAAAATTTAATTCTGAACTAAAGTCGATAGAATATCTATTTGAAAAGAAGAAGATAACACTTCTGATTGTCTTTTTCTGATTTTCACTTAAAAGATCTAAAAAAGCCAGAATTGTAGCAAGTGAATTTAAATTTAATGATCTATTTTCTTTTATTATTGGAACCTGGATAATAAATAGTTCATTTTTTATTTTACCAGGTATTAATGTTAAATTTTCAATAAGTTCTAATTCTTTAATTGTCCATGATGATTCAATTTTAATTTTATAACCATTATATGTATAATTTGCAAGTTCAGAAAAAATAGATGGTTTAACAATTATTTTTATAAAACCATAATTTGAATCAATCTGTCTATCTTTTTTTTTGTTTTCTTTATGAGTAAAAAAGAGATTTAAATCAGATTCCACTATATCTTCAGGAGCATCCGTTATAATTGCCGAAACTTTAGAATCATAAAAAAAATTATCATATTTTTCATTATAATATGCACTGGAAATTAGAATCAAGTCACCTTGTTTAGGTTCAAATGTAGTTGGATCAATAAAAGTAATCGCTTTCTTATTTATACTTATAGGTATTGAATACTCATTTACTTTTAAATTAAAATCTTTTTTAAATTCATATTTTTTTATTATTTTATTATTTTTATCAACAATTAGAAAAGAGGGATTGTTATCAAATTGTACAATATTAGCTATATTTTTATTTAAAAAACCCGATTCCTCATCAAGTAAATATAGATTTTTATCTTTAAATTTACCATAAATAAAAGATTGAATTTCCTTTTCTAATTTAATCGTATTATAATCATTTTTTATAGTACTATACTCATTTATCAAATTATTTTTATTCTTATCAAAACTATTTTGGTGATCATTTGAAAAAGCAATTTCAGTTAATTCGCTTTGATAATTTTTAAAATTTTGAAAAATCTCTTTTTTATCATATTCTATTTTTTGTAGAAAAATATGGTAATATAGTAAAAATATAAAAGCAAAAATTATTACTAAAAAGATAATTCTTATTTTTTTCATTTTTTTATTCTTAAATTTTCTTTTCATGAATATTAAATGGAATTTTAAATTTATCAAATCATCAAATCTTCTTGACAAAAATTATTGTTAATGTATTTATTGACTACTTTGTTAGTAGATGTTTTAAGTATTTGAGAGGTTGATATGATTGTATATAAAACAGCTTTAAGAAAACCCGCACAAATTCAAAAGAATTGGGTGCTTATTGATGCAAAAGGGAAAACTTTAGGAAGACTTGCTTCATACATTGCAAATATATTGCAGGGCAAGACAAAAACAGATTATACTCCTTATTGGGATAATGGAGATAATGTTATAGTTATAAATGCAAAATATATAAAAGTTACGGGCAATAAAGAGCATGATAAGATTTATTACTGGCATTCTAAGGCTCCTGGTGGTATAAAAAGTGCAAGCTATGAAAAACTTTTAGAAAAACATCCAGAAAAACCACTTGAGATTGCAGTCAAAGGCATGCTTCCACATAATAGGATGGGAAGAAAGTTAATGAAAAACCTTAAAATATATCCCGATGCTGATCATCCTCATTCTGCTCAAAACCCACAGATTCTTACTTTTGATGAATAAAGGAGTTATTAAATGGCAAAAGTTATTATATCTAAAGGTTCAAGAAAAACAGCAGTAGCAAGAGTATTCTTAAAACCAGGAAAAGGTAATATTGAAATTAATAAAAAAGAGTTAGATAAATATATTCCAAGACCTGAATTACAGGAATTGATTTTTCAACCTTTTAATCTAACTGAAACCAATGGTAAATATGATGTCTTTGTAAATGTAAAAGGTGGTGGTTTTAATGCTCAGGCAGAAGCTATAAGACACGGTATTTCCCGAGCTTTAGTTAAAGTTGATGAAAAATATAAATCAATATTGAAATCAAATGGGTTTCTTAAAAGAGATCCAAGAATGGTTGAAAGAAAGAAATATGGTCATAAAAAAGCTAGAAAATCCTTCCAGTTCTCCAAAAGATAATATTATTTTAATTTTTATAAGGTTAAAATATTTGATGATTTTATTAAAAAGATAGAATAATAAAAAGGCTGCCCCATAAAGGTAGCCTTTTTTGTTTATATAATTGAAATAAAAATTGGGATTGGCTAGTGATAATATTTATAAAGCATCTGCTTTTTTGTTTATATATTAGAAATAAAAATGTTCGATAAAACAAGAAAAAAGTAAATATTATTATTAAAAAATTTTAAAAGTATTGAAAAAATAATTTAATATAATAAAATTTAAATAATGAAACATTAATAATAAAATTTGGAGCTTCTTATGGATATTAAAATATTTAAAAGTATCTTTGATAAATCACCTTTAGGTTATGCTTTACACAGAATAATATTAGATGAAAAACAAAATCCAATTGATTATGAATTTTTAGATGCAAATGCTTCTTTTGAAAGAATGACGGGACTTAAAGTAAATGAAATTATTGGAAAAACGGTTAAACAGGTTATTCCAGGTATAGAAAAAGACTCTTTCGACTGGATCAAAACATACGGAAAAATAGCTATTAATGGAGGTGAACTTGAATTTGAGCAATATAGCGATAGTTTAAAAAAATATTATAAAGTATATGCATATTCTCCACAAAAATATTATTTTATTACGACATTTATTGATATAACTTCATTAAAGCAAAAGTGAAATATATGAAAAATTTAACAAAAATATAAAAAATTATTAGATATCTTTAATAAATGGTAATTTAAAGGTAATATAAATAGTTGTGAGTAAATAATATTAGATAAAATAAGTTAAAAATATAATGAAAAAAATGAAATTAAATAAATAATAATCTATATAATTGAATTAATAATGAATAATCATATAGAAGAAGATCATATTTTATCATTATTAAAAATAGGTTTTTCTTATTGTAAAATAATTTATAAAGATAAAGAACCTTGTGATTTTGAAATTAAAAAAGAAAACGATATCTTTTATGAAAATTTCAATATTGAAGAAAATAAAAGGTTTTTTGAAAGTTTAATTTCAAGAATCAAAAGCAAAAATTTAGAAAAATTTGAAAATTTCAAGAATAAATTTTTATCTTCAATAAAAAGATTAATTGAAATTAAATCAAATTATCAGTTTTTTGCTGAATTTGATCTATTTGAGATCAAGAATAAATATTTTA
>DAOOKC010000019.1:0-25556 GCA_035385485.1 Exilispira sp.
ACTGGCGGATCCATCCTGAAAAATTCTAAAGTCAATCCTTTAAAAAATGAAGAAAATATAATAAAAATTAAACTATGGGTTTCACAACTTTCTATTGAGCAAATAATTGCTGTTGGATCATTTGATACACATAGGGTTGCTTGTAAATTATCAGATTCAGAAATTCCATTAATAACTATTCCTCAAACTATCGATAATGATATAAATGGAAATGATTTTTCACTTGGATTTTATTCTTCTGTTAAAAATATAGTTAGTGCCATCGAAACAATAAGAACAACAAATGAATCTCATGAAAGAGATATATTAATTGAAACAATGGGAAGAAAAGCGGGGTGGTTAACTGTTTTTTCAGCTTTAACAACTAAAGTAGAAGGGTTTTATATCCCAGAAATGGGAATTATTGATGTAGATGATATGATTAATCAATTTAAATTAAGAAGCGAAAAAGGATATTCAGATAATATTCTTCTCGTAGCTGAAGGAGTCGAATGTAAACTAATTAATAGAGCAATAGATGATGATGAAATTTATAGCGATGTTGAATTAACAGGCATTACTTTTGCTATAGCAGACTTAATAGCTCAAAAAGGATATAAAAAACCAAAAGTAGTAATATTATCATATATTCAAAGAGGGGGAACACCTGATGTCTATGATGTAGTGCTTGCAGATAGATTTGCTTTTGAAGCTGTAAAACTTTCAGAAAAAGATATTCATGGTGTTACGATAGGTTGTGAAAATGGTAAAGTATATTCATATCCTATATCTAAAGCAATTAGTGAGAGGAAATTGGTAAATAAATATTATATAGATCTGGCTTCTATGCTTCTTGATTAAGGAGAAGGTTGTGAAAGAATCTGAAAGAAGAAGACATGAAAGGGTAAATCTACCTTATAAGATAATTTTGACAATACAGGAATACAATATTGATGGAATATTAAAAGATATATCTGCCTGTGGTGCTTCCTGCTATGTAGATAAAAAAAATCTAGTGAAAGATATTCAACTTGGTTCATTCATCAGTTTTGCACTTGCTTCAGATACTTCTTACCTGAAGTTTGAAGGTACAATAGTTAGAATTGAAGATGAAAATGAAAAAAAATTAATAGGAATTACTTTTTATTAAAAACCAAGTTCTTCGTTTATAAATAATAATCTAATTCTATTTTTTGGATGACACCAATTTAATATAGTCATAGTCGCACAAATTCTATCTTCAGAAAAACAGTCAATACATTTACCAGTTTTTACACAAGGAGTATTCTTGTTTAATCTAATAGCATTTAATGGAGCAGCGATATTTTTAACTCTAAATATAGCAGATTCAAGATCATTGACTATTTTGTTATAACCAATAAATAGATATACATTTTTAGGACCAAAACTTGTCGCACAGACACGATTACCCCATAAGTCAATACTTACAATATGACCATCAAGCGAAACAGCATTGGCTGATGCTATGAAAATATCAGCAGAAAATATCTGCCTTTCAATAGCTTCTCTGATCTGTTGAGTATTGTTTTCATTATTTCTATCAAGCAACTTATATCCTTCATTTCTAAGTCTTTCGATTATTTGAAGTTGACTTAATGTTCTTGATCCTCCATAACCAATGCTTTGCTCTTTTTTAATTATAGAAAAAAAGTAGTTGATAGCCTCTTCTTTATTAGAAAAATAATAGGCATCAAAATTTCTTTTCTTGAAATTTTCAATGGCTTTATTGATTATTATCTCATTGTACTTGTTTTTTTCAGTTTCCATTAATACTCCTTTTAAGATAAAGATTCTCTATAGAAATTTTAATTAAATTGAAAAATAAATCAAAATAAAAATGTTGTATTATTATAAAAAAATGTTAAATTAGGTTATGAATATATTATAAATATTATTTTAAGTTAATTATATTAAGTTTTGAGTTATCAATAAATAATTAAATTAAGGAGAGAAAAATGCTTCTTTCTTCATGGATCGGTTCTATTATCGCACTTTTATTTGTTCTATACTTAATCTTTTTTTTAAAGAGAAAAGATTCTGGAACAGATGAAATGGTAGAAATTTCTAAAGCCATACAGGATGGAGCAAAAGCTTACTTAAAAAGACAATATTTTATAGTCGGATTGGTCTTTATAGGTATTTTTATTATTCTTTCGATTTTATCTTATGTTTTTAAATTACTATCAATATTTGTTCCTTTTGCATTTATAACTGGTGGATTTTTCTCGGGACTTGCTGGTTTTATTGGAATGACAGTAGCAACAAGATCAAATACTAAAACTACTGAAGCTGCGAAAAAAAGTTTGAATTCAGCACTAAGGATAGCATTTTCTGCTGGTTCGGTGATGGGTTTAACAGTTGTTGGACTTGGTCTTTTGGATCTATCTATATGGTTTACAATATTAAAATATGGATTTCATATAAATGATGTAGATATACCTCCTATTATGATAACTTTTGGAATGGGCGCTTCTACTATGGCTTTATTTGCAAGAGTAGGAGGAGGAATATTTACAAAAGCAGCAGATGTGGGAGCAGATCTTGTTGGGAAAGTTGAATCTGAAATACCAGAAGATGATCCTAGAAATCCAGCTGTAATAGCTGACAATGTAGGTGATAATGTTGGTGATGTCGCAGGGATGGGAGCAGATCTTTATGAAAGCTATGTTGGCTCAATAGTTGCAACTATGGCTTTGGGTTCTGTAGCATCTCTTGCAGCTAATAAAAATGGAATAAATCTTGATAAAATAAAATTAATTCAACTTCCTTTATTTATAGCATCATTAGGAATAATATTTTCTATTATTGGATCATTTTTTGTAAGAGCAAAAGAAAATGCTTCAACAAAAACTCTTCTTTATGCAATAAGAAGAGGTATTTATTTTGCTACCATCTGTATCGCAATCTTTTCAGGTGTTTTAATATATTTTTATTTTGGGAAAATTTATATTAATTTATGGTTTTCAATGTTAGTCGGACTTTTTTCAGGGATTGTAATAGGATTTTTTACTGAATATTATACTTCGGACACATATAAACCTACTCAAAAGTTAGCTCAATCTTCAGAAACTGGAACAGCAACAATAATGATTTCAGGTCTTGGTCTTGGTATGAGATCGACAATGATACCTGTAATTACAATATCTTTAGCTATAGTTATAGCATATATAAGTGCTGGAGGTCTTAAGACAATGGATCTTGGACTATATGGTATAGGGCTTGCTGCAGTTGGTATGCTTTCAACTTTAGGTATAACCTTAGCAACAGATGCTTATGGACCAGTTGCAGATAATGCAGGCGGAATAGCACAAATGGCAAAACTTGCTCCAAGAGTTAGGATGAGAACTGACAATCTTGATTCACTTGGGAATACTACAGCAGCTACTGGAAAAGGCTTTGCGATAGGTTCTGCTGCATTAACTGCCTTAGCACTTATTGCTGAATTTAGAAATAAGCTTTTTGAAGGAATTGAAATTATTTTAAAAAATCCTTTAAATATAAAGCTTGAAGCTTATCTATTAAATTTAAAAGATTCAATATCTATTTCGGGTCTTGTTAACCCTTATACCATAGCAGGACTTATGATAGGTGCAGTTCTTCCATTTTTTTTCAGTTCTTTATTGATGGAAGCTGTAGGAAAGGCTGCTGGAAAGATGGTAATAGAGGTTAGAAGACAGTTCAAGGAGATTCCAGGAATAATGGATCATACAGCTAAACCCGAATATTCAAAATGTGTCTTAATATCTACAAAAAGTGCTCAACATGAAATGATAATGCCTGCTATGATTGCAATACTTGCGCCAATTCTAACAGGTATAATATTTGGACCAATTTCTGTAATTGCTCTATTAGCAGGTGCTACTGCATCTGGTTTCGTTCTTGCAATTATGATGGCAAATTCTGGTGGTGCATGGGATAATGCAAAAAAATTTATTGAAAAAGGAAAACATGGTGGTAAGAATTCCATTCAGCATAAAGCTGCTGTTGTTGGAGATACAGTAGGTGATCCACTTAAAGATACTGCTGGTCCATCAATAAATATCCTTATTAAACTTATGAGTATGGTTGCGATTGTTTTCTCGAGTTTATTAATCTTAATAAATGCATTACTGAATAGTTAAAAAATAAAAAAAAGAATTTTATTTATCTATATTTTGCTCAGTTAAGTATTTATCAATAAACTTTGCTATTCTAAATGCACCATCAGATGCAGAAAAATATTCTAAATTTTTAGATATTGAATTATAGAAATTTTCATCTAACAATTTTTTTACATATCTTAAAAAAAGAAATTCATTATCCATTGCATAAAATCCAACTTTCTTTTTTACTACAAAACTTACGTTTGTATATTCTGAAAATGTTGCTGATAAATAAAATATTACCGGTCTTTTTAAACTTAAACATTCCATTGTAGTTGCGGGTCCTGGTTTAATAAAACAAAAATCTGATGCATAAATTATCTCATTCATATTTGTTACAAAACCCAGAATATAAATATTTGGAAAACCATTTCTATTAGCTCTATATTCTCTTATAAGTTTTCTATATAATTTTTTATTTTTACCGGTGACTACAATAATATTCATATTGAGTTTATTATTGATTAAAATATCTATGAATTTTTCAATATTTCCAATCCCCTGTGCTCCAAAAGATATAAGTAAAGTAGGGAGTAAATTATTTATTCCAATAGATTTTTTTATTTCATTTCTACTTCTATTTATTTCTGTAAAATGAGGCTTAATTGGATATGGGAAGACATGTATTAATTCTTCTTTTGTTTTTCTTTTTAAAAGTAATTTCTTTGCTTTTTCAGAGCATACTACATATGGAAAGGTATTACCAAAATACCAGATTACAGAAACATCATAAATCTCAGCAATAAATTGAAAAACTGGAAAATTAATTTTCTTTTTTTTATTTAGTTTAGTAAGTGCATAAGAGTTAAAAAAATGAGTTGAAAAGATACAATCTACTTTATTTTCATTTAAGTATTTTTCCAATAAAGGAAAAAATGGTTTTAGGTAAATATTATAATATATTTTTATAACAAAAGGTAAGATCTCAAGTAATATTATTCCTATTTTGTTTATAATAGGCATTGCAAGCATTTTATCCCAGGCTTTTTTGGATTTTTCAGCCAGATTCTTACAACCAACAGCTTCAATAAAATCTAGTACAACAGCGTCATATTTTCCTGGAAATAATTCATTTAAGGCTTTTTGAATCGCTTCTGCAGGGGCTCTATGACCTCCTCCTGCGTCATGAGAAGCAAAAATAATTTTTTTCATTTATTTAAACCTTTTAGCAAAAAAAAATTAATATCAAAAATTAGTATTATCCAAGAAGAATTATATTTTTAATTAAAAAATTTGCAATATATCGCTAATTTGTTAAATTTTACTTGAATTATACTAAAAAAAACCTTTTAATAGTATTTTTAAAATAGATTTAATAAATCATATATTATAATTTAGCTATTATGAAACAAGAAGAAGATAAACTGCAAAAATTTTTTACTCTTTTTAAGACAATATTAGAAGAAAAAAAAATCTTTATTTCTAACGCTGTTTTTCATGATTATCATTTTATTTGTCAAATGGAAAAAAAGGATTTAAATGATTTTACTCCTGTTCAAATAAAAGTTTATATTAAACCAACTTCAAATAGTTTTAGACTTATTATTTCCAAAAGTACATCGTTTGATCCTGTTTTAATAGAATCTTTTAAAATTGCAGAAGAAAAATTTTGGGAAAAAAATCTAGAAATAAGCAATGTTAAAAATGAAAAGAAAAATAAGCTAGTTAAAACAAATGAAAACACTATAAAAAATGATAAAAACAAAAGAATTAATAAAAATAAAAGTTCAAATTTATTAAAAATATATATTGATGGATCATATAATAAAAACAATCAAAAAGCAAGTTGGGCATTTTGTGTTATAAAGAATTTTGAGATAATTCATAAGGATTCTGGAATATTTGATGAAACAGAAGACAAATCGCAACAGGTTATTGCTGAGATTTATGCATTGTATAAAAGTGTTTTATGGTTAATTGAGAAAAAGATATATGAAGCTGAAATTATTTATGATTATAAAGGAATTGAATGCTGGTTAACGGGTCAATGGAAGACTAAAAATGAAAATATTAAGGATATTGTGAATAGAATAAAAAATGAAATTTCTAAAGGTGGTATAATTCTTCATTTTACAAAAGTAGATTCACATACAGGTGATTATTACAATGAAATAGTAGATAAACTTGCAAAAGAAGCAGCAAAAAATAAATAAATTATTTCATCATTAACCAATTAAAAGTAGCAGCGACAATAGTAGAAATAAGAGTAAATGGGAGTCCAATTTTTACAAAATCCCAAAAACTTGTTTTATAACCTTCTTTTTTAAGAAGACCCACAGATACAACATTTGCAGAAGCTCCAAAAGGAGTCATGTTACCACCAAGACAGGAAGCGACTAACAGTCCATAATACAATAGGAATTCATTAGCTTCAAATGACATTGCAATCATTTTAACTACAGGAAGCATTATTATTATATATGGTACATTATCTATAAAACCAGAAAGGATCATGGAAAAAATGTTATCACTAGAAAACTGATAAAAAGATTATTTCCAAATGTCTTAATAAGCCAAGTGGAAAAATCTTCTAAAAGACCAACCTTTGATATAGTGCCAATTACAACAAAGATTCCAATTAAAAAAAAGATTGTTTCCCAATCTAATCTTTTAATTATATCAAGTGTCTCTTTATGATCTTTTTTATAATGGAAAAAATGCCATATTAATCCAATAATACCAAAGATCATGCATAAAATACCACTTTTTATTGTAAAACCTTTATCGATAAATGAAATAATTGCTAAACCAAGTATCATAGAGCATAATAATATCGTTGGAACATAGCTATTTGGCTTGACAATTTCTTCAATAACTTCTTTTCTTTTAAATTTTCTAAAAAGGAAATATAGGTAAATTAAAGAGGCAAGAGCCCCTATTTCAACTATGAAAAATATAGATGGTTTTCCATTATAAAAGAAAAAATCGTTAAAGCTAAATCCCACAAAACCTGCAAATATCATTGAAGGAGGATCCCCAACAAGTGTCGCGGTGCCTTGAAGATTCGAAGAAATAGCAATAGCAAAAAGAATTGGAACTGGTGAAACTTTAAGTTTTTTTGCAATATCAAAAGCTAAAGGAGCTATGACCAAAACTGTTGCAACATTTTCTACAAACATTGAAATAAAACCAGTTAGTGCACAAAGGAAGACTATCGCAAGACCAGTATTTGGTGCTTTATCAACTAAGATGTCTGCAATCATTGCTGGAACTTTTGAAATTATAAAAAGATCAGCAAGTATCAATGTCCCTATATATATCATCAAAACATTCCAATTTATTAGCTCTGTAAAAACCTGCTTGAAATTTACAGCTCCTAAAATTACACAAATAATTGCAGCACCTATCGAAATAAAGACTTTTTTATTGGAAAAGATAATTATTCCAAGATACATTAAGATGGATAATATTAAGACAACCAATTTTAAGTTCATATAAATCCTTTTTATCTATTATTTGTAAAATAATTTTATGGTCTATTAACATGGTCACGATCGGGAATTAAAATTTATTATCTGTTATTTATAATATAACTTTTACTTAAAATTACTGATGAAAAATAATATGTAAAGAGATAAAATTTAATTAAATATTTTTATCTTTTTTTCTTAATAATGATAAAAATAATATCATAAGAAAAAGATAAACTACAAGGATTATCAATGTAATAAAATAAAGTTTAGGGTTATTTGTAGTATATCCAATAATGGGAACGGTAAGAAGAAGTAGTAGTGGGAATCCGATAGGTAATGCTATACCAGATGCAAGAACAAGATTTTCTGCAACAGGTGTTGTGAAATTAGCATCTACTTCCCTTAAAAGTGCAAGTCCGGTGGATAATGTGCCAGTTAACATACCATATAGTGCAATAAAGTACTCTAAAGTGTAATGCCTGTAAGTATATTTTGCAAAATATAAACAGAAAAGATATGTTATAATACCACCAGCTGTTGTTATTATAAGTATCGGAATATAATTAGCGACAAATACTCTTATCGAAATTGCGCATATTGCTGCAGTAACCATAAAATCAAAAGATGCTCCCGATATTCTTGTTAATAGATAATTATTAGGATAATTATAAATCATAATTTTAGATTTTTTAAATATATTAAAAAGAAATCTAAGTCCAATGGCATATATTGTTCCAAAAATAAATTGAAATCCCCATAAAGTTTCAGCTAAAGTTTCTCCAAATTTTCCAAGAGGATACAATAGGTCGTTTAATCCTTTAATTGTAAAATATGTAACAAGATAAACAATACCAATCATAAAAAATTGAATTGTAATTTTATCTATAGAAGCCGATATTGGTGCATCCCCTGCCTCATCTTTTTCTATGATAAAAGCAAGTTCAGATTCTTTGGGAGTTTCTATATTCATCTTATGCTTTTTAACAAGAAAATTTAATATTATTATTCCAGGAATTAAAGCCCATAAATATCCAAATGTAGCAATTGTAAGACCAATATTTCCACCAAACGCAAACCCTTTCGCTTCCCATGATGATCCAATAGAGTATGCCTGTCCAGGTCCCTGTCCATATCCTAAAGGAAGTAAAAGTCCCATCGGTGGAAAAAGATTAGGAAACAAAGTATAAAAAAGAATTAAAGTCAACCCAAATCCAATAATCCCTTGAACCAAATATGTAGCTACAATATAAAATGCAGTTTTGGGAAGATCATTTCCTTTTCTAATAGGTCTATCTTTTAATGCAAGAGCAATAAAACCAATAGCCATAAGATGATATACAATATTCTCAAGATCCTTAACATTAAATTTAATGATATTTAAACCTTCTGGACCAATAATCAAGCCAAGAAATCCTGCTATTATTGAAACAGGGATAAGATATCTATTGAAAAGAGGAATCATTCTTTTAAGAAAAGTTGCAATACCAAGTAGAACTGAAAGAGAAGCAAATAAAATTATAAAAGACCAATTGTGCAGCATTTCTTTCTCCTATTTTTTTTGTTAATAATAGTTGTTAAAACCTGTTTATAATTTAATACAAAATTAAAAATTTACAAAATTAAATTCTCTTGCCTTTTCAAAATATTAAGTTAGTGATTTGGTATGTTAATTCTATTAATTTTCTTATTTTTTGGAATTATTTTAGGCTATATATTAAAAGAAAAAAAAACTATAATATTCTTAATCTCTAAATTTCTTCAAATAACCATTTATCTTCTTCTTTTTGTTATGGGATATAAATTGGCAATTAAAAAAGAGATTTTTCTTACAGAAAAAAGTCTTTTTTTCAAATCAGTTTTATCAGCCATTATTTTATTTTTATTTTTTTTACTTTATTCTTATGTTAAATCATTTATTATTAAATTAACTAAAAACAAAAATTTAATAAAATCATGTAATAAAATTGAAAAATTTTATGACAAAAATGATGAAAATAACAAAAATGATAACAATAATAAAAATAACAATAACAATAACAATAACAAATATAATAAAGATATTAGAAGTGATAAATTTAACAACATTATTAAAGATGATAAAGATAATATAAATATTGGTATTAAAGATGCAAAAGATATTAAAGAGGAAAAAAACAGTTTTTCATTTCATGAAATTATTGTCGTTGCAATAAATATTGGTTTTATTTTTTTAGGATTTATCTTTTATTTTATTTTAAATAAATTTTTTTTTATTAGATTAGAAGAAATTGTAATTAATAGCATTTCTGAAAAAGTCTTATATGCATTACTTTTATTTGTAGGAATGGATTTAGGAAGAAATTTTTTAATATTAAAAAAGCAAAAATTAAAGATAAATAGCATTTTTTTACCTGTCGAATCTATTGCTATAACTTTTATTTCATCCTTTTTCTTTAGTTTTGTTTTTGGTAAAAAATTAATTGATGGAATGATAATATATGGGGGACTTGGCTGGTATTCACTTTCATCTGTTTTGCTTTCAGTTAAAGGTCTTACCACTTTATCCATATATTCTTTTATCCATAATGTTTTTAGAGAAGTTATCGCTATTATTTCTTCACCAATTGTTGCTAGACTCGACCCAAATTTACCTATATTAATTGGTGGTGCAACATCTATGGATGTAATGTTACCATTTGTTCAAAAATATAGTGGGCATATATTTACATTAGCTTCATTTTATAGTGGTATGATTTGCTCTTTATCTGTTTCTTTTATAATTAATAGTTTGATGGCTTTTGTTAAATAAAGAGGTATTGATGATTAAAAAACTACCTAAAGAAGTCTGGTCTAAAATACAGGCGGGTGAAGTTATTGATGGCCCATCAGCAGTTATAAGAGAACTTATAGATAACAGCATAGATGCAAATTCAAATAATATAAAGATATTAATAGAAGATTCGGGTCTTTCAAAGATTGAAGTTGAAGATGATGGAGAAGGCATAACATTTGATGATAGTATGCTTCTTTTTACAAATCATGCCACATCAAAAATTTCAAATTTTGATGATTTAAATGAATTACGAACATTAGGATTTAGAGGAGAAGCCCTTTATTCAATAGGCAGCATCTCTTATGTTCAGGTAAAATCGAGAAATTTAAAAGAAGAGATAGGCTTTGAACTTATAATAAATGGCGGTAAAAGAATTCTTCATAAAAAAATACCTTTTTCAAAAGGTACAAAAATATCAGTCCAAAAGCTATATTTTAATGTTCCTGCAAGAGAAAAATTTTTGGAAAATAAAAGAAAAGAGTTGAGTAATATTAAAGAAGTATTTTTTAATAAGGCTTTTGCAGGCTGGGATAGATCTTTAACACTTATTTCAGATAAAAGAACACTTTATGAATTTATTAAGTGTGAAAATATTGAAAATAGAATCAATCAGATTTATCCAAATATTGATTTATCGCAGATGAGCTTTATTGATTATGTTGAAATCAATAAAAAATATAAGTCATTTATAGAAAATTTTAAAATATCAAATATCACAATAATTTTTTCAAATCGTTCTTCTTATTCAAAAAATAGAACAATATTTCATTTTTCATTTAATAAAAGAAGTGCTTCAAACGAAGATTTACTTAAGAGAATAAAAGGCTTTTATTCAAATTATCTTCCAAGAGGATTTTATCCCTATTTTTTTATGGAAATAGAGATGGATCCTATGATGATAGATTGTAATGTTCATCCTGCTAAGAAAAATATTAAAATAAATCAGCAAAATAATTTTATCTCTTTTATAATTCAGATTATTGATAATAAACTTAAAGAAAGTCAGTTTTCATTTTATAATATTAAGGATGAAAATTTTATATCTAATATAGATATTTTAAATAAAGAATATGATAAAAAAAATAATAAAGAGAAAGCTAAAATTCTAGATGAGAATTTTGGTGAAAATTATAATTCTTCTGAAAATGATTTATATAATGAGATAGGTGTTTTTAATGAAAGTATAAAAGAGGATGAGTCAGATAATAATTTTTTTAATAAAGAAGAAAATATTAATAATATAAGTTTTAAAAAAGATAGAATAATAGATTTAATACAAAATGGAAAATATCATGGTCAAATATTTGAAACTTATTTAATTTTTGAAAATAAAAATTGTCTATTAATTGTTGATCAGCATGCTGCTGATGAGAGAATAAGTTACAATATTTTAATAGAAAATATAAATAAAAAAAGAAGAATTCTCTTATTTCCTAAAGTGATTGATCTATTGAAAATAGATGAAGAAGAGATTGAAAAAATTATAGATCTTTTTGATAATGCTGGTATAGAGATGACTAGAATAGGGAAAAATAAAATTCAGATATTTGCAATTCCGCAAATTGTACCGTCTATTGATGAAGATAATTTTATAAATGAAACTATAGATTTTATAGCTAATGAATTTAAATCTATTAGAATAGAATTAAAGGATTTTATTAAACTATTTTATTCTCATATAATCGCTAAATCAGCTTGTCATCTTGCTATAAAGCAGGGAGATATATTAACTGAATTTGAAGCAAAAAACTTATGTAAAAAATTATTTGATCAGGATAGTTTTGAAAAATGTCCTCATGGTAGACCAACATTTTTTATAATTGATAAAGATAATTTTGAAAAGATATTTTTAAGAAAAAAATAAAAAAATTGATGAGGAATTTATGGAACTTGCAAATTATGTAAAAGGCAAGAAAATAATATTTGGAATTACTGGTGGTATTGCTGCATATAAAGCTGCAAATTGTGTTTCAGCACTTAGAAGGGCTGGTGCAGAAGTTTATGTTGTAATGACTGAAAATGCCACAAAATTTATTAGCCCTATAACTATGAAAACCCTTTCTGAACATAATGTTATTACAGAGATGTTTTCAGATGAAGGTTATGTTACTCATATTTCTTTAACAGAAATTGCAGATTTATTTATTGTAGCTCCCGCCACTGCTAATTGTATAGCTAAACTTCGATCTGGTATTGCCGATGATATGCTTTCCACTATGCTTTTAGCATACAATAAAGATATTCTTTTAGTTCCATCTATGAATGACAATATGCTTAATAATCCTGCGACAATAGAAAATATAGAAGTTTTATCTAAAAGAAATATAAACTTTGTCATCCCTGATACGGGAAAACTTGCGACTGGTAAAGTTGGAAAGGGTAGATTTCCAGAAATAGAAAAGATTTTATTAAAAATTGTAGAGCTTATTTATATAAAACCTCTAATTAATTCAATATCCAATAATAGTTTCGATAAGTTTCAAAAAATAGTTTCATTAAATTCATTTTTAGTTACTGCAGGTGCAACAAGAGAATATATAGATCCAGTAAGATATATTTCAAATGGTTCATCAGGTAAAATGGGATTTGCATTTATGAATGCTATATCTTCACTTCAAGGTAATCTTAAGGTCATAGCTGCGAGTTATACTGATACTAGAATTGATTGGTTTTCACCTATTAAAGCTACAACAACAATTGAACTTAAAGATCAAATAATGCAAAATTTAAATAATAGTAAAATAGATTGGTTAATAATGGCTGCTGCACCATCAGATTATAGAATCAAAAACCCGATAGATTCAAAGATAAAAAAGACTTCAGAAGAATTGAATCTTACATTTGTAAAAAACCCTGATATCTTAATGGAAATAAGAAAAAACTTTGAAAAACTTAATATACTTGGATTTGCTGCTGAAACAGATAATCTTGAAAAAAATGCTGAAGAAAAGTTAGAAAAGAAAAAACTAGATGCAATATGTTTAAATCAGGTTTACAAAGATGAAAAGGGATTCAATCAGGATAAAAATGAGATAATATTTATGGATAAAGATGGTTTTAAGATAAAGATTGAGCAAACAGACAAGGAGATTTTAGCATATCTTGTTCTTTATTATATTTTTAAAAATAAAATTAACACTTAATGAAAATTGAAAATAATGAGTAATGTCAAGAAATTGTGGGTATTGTCAAGAATTGTGTGCAAATAAAATTAATAATAAAATTAATTTTAATTTGATTTATTAAAAATTAATAATAATCACTATTTTTAGTAGTTTAACTAAATGGCTATCTTTTAAGAAGATTGGTCTCTCTTAAAAATGTTCCAGTTCTAATTATTTCTTCAATCTTATAAGTTCCATATTTTCTAGCTTTTAAAAAGCCATCCCAGGCTGATTCAGCCAATCTTCCATATTTATAAAGATCGAAAAGCCATTGATCTGTGTATTTTGGATCTTCCTGTGGGATACCCGCTTGAATTTCTAAGAGCCATTTTTTATTGAATACTTCCTGCGCTCCTAATGGCTCACACATAACTATAGGAAGTCCAAGCCCTGCATAAAAAGAAAGTTCAGATGGTTTTGTCCATAGAACATCTGTAACTCTCATAAGATTTGCAAATTTATCAAAATAAATGGCCGGTTCTTTCGAGTAAAGAATATAAACTAAATCTTCGGGTATATTTAAATCTTTTAGGCAATCTTTGAAATATTTATATACTTCTTCTCTTAATCCTGCTACAAGGTTAAGTTTAACTTCTTTTTTTAATATTTTTTCTCTTAAGCTTTTAGCTATTTCATATCCGACTTCTTTTAATGCGCCCGCACCACCCACTGCGTAAGTTATTGAGAAAATTCTATCATTTTTAAAAATCATATTTTCAGATCCCAGGAAATGTTCAACATTAACTTTATGAAGTGGCCAGAATCTATTTTCCGGGTCAAGATAAAAAAGCCTTTGAGCAAGATCATTTCTTAGAATATTTAAAGATTGATCACCAAGACATTTTTTTGGTAAAGGAAAGCCCGTTAAATAAATCCTTTCATCTGGAACGCCATATTGTTTTAGTCTTTGAACTGATCTACCTGTTGGAGCAAGATAATGAATTCTACTTTTTTTCGGATCTTTTGAAACATAAACTCTACTAATTTCTGCATCACAAACAATGCTATATATTACGGGATAGTTATAATAGTCAAAAATTAATGCAGCTATAGGATAAGAGCAAATTACAGGTAGTGGATGAGCACTAACTTTTTCATATAGTTTTTTTCCTATTCCTTTTTTGATATATGAAAATACAAGATTAGTTTGATAACTGGGTTTTGAAAGATCTCTAAATGGATATAGTGGTGGAATGTTTTGAAGATTGTCTACAATTGAAAAAAGAGTATTACCAATTAAAGGTATTTTTTTCAATCTTGATAACAGTTCATAAGAATTTCTCATCGTATTCCATAGTTTAAGTTCATCTTCTGAACTTGTAGATATATCGCCAATCATTTGTATATCTTCATAGGCAAGATCTTTTATAGCATAAGCTGCTCTCATATGTCCAAGGCCCATGCTTATAGATATTACCCATGCCATAGAACTACTTTTCCCATTCATTATTGTCAAATCTTCCATTGTCATAAAGATCTCCTAAAATTAAAAAATTTGTAAAATCAAATATAAATTAAAAATTCCTCGATGAATTTATATTTAAAAAATAAGTAAAATAAAAAGTCTAATTATATTTTCGAAAAATTAAATATATTATAAAATATTTTATTTTTTTATTATTTTATATTCTTTTAGAAAAATATTTCTTATACTATAAAAAGATCTTGTTCTTATATGCGGGAAATCTGCTTTTAGATGAATTTCAGCTTTATTCCCAAACATAACTGCTAAAAATTGCAAGAATGGATTATTTAATTCAGCTTTATATACTTCTTCATTTATAAGTTCACCATTTATTTTATAATTATCAGTTTTTACATATCTAAATATAAATGGAGCTTTATAGGCATTAGGAACAATGAGACCACCAGTAGAAAAATTTTTTAAATTGTCAGTATTAATAAAAATAATAAGCTCTCCTAATGTCACAGAATCTCCTGTTACTTCAGATAGTTGAAATGTCTTTGTTTGCGAATTCTTTAAATTGATATATACAATAGTCTCATTTTCATAGTTGTATATAAATCTTTCTAAGCAATCAGCTTTTTCATATTCGGAAACCCATTTGGTCTCCATTACCAGAGGTCTAAAATATTGGTCTGTTGAAATAGTATAATATCCATTACCATATTCACCAATGCAAGTTTCTTCAATATAAAGAGTATTATCAAAAAAATATTTAATCGTTTCAATCGAACTTTTCCCTTTTCCTGTAACATCATATACTGTTTCTATATACTTTAGTTTTTTCATTTCATCAATATTTAATAGTTTATTATAATTTGAATAGACTCCTTGAAAAGAGAACGAAAATAAAATAATAAAAACTAATAAAAGTAGAAATTTCTTGTTATGAAAATTATTCATAATTTTCCTTTATAAATTAAATTTATCTTAATAAAGTCTAATTTAAAAAATTTATTATTCAATTTTTTCAATGATTAATTTTAACATTAATTTAAAAAAGCCATTCAATTTTTATATTTTAGTAAATTGCATAACTTTTAATTTTTCCATTGAAAAGAAAAAAATTACTCAAAAACGAAATTTTAATATTTTTTTAATTATTAAATTGGGCTAAAAATAGTATCTTTATCATAATAATCAAAATTTTCGATTTTTTTAAGTTTGTTGACAATAAGATATGTGATAGGAGTAAAAATAATTTCTATACCTACTTTGAAAATATAATTAGATATAATAACGTTTTTTAAAGTAGGCCAGGGTAAAATAAAAGAAAAGGCAATTGAAACAAATAATAGTGTATCTACAAGTTGGCCTACTATTGTTGAACCTATAGTCCTCATCCATAAAAATTTGCCTTTGGTTTTAACCTTCATAATTGCTAAAACAACAGAGTTGGAGTATTCACCACTAAAATATGCAATTAGACTTGCAATAACAATTCTTGGAGTCTGCCCTAAGATTACTAAAAAAGCTTGTTGATTTTCCCAGCCAGGTGCAGGCTTTAAAAATGCAACTATAGCAAATACTAAAGACATAAGACCTGCAGAAAAAAAGCCAAGCCATATTATCTTTCTTGATCTTTTAAACCCATAAATCTCAGTTAAAATATCTCCAAAAATATAAGATAAAGGGAAAAGCAATGTTCCACCGTCAAATTCAAATAACCATATTTTAACAATTTTACTTGACGCAACATTGGATATTAATAAAACAGCTACAAAAAGAGCAGCAATAGTATCAAGATGTTTAAAATCTTTTTTCTCAGTCATCATTTGTTCCATATCTTTCCTTCTTTTTTATTTAAGATATTATAAATTATAAAATTATCTCGCAAAAGTTTAACTGAAATAATTAAAATTTAAATTTGTTTCTTGATAAAATATTTAAGATAAAGTATTATTGAATATTATTCATTTTTTAAAGGAAGAGTAAACCAAAAATTTGAACCTTTTGAAGGGAAGCTAATGACTCCTATTTCTCCGTGATGAGCTAAAATAATCTGTTTTGCTATAGCAAGTCCAAGTCCAGTACTGGATTCATTTTTAGTTGGTCTTACATTTGTTCTGGAAAAAGGCTTAAAAAGTTTTTCCTGTTCTTCTAATTCTATTCCAGGTCCATTATCTATAATTTCTGTTTTAATATATTCAATATCTGTTTTATCTGATTTAATTTTACTAACTTTAATTAGAACTGTAGAATTTTCAAAGCTATATTTTATTGCATTGCTTATAAGATTGTTAATAACCTGGGTCATTTTATTTGAGTCGAAATATAATTCAATAAAATTTAACTGAGATTCAAAAGTAAGTTTAATATTTTTTTCAGATGCAATCATCTGCTGTAAGTTAATTATGCTTTTTATAAAACTAATATAATCATATTTCATATATTGAAGTTTTATTTCTGATTTTTCAAAACTTGCATAACTTAAAATATCATTTAAAAGTTGTATCATCTGGTTTATTGATTCATCAATAATCATAAAAGCATCCGATATTTTATCATTTTTAGTTACGCTATGAGATTTGATATAATCTATATATATTTTAATGATTGAAAGAGGATTTCTTATATCATGGGCTGCTATACCAAGAAGTTCATTTCGTTTTTCAGCAAGTTCATAAAAATCAGTAACATCATCAAAAAATATTACAGCAAAATCATCTTTTTCTAAAGATATTGGTTTAATTGAAAATCTTAAATACTTATTTATACTATTATTATTTATATAAAAGTTTATTTTTAACAATTGATTATTTGTTTCTTTTCTTTCTTTAACAGCTGAAATTATACCTTTTCTTAAAACACATTCATCACAATACATAGTACAACCACAATCTAGATTTGAATCAACTTCAAAAGCACAGCCTATACCATTTCCACAAAGTTGATTTATTAATTTTTCATTCTCTTTTTGAAAAATTTTAGTTAAAGAGTTATTAAAAGAATGAATTCGGGCATCTTTGTCTACGACCATTATAGCTGTAGGTATATTATCAAAAATCAGATTTAGAAAATCTATTGAATTTTTAAGCTCAGATGCTAATATGCTCATTTTTAAATCCTGATTCTATTTTTTATTACATAATAAAAATAAAATTATTTTTTTCTTTTGCAATTTTTTTTGTGAATTAAGTTTAAATTGATAAAATAATTTTGAAAATATAAGTATTTGATTTATAAATTAGTGATATAAATTAAATGAATAAAAAATTTAAAGAAATTGGATAAAATAATCGATATAAAATATAGAAACAATTAAGAGGAGGAAAAAATCTATTTCTCATCTTAAGTTTCGGAAAAACTAAAAAACCTTTAGAAAATTTTTAAGGTTTTTTAGTAACCTCTAAGGAAAGAGGTTTAAATATTCAAGGAGGATTTATGATAATCAATCACAACATCTCAAGTCTTTTTGCAAGCAGACAGTTGAAATTCAATCAACTCAATGTCAACAAAGAAATTCAAAAACTTTCATCAGGTACTCGTATCAATCAAGCTGCAGATGATGCTTCTGGTCTTGCTGTATCCGAAAAAATGCGAAGTCAGATCCGTGGCTTACAACAAGCTGCAAGAAATGCTGAAAATGGTATTTCATTTATTCAAACAGCTGAAGGATACTTGCAGGAAACTACTGATATTTTGCAAAGAATAAGAGAACTTGCTGTGCAAGCTGCTAATGGAATTTATTCTGAAGATGATAGGATGCAGATTCAGGTAGAAGTATTGCAACTTGTTGATGAAATTGACAGAGTAGCATCACATGCACAATTTAATGGTATGAATTTATTAACAGGAAGATTTTCTTCTCCAACTGCAGGGACTTCTGTTGCTTCAATGTGGTTTCATATTGGAGCTAATATCGATCAGAGAATTAGAGTTTACATTGGCACTATGACATCTAAAGGTTTAGGAGTAAGAACAATAACAGGTTCATCTCTTTCAATTTCAAGTGTTGATAAGGCAAATATGACAATTGGGTTGGTTGATAGTGCTTTAACAAAAGTAGCGAGACAAAGAGCTGATCTTGGTGCATATCAGGAAAGATTAGAATATCTTACAAAAGGAGTTTTAATTGGCGCTGAAAATATGCAAGCTGCTGAAAGCAGAATTAGAGATACCGACATGGCATTAGAAATGTCTAATTTTACTAAAGATCAGATCTTATCACAGACAGCAACAGCCATGCTTGCACAAGCAAATCAGCAGCCCCAGCTCATACTTCAATTATTAAGATAAGAGATGGCTAGGAGTTTTGGGAAAGAGGTGGTTAGGTATAGATAGATGGAGCACATAATAATTATGTGCTCCAAAACTATTTATATTTAATTAAAATTTCTTTTTAAGAGTGGTTCCTTAAAAAGAAAAAGAATCCCAAAATGTTATAAGTGTTACTAGAAAAGGCTGTTAATCTTAGTCTTGTTATTTTTAATATCTTTTTCTAGTTGCACTTTTTGGCACGAGAAGTGTGACTAAAAATAGGAAGGGTTTATCAAGGAGGGTGGTTATGATTATCAATCACAACATTTCCAGTCTTTTTGCCAACAGGCAGCTCAAATTTGTAGGATTAGAAGTTAACAAAAGCATTGAAAAACTCTCAAGTGGTGAGAGGATCAACAAAGCTGGTGATGATGCTTCTGGTCTTGCAGTATCCGAAAAAATGAGAAGTCAGATTCGTGGCTTAAAACAAGCAGCTAATAACATTCAAAGTGCAATTTCATTTTTACAAACAGCTGAAGGTTACCTCGCAGAAACAACCAACATTTTACAGAGAATGAGAGAACTTGCCATTCAAGCTTCAAACGGAATTTACACAGATGATGACAGAATGCAAATTCAGGTTGAATTAAATCAATTGGTTGATGAAGTGGACAGAATAGCATCTCATGCTCAATTTAATGGCTATAATATTCTAACTGGTAAGTTTGCTGCAGCAGGTTCAGACCAGACGACAGCTCTTCAGACTCTTCTTTTCTTTCATATCGGTCCAAATGTCGATCAAAGAAAAGCTGTAGCTATTGGAACTATGACAGCAAGAGCTCTTGGTCTTTATGCTGCAAATGGTGAAACTCTATCTATATCTTCTCCAGATAAAGCTAATCTATCGATTGGTCTTGTGGATAATGCATTAAAAAAGGTAACAACTCAAAGAGCTATGCTAGGGGCCTATCAGAATAGATTTGAAATGGCACTTACAGGTGTATCAATAGCTGCTGAAAACATGACTGCTGCTGAATCCCAGATAAGAGATACTGATATGGCATCAGAAATAGTAAACTTAACCAAGAATCAGATTTTAAGCCAGACAGCAACTTCAATGTTAGCACAAGCAAATAATATGCCAGCATTAGTACTTCGTCTTTTACAATAATTCTGAGCAGCCATGGTCTTCTCCAACCTGGGTTCAAGGTCTGGAAGCGTCGATCGGCCGCTTAACTTTGAACCCGGACATCAGACAGGATGCTGATGTAAATAAATAGGGAGGAGGCCTATTATGATTATCAATCACAACATGTCTGCTCAGTTTGCTAATAGACTTTTGAAGTCGCAGCTTAATCAACTTGGCAAATCTGTAGAGAAGATTTCATCGGGAGAGAGGATCAATAATGCTGGTGATGATGCTTCTGGTCTTGCGGTATCAGAAAAACTCCGTTCGCAGATTAGGGGTTTAAGACAGGTGGAAAAGAATGTACAGAATGGTATTTCTTTTCTGCAAACAGCAGAAGGCTCACTTCAGGAGGTGCATTCGATACTTCATAGGATAAGAGAACTTGGAATTCAGGCTGCAAATGGTATTTATAGTATGGATGACAGGATGTTAATGCAAATCGAGGTTAAACAATTGGTTGATGAGATCGATCGAATTGCAACAACAACTGAATTCAACAAGTTTAAGATGCTTGATGGTTCAATTAATTCTGTCAGACTACATGTAGGTCCAAATGCAGACCAGGCAATTCTTATGAAGTTATCAACTATGACCTCTCGTGCCCTGGGGGTAAATGATGTGTCTCTTTCAACTCCTGAATCTGCAAATGTAACCATCAGCAAAATTGACTCTGCAGTAAATCGACTCTCAAGCCAAAGAGCTGAATTAGGTGCGACTCAAAACAGATTAATGCACACTTCTGCCTCAGTAGCTCAGGCAGCAGAATCTCTGCAAAATGCGGAGTCTTTGATAAGAGATACTGATATGTCGACTGAAATTATAGAGTTGACTAAAAATCAGGTCCTTGTTCAAAGTTCAACTGCTGTCTTAGCTCAAGCAAATTTAGTGCCAAACCTTGTCTTAGAGCTATTAAAATAGCCGATCACAGGGAGGACCAGCCCTTTTTTAAGGGCTGGTTTTTTATTATCCTTTTTATAATAAAAATTTGTAAGAATATAAAATTAGATTTAATATTCAATTTAATTTTATTTTAATTTTAATTTTAATTTATTGAAATCTTTAAATACTGGTATAATCTTATTTGGTAAAAAAAGTATTTAGTATGTTTTTAGAGGTTATGAAATTATGAGTTTTGAAAAAGGTTATGTAGATGCAATTGTTGGTCTTCAATGGGGTGATGAGGGAAAAGCAAAAATAGTAGATCTTTTAAGTTCTAACTATGATTATACCATAAGAGTTCAGGGTGGCGCTAATGCAGGACACACTGTAGTGCATAAAGAAAAAAAATTTATCTTTCATATTATTCCATCTTCAGTATTAAATGATAAATCTATTTCTATTATTGGAAATGGAGTAGTATTTGACCCAAAAATTTTTGTAGAGGAATTATCTTCATTAAAAAGTTTTGATAAGAATATTGAAAAAAGAATAGTGATTTCCGATAAAGCGACATTGGTATTGCCTATTCACAAGAAAATAGATGAAATAAGAGATGAAATTTTGAAGATAGGCACTACAAAAAGAGGAATAGGACCTGCTTATGAATCAAAGGTAGCAAGAGTTGCTATTAAGCTTTTCGATCTTGTTACAGATGATTGGTTAAAAAAACTAAAATTATTAATTCAATATTATGGCTACGATCCTGATGGAGAGGAATTTAATGAAAATAAGAAATTTATTTTAAAATATAAACCAAAGATATTACCTTTTATAGATGATACAGAAAGAATGGTTGTAAAAGCATTAAATGAAAATAAAAAAATTTTATGCGAAGGTGCTCAGGGAGCGGCTTTAGATATTGATTTTGGTACTTATCCTTATGTTACATCTTCTAATACTATAATTTCTTCAATATTTTCCGGAGGAGGGATACCTTTAAGAAGTCTTAGATATATCTTTGGACTTTTTAAAATATATTGTACAAGAGTAGGAAATGGTCCATTCCCTACAGAGTTAAATGATGAACTTGCAAATAAAATCAGAGATGAAGGAAGAGAATATGGCTCTACGACTGGAAGACCAAGAAGAATAGGATGGCTTGATCTTCCTATGTTAAAGTATTATGCAAGACTTACCGGAACTTCACATTTAATCCTTACTAAAGCAGATATTTTTTGTAATTTAGAATATTTCAAAGTATGTGTTGCATATCAGAATAATACGACTTTAGAAGTTATTGAAGAATATCCACCTGCAAGTATTCACTTACATACGCCGATATATAAGGAATTTAAAGGTTTTTCAAGCTTAGATTCAAAAGAATTTAATGAATTTATTAAATTTATAGAAGAATATTTGAATTTACCAATATATATGGTCTCAACTGGTCCAGAAAAAGAAAAATACACTATTTTAAAACCAGAAATATATAATAATTGATCCTCTTATTAAATTATTTTAGTGATTTAGTAAAAAGATATTTGATAAGTTAAAATAAAAAAGAAAAATGAAAAGTAAGGAATACAAAAAGATAAAAAATAGATATTTTCTAATGAAAAAAAAATAAAAAAATAAATCAAAAAAAGAAATAAAAAAAATTAAAAAATAAATAAAAAGAAAAAAATGGCGGAAGATAAAATAAATTTTTTTGCAGATATTAATACCACAAGAGGGAAAATAATAAGTGTCGCCTGTGAAATATTGAAAGAGGGTAATTATCAGTCAATGACAACCTCAGAAATTGCAAAAGCTGCTGACATTTCTGAAGGAACAATATATAGATATTTTAGTTCAAAAAAAGAAATTTTGCTTACAGTTTTAGATGAACTTAATAATTATTTTATTAAGACTTTTTTTGCAGGAATAGATAATAACAAAACTCATAATGAGAAATTGAATATAATAGGTCAAAATTTTTTTATTCATAAAGATGAACTTGCAAGCCTTTATTCTATAATGTTCAGAGTTTTTTCAGAAATTTCAGATTTAGATGTAAAAGAAAGATTTAAACAAATTTATGAAAAAATATTGAAGCAGATTACTATTTTATTGTTTGGAAATGATTTAGATCAAAATCTACAATCAGATTTTTTAATGCTTTCTACTTATTTCTTATGGGGAGCGGGAGAACTTCTTTGGAAACTGGATATTGTTAATGACGGTAATATATTAAATGAGAAGCTTATTCATAGAATGCTAGATATAATATCAAAAATGATAGATTTTGAAAAAGATAGAAATTAAAAAATATAAAGGTAGATGATGAAAAGTTTAAAAGGTAAAGGTATACTTATAACTGGAGCATCAAGTGGTATTGGTAGACAACTTGCAATCGAATGTGCAAAATTAAATCCCGATATTTTAATTTTAACTGCTAGAAGACTTGAGAAGCTTAAAGAGATTGAAAATAGTTTTCCCCAACTGAAAATTATCTCTATAAAATCTGATTTATCTAAGGTAGAAGGCATAAATGATTTTATAAAACAATTAGAACCTTATAAATACCTTATCACCCATATTTTCAACAATGCGGGCTTTGGATGGTATGGATTTTTTAATAGTATGGATGATGAAAAAATAATCGAAATGGTAAACTTGAATATCCTCTCTTTAACAAAGATTACAAGATATTTTTTAGATGATGATTTAAGAAAAAAAGTGGATAAACAATTGCATATATTTAACATCGGTTCTATAGCTTCTTTTTTCCCCATACAGGGAATAGCCATGTACAGTGCTACAAAATCCTATGTTGAAAAATTTACTAAAAGTCTTCATTCAGAATATGCAAAAGATAAGAAAGTTTTTATTACTTTAGTTTTACCTGGTGCAGTAAAAACAGAGTTTTTTGATGTTGCACAAAATTCAAATGGAGCACAAAAAATAAATTTAAATTTATTTGAACTAAATTTAGAAAAAGCAGTTTCTTATTTAATTAAGGGAATATTCAAAAAGAAAAAGATAATTTATATTCCATCAATTATGCGAATTACACCATTTATTGGTTCAGTTTTTGGAAAAATAATAAGAAGTCTTGGACCAATACTTTTAAAAAAATAGTAATTAGAATTATTTTCCTTTTTCTTTATGAAAAATCTTACTTATTAATTCATGATATTTTTCTTCTACATATTTTCTTTTTATTTTTAAGCTTTGAGTAAGTTCTTTTCCAATTTCAAATTTATTTTTAATTGGTATTATTGTTGCAATTTTCTCGAAAGGTTTAAATCCTGTTTCTTTAGAAATCAGTTTATTAACTTCATTTTTAATAGCATTAATTATGGTTGGATGTGCTATTAAATCTTCCTGCAATATTTCAGAAAGAGGAATCTGATAAGTATTTGCAAGATTTTTAAGTTCCTCCTCATCTATAGCAAGTATTGCTGCAAGATTTTTCTTATCCTGTCCTATAACAACAGCATGTGCAATTAAGGAAGATTCTTTTAGTTTATCTTCTATTTTTTCTGGTTCAACATTTTCACCACCCGAAAGAACTATAGTATCTTTCATCCTTCCAACAAGGACAATGTCTTGATTAAATGATTTTATAGCAAGATCACCTGTATTTAACCAACCATTTGAAGTTAGAACTGCATCAGTAGCAGCCTTATTTTTGTAATAGCCCGACATCACCTGTGGTCCTTTTACAAATAAAACACCTTTTTTGCCATTTGATACCTGTTTACCATTTTCATCTACTATAAGAATTTCAGTATTTGCAAAAGGGGTGCCAGTAGCTCCAATAGTGTTTTGCTCATAAGATCTTGATAAAATGCCAGGAGCACATTCCGTCATTCCATATGCATTGAGTAATGTTATACCTATTGAATTAAAAAAGATATCAAGATAAAGTGGAAGTGAGCCTCCACCTGATATTGCACCTCTAAGTTTTCCTCCAACTTTTTCATGTATTGGTTTAAAAATAATTTTAGAAACTAGTTTAAAAGGCAAAAGAAGTATTAATCTAATAAAGTGAAATAAATATTTTAATAATTTTTCAAAAAATAGCTCTTTTCTGAAAATAAGGTATGAACCTCTAAGATATTGACTTGAGAAAAGATAATATTTACCAATAGCAACAAAAAACTTAAAAAGAATTTGCTTTATCTTTTTTTGTTGTTTTATTGTTTTTATTAATTTTTGATAAACTGTTTCCCATATTCTAGGTACAGAAATTAAGATATCGGGTTTTTCATTTGCCAGATCATCAGAAAAGTATTTTGTTGAAGAAT
>DAOOKC010000020.1:0-23631 GCA_035385485.1 Exilispira sp.
TTTTTATTTTTTTTTTTTTCTTTTATTTTTTTTATTTTTTATTTTTTATTTTTTATTTTTTAATATTTTTCGATTTTTAGGCCTTTTGATTTTTATAATTTAATTGAATATAATAAATTTTGCTTTTTAGCGATGATTAAATAAAGTACAGAGATAAACTTTAGAAGCTTTATTTAAAATTAATAAATCAGCCAAAAAGGAAGCTGTTTTACCTGTAGTATATATATCGTCGACTAAAAGAATATTTTTATTAGTAATATCTATCTTTTTTCTTTTTAAATTGCGATTTGAAAACTTGAATCTATTTGAAAATAAATTTTCATTTTTTTTTCTTTGTATATGAAAATACTGAAATCCTTTTTCAATAAAAGGTGAAATTAAAGCTTTATCTAATTTTTCTGACAAAATTTTAGAAAATATTTTTGATGGATTATAGCTTCTTATTATTTTCTTATTAAATGATATTGGAACATAGCATATATAATCAATAATAGCTGAATATTTCTCAATCATATTTTGAGGGAAAAAATAATCAAAAATATTTGAAAAAATATTCATTAGATTTTTATTTTTTCTATATTTAGCATCAAGATAAAGCTTATAAAGTTTATCATTTAATGGTATTAGAGAATAAACATTTTCAATATTTTTATGATGAAATTTATTGCAATTTTCCTCAGTTAAAAATGCAGAGCAGATAGGACATCTTTTATAATTTGAAAATAAATTATTGATAAAATCAAAGCAATTTGAACAGATTCCTTCGATAATTGGAGTATCATCAAAAGAAATTTCCTTCTGGCATATATGACATAAAGGACTACCTAAAAGATATAAAAACTCTTTTAAATGTCTTTTATCGAAAAATTTAAAGTCAAATATTTTGTGATAAAAGTTTTTCATAGAAATAATTTCAGTGAATTATCAAAATTTTAATACTAAAAATATTTATCTATTTAATTAATATCTTTATTTATAAGGACAAAAAGGACTATGAACAGATGTCTTATAATATTTACCATCCAATTCATCATCTTTTGAAACAATCTTATATCCTTTTTCTTTTAGTTTGTCCAAAATCTGTTTTCTTCTTTCTCGTTTATTAAAACAAGCAGGGCATACTCCAATGGTTTGTCTTTTACCATCAGGATCTAAGACTTCTATATAACATCTATATTCATGAATAGCAGTAAATCTTGAAACTTTCCTAAATTGATTCATTTTTTAATTCTATCATAATTTTTTAATTTATCGTTTTGCCTAAGGTTCTTCATAAATTTATTTATGAATCTTCATAAATAGGCAGAAAAACTGAAAAAGTTGAACCATAATTAACTTCTGAAACTAAATCTAATATGCCTTTGTGAAGATGTACAAGTGTCAATACCATTGAAAGTCCTAACCCAGTTCCTAGATTATCGGATTTAGTAGAAAAAAATGGTTGAAATATTTTATTGAAATTTTCCTTTTCTATTCCAACACCCGAATCTATTATAGATATCTTGTAAAATTCCTTGCCCAATGAGTTTTGAATTATATCTTCAGAATTAAATAGATGATAATTTTCACTTAGATCCTTAATAGAAAATGACTCTATTTTATAAACTTCTATTGAAATAACTCCACCCCATTTTTCATTTTCTTTTCGCATTATTGTCATAGAATGTGCTGCATTTATTATCAGATTAAAAAATAACTCTTCAAGTAAAATATAATCTGCTTCAATTAAGCATAAACCTCTAGTATAATTATAGAATTCTATTTTGATTGATTTATCTACTGATATTTTACTTATTTTTATTATCTTATCTAAAATTTCTATAAGATCTATTTTCGTTTTTGAAAATTCTCTATGTTTTGAAAGAGATAGAAGATGCTTTACAATATCTTCAGCACTTTTTGCGATATCCATTATTATTTCAAGATATTCGTCTATTTCAGATATTTTTTCAATCTTTTTGGATATTATATCTGCATTTGCTAAAATGGCTGTACTTTTTATACTGCCAATAAGATTGTTAAAATCATGAGCAAGTCCACTTGCTAAAGAATTTATAAGTTCTCCTTTTTGAAGTTGAACAAGTCTTCTTTGAATCTGAATGTTTTTTGAAATATCATCAATTCTGATGATAATTCCACAATCATTCTCCTCTAAAACAAGGGGTAATATCTCAATATAAAAATAAGATTGAGGCAGGCTGCTAAAGATTTCTCCTTCGACTATTTCTAAAGTTTTGTTTTTTTTAACTTTATCAAAAGAGTTTTCAAGTTTTTTTAATTCAGAAAAGTAATCATAAAAAATTTCATTTTCAAAAGGAAATCTATCTATAGATAATAATTTTACAAAAGTTTCATTGCATAAAATTATTATTCCATCATTATTTAAAACTAAAATACCAGTTTTTAAATTATATAGAGTATTTATTATTATATTTCTTTCATCTCTTATAGTTTTCATCATTCTATTTAATTCTAAAGCTAAAATATTAAATTCATAATCAGAGTTAAAATTGATTTTAGATTTATATTCTTCTTCTCTGCTTTTTTTAACTGATTCTAGGATTATTTCCAAAGGTTTTGTTAGATATGAAGCGAATATAGATGAAAAGAAATAGTTTAATATCATTAATATAATAAATATAGCCAAAGATAGTGAAATAAGATAAAAAGATTGTCTTATTAATGAATTTAATGAATAATAAAATATTATTGAATATAGATGTCTTTGGTAAAAATCAAAAACAGGTTGAATGATTAAAAGTTCAACATTTCTATCTTTATAGATTTGTAAATATGTACTAAAATTATAATGCACTTTTGAAAGAAGATCTTTATCGATTAATCTATCTTCTTTTTGATACTTTTGTTTTGAATTTATTTCATCATATGAAAAAAGTATTTTGCCATTCATATCAACAATTAAGAAATTTTTTATATCTTTTATGTCAGATAATAGATAAAGAATATTTTTTGAAAAAGCTGAAAAACTATTTTCATAATATTTATGATAAATTTGAACTATATCTGAAGCAATGTTTTTTGTTAAATTTAATGCATTTTCCTTAAAAAGATTTTCTGAGTATTGATAAAATAAAAAGGAAAAAAGCATTCCTTTAATAAAAGTTGTTATAAAAAGGATTAAAGTTGTAGTTAAAAAAACTCTTTTTTTTAGTTTCATTTTTAATAACTCATCTCAAAAGCATAGACTCTTTCATCAGCTCTAATCTGCCATTTTAATTCTTTTTTACATAAAGCAACGACATTTGGCCAATATAAGGGGATATATGGTACTTTATCCATAGTAAGACTCATTATTTTTTGATAAAATTCGATTCTTTTTTGTTCATCGAATTCCTCACTTGCCATTTCTATAAGTTTATCAATTTCTTCATCAGAAAATCCAGAAAAATTATAACTTCCCCAGCTTCCATCTTTTGAGTGTACCAAAGTAGAAATAATAAATAAGGCATCACCAGTGCCTGATGATAAAGAATAAGGAATTATAGAAAATTTCTGTTCTTTTCTAATTTTACTTAATTCTTTTCCTTCAAATTTCATAATATTCAAATCTATATTAACTACTTTTAACTGCTGTCTTAGTATATATGCAATTTTTTCAAAAATATTATCATTAGTTGATATTTGAATTCCTAAAGAAAATCCTTTAGAAATATTTGCTTGAATTAATAGTTTTTTAGCAAGTTCAATATTTTGAGTATCTTTTGAAATTCTTGGATTATAACCTATAACAGATGGATATACTATCTGGTTTGCCGATGTCGCGTTTTCAAGTAAAACTTTGTTAACGATTTCATCTATATTTAATGATAAATAAATTGCTTTTCTAACAAGATAATTTGCTAAAGGATTATATGGTAAAGAAATAAAGTCATTTTTATTATCAAGACAATTTAAAATCAAAAAAGTAGTCCTAAGTCCAGAAATTGATAATTTTTTATATTTACTCGAATTTTGAAAATTAAGATAAAAATCAGGATCATACCATGCAATTAGATCAAGATAACCATTTTTTAAAAGTTCTTGAATTTTTGATTCAGTAAAAAGATAGAATTCGACGACCTTAAAATATGGCTTTTTTCCCCAGTACCTTTCATTCCTTATCAATCTAATTATCTTTCCATCATAAGTTTTAGTAATTATAGGATTCATATATGGTCCTGTACCAACAGGATTATTTAAAAAATGTTCCAATCCATTTTTTTCAATATAGTTTTTAGGTAATATTGAGCAATTTCTAAGTTTTAATAAAAGAGTTGGGAAAATTGTTTCAGTTACGATTTTAATCCTATAATCATTTATCTTCTCAATTTTAGAAATGGCAAGATTGATATCAAAATTTGAATTGATTTCTGAATTTATATCAATCCTTACTCTTTCAAAGGAATAAATCACATCATCAGCAGTTAAATGATCACCGTTTGAAAAATAAACATTTTTCCTTATATTAAAAATCCATGTTTTATCATCTATGTTAAACCAATTTTCAGCTAGAAGAGGTTTTATCTTACCAGTATTATCTATTGAAACAAGGCTTTCAAATATATGTTGATTTAAAGATAAAGTTTTTGTTTTATTATATTTATAAGGATCAAAATGTATAATAAACTCATTTGTTCCAATTCTTAAAATACTATTTGATGGTAGTAAATAAGTACCTGATAAAATTAAGATAATAGAAAAAATTAAAATAAAAAAAATACATAATCTAATTAATAACTTTTTTATATCTTTTTTATATCTCATCTATCGAAATTATAAGAAAAATTCAAAAAATAGCAAATTCACTTCTGTATTTTATTTTTCAAATCGCTTACAGTAAGTCCATATTGCTCTATAAATTCTTTCAAAGGTTTATCTTCAGGTGCATTTTCAGGAAGACCAAGTAATATTTTTAAATCAGTTGTTGTTATATTAAGAGCCTTTGCTATCTGATCTAATGTCATAGAGCCTTTAATATCAAATCCTGCAGGAACTGACAAGGTTTTAGTAGGTTCATTTAAATTATTTGTTTGAATTGTGACTGATTCTTTTAAGATAGGTAATGCAAGCCCTTTTATTGGTAAAAAAGTTCCAAGGACAAAAACAGCTAAAAATAAAACAACTGCAATAATACCAATAAATGTGGGATTTAATTTTATTCCAAAAGTCTTTAATTTTAATGTTTCTCTTTTTGTAGGACATTCATTTATACATTCAAAACAATTTATGCATTCTGCTGATTTTACTTTATCTTTATTCATAATATCTATATTAACAGGGCAAACATTGTTGCATTTTTTGCATGATATACATGTATCTTTATCTCTTGTAATAGTATTAATATTAAATATCCTTATAATACCAAGAAAAGCTCCAAGTGGGCATGCGTATTTGCAAAAAAATCTATCTATAAAGAAGGATCCTACAATTACGGATATTAAGACAATAAAACCGCCTAAAAATTCAGCTAAAATTTCGGATAAACCTGAAAAAATATGCCCATATGTAGCCCATGGATCAAATGGTCTTATTACCAGAGTTGCTGTTTTGTAAGTAAAAAAAAGAATTAAAATCAAAATTGGATATTTTATGAGCCTTAATACTTTATCTAACTTTGGGTTAACAGATATTTTTTTCTTTATAATTTTAGACCCAAACCATCTCACTACTCCCTGTATAGCTCCGAAAGAACAAATCCAACCACAAAAGACCCTTCCAAAAAAGATTCCTAAAAATAAGGTGATTGAAAGAAGAACGATATTTCCAATAGTTACCTTGGATATAAAACTTCCAGATGCAAGAAATTTATATAATGTTTCAAGTCCACCAAATGGACAGATAAAATCAACAGATGGGAAATAAGAAGTTCTAGAATGAAGATAAGTTATTAATGTTGAGGCTACAAGAAAAAATGTAAGTGAAATTTTTCTTAATAAACTGGTTGTTTTTGACTTCATAAAATACCTCCATGTTAAATCAAAAATGATATATTCAAAATAATATATAAATTAATTTTATATTACTGCTAATTCTTTTTTGATAAAATCTCGAAAATTTTATTTGAAAGTTCATTAATTGTAAAAGGTTTTTGTAAAAATCCATCTGCTTCTTTTTCTACGATTTCCTTGGTATTATCATTTATCCTTAAGCCACTAATAAATAAAACTTTAGTTTGATCATCCTTTAATTTTATTTCCTTAAAAATATCTATTCCAGATTTACCTGGTATAGCAATATCAATTATGATTAACTTAATATTTTTTTTGTATTTATTATAAATTTCCAGTGCTTCATTTGAGTTTGATGCGACTAATGCAGTATATCCAAGTTTGACAAGCATGGCTTTTGTTATTGTTCTTACTATTTGTTCGTCATCAACAAGTAATATTAATCCACTTCCTTTTTTTATTGACTCTCCTTCTTTTTCGGTTTCTAAAAGCTTATCTATTTGAAGGATAGGAAGATAAATATAGAAGTTTGTGCCTTTTGATGCTTCAGATTCAAAGGTTATAAAACCATTATGCTCTTCAACTATCATTTTAACTGTAGAAAGACCTATCCCAGAACCATAAAATGCTTGCTTTGTAGTAAAAAATGGTTCAAATATTTTATCTTGAATCTCTTTTGGTATTCCAACACCTGTGTCACTTACTGTTATTTTCCAGAAGTTTGTTTCAATTATTCTATTATTATCTACATTTTCAAGAGCTTTTTTCTTTTTATTATCCTGTTCAATCAATTTTTTTAGAATTAATTCATCTTCATTTGCCTTTTCAAGTTTAACTATTAAAGTACCTCCTGTTTTGTCACCTGGTTTTCGCATTATTGTCATTGCCTGTGATGCATTTATACAAAGATTTAAAATAGCCTGAACTATAAGATTATGATCTCCTAAAATTATAGCTTCAGAGAAAGGATTTATAAATTTTAGTTCTATTGATTTATCTAAAGAACTTTTGCATATTCTTTCTATATCATTCAAGCATGTTTTAAGATTTGTGGGAAGTAGTTTCTCCTCTTTTCTTCTTGATAATGTAAGAAGTTTTTGAACAATATCTTTAGCTCTTAAAGATGAATTTTCTAATATATCTATGTAATCTATTAGTTCTCCATTTTTAAGAGTAGGATTTTCATTTAATAATTCCTTAATTAATGAAATTGAAGAGATAATACCAGTTAAGACATTATTAAAATCATGTGCTATTCCTCCTGCTAGAAGACCTATTACCTCCATTTTTTGACTTTGTCTTATCTGTTTTTCAAGGTTTTCAAGTTCAGTAATATCATCTATCCTGAATGCAACACCCGAAAGACCGTTTTGAGATATAGGTATAATATTAACATTAACAATTTTTTCCTCTATTCCATTAATTATTTCTTTAGTAATTGTTTCAACTTTTTCAGTAAATAAAATATTTTTTACATTATCCTTAAACTTAGAAAGATATGGAAATTTTTCAAAATATTTTTTTCCTATAGCATCATCTTTTTTTATTTTTGTTAGCTCTTCTGCTTTTTTATTCCATTCAATAATATTTCCTTCAAGATCCACTGATATAAAGGCGGATGGAAGAGAATCTATAAGATTTCTTAAATATTTCTGCATTTTACGTATTGTTGCTTCTGCCTGTTGAAGTTGTTCATATTCATTTGAAAATTCAAAATATTTTTGTATTAAAGTATTGGTAAGATTGGCAATCTCTTCAAATCCAAGGAAAAATTTAGGTATTTCATTTTCAAGTTCTGTTATCTTCCATTTTGAAATAATATCTGTTGTCTTAAGAAGTGGAAAAAGAAAATACTTGTTATTGAAAATAAACTTAAATATAAGAAAAGTAATCAAAATTACTATGAAAGTTAAAAAGATCGGAAGATTTTTTATAATTTCTTTAAATGCATAACCAATAGGTACAAAAAAATAAAAATTGTTACTAAAAAAAGCAGGTTTTTTTTGAGATATTATAAATAAATTATTATCATTTTTTGAATAATATTTAAGGTTTATTTTAGGGATAAAATAAAGATTTAAACTTTTAGAAGATGAATAGATAATATAATTGTTTGCATTTGTTACTATAAAAAATGTATTTTCTGTTTTTATTTGGTTTGAAATTGTCTTAATTATTTTATCAAGTTTAATCTCGAAGATTATATATTTTTCATTTTGTATAAGCTTAATAATATAAAATGAAATCTCATCATTTATCGTTCTTAAGATATCTGTTGTAAATATTGCAAAACCTCTATTTTTCTCTATATATTCTTTTAAGTATAAGTTTTCAAAAGAAAAGCCAGGGTAAATTATACTTTTATTTTCTTTTCTATAAATTTTCTCTACTAGATAATTTTTATTTAAAATAAAAATTTCATTGAATTCTTCTGGAGCCAAAGCTGAAAAATTGCTAAGAGTTTTTTCATCATGAATATTTAATATATATTCGATAGAGTGATTTTTTAGATATTCTACTTCCTCTGAAAATAAACTTAACATTAAATTCTGATTCTCTATAGTACTTCTTAACATACTGTTTAATGAAATAAAAATGGTAAAGCATAATATAAATAATGATAAGAAAAAAGCAAATGATTCAATTAAAATAAAATATTTTTTAAATGAGATAGAAGCAGGTTTTTCAATTTTTGTTTTTCTTGGAATAGATATTTTTTCTTTTTGTCTTTTTTTAAGTATTTTCATCAAAATTCCTTTAATTAGGTGTTATTAATAAAATAAATATAAATTAGATAAAAAGTATAATTTTGTATGAGAATCAAGGTATTGATCGAATATAATATTTTCAAAAATAGTTGGAATTTGTTTTTTTTCTAATAAGAATTTTTTAACTCCAACTGGTTTTATAAATTTATTTTTAAATGCAAAATCTAGTATTTCTAAAGCTTGATATACTTTATAGCTTATGATAGTAGGAAAAATATTGTATTCTTTAAAAAACTTGTTTTTTATATCGTTAATCTTCGTATTGTTTGAAAAATCAGGTAGAAAACTACTGAAGATAATATTATCGCTTTTTAATCCAATAATTTTTATAAGCTCTGGATTTATAACCCACGGAGTAAATACTATTTTTATATTTTTATTTTTTAATAATAAAAATCTGGCAATTGCACCAATTCTTGTAAAACCGCTACCAACAATGAAATAAGCAAAGTCAATATTGTTGATATTTTGAAAACTACTACTTAAATCATCAATATTAAAATTTTCAGCATTAAAATAGATCTCCTGGAAAATATTTTTATTACAATATTTTTTGAAATAATCTTTAGCTAAAAAAGTATAGCCACGATTAACTGAATCAATAAGCAGGACAACAGTCTTTCCTTTTAATTCATTTATATGATTTGCAATTTGCGTTTGTTCTTCTTCAACATCTGCAACAATTCTAACATGATTATCATCTTTATGAGAAAGATTGATAGTTGTAGCACCACAGACAATATCTAAAATATCATTGCTATTTATAATATCCAATATTTCATTTGCAACTGTTGATGTATGGGTTGTAATTAAAAATTTAATTTTTTTATTTAAAACTTCCTTTATAGCTTTTTTTTCAAGATCTTTATTCCATCCATCATTAAAATATTCAATTTTTATCTTTGAATCTGGATTTAGTTTTAAGTAAAGTTTTGACATCAAGACTTCGCTTTCACCAATTTCACTTGCTTTAGTAAGATTGGTTATCAAGGCAACTTTTATTTTTTGATCTGTGCAACTAAAAAAATTGGATGTAATAATTAAAATTAGAAATATTAAAAGAATAAAAATTTTATTTTGCATATAATAATTCCTTATTTCAAGATATTAATTTCTGGTAGATATTAAATATAAAATCAACTTGAATAATTAAATTTTAATTATTACTTTCAAATTAAAATATAATTGGAATAGTTTTTAATTTCTTAAAAAAACTATAATACAAAAAATTAAGTTTTCAAAGAGTTAAAAGGTGTTTTTTACTAAAAGTTTAAAAAAATATAAATAAAAATTATTAAAATTTTAAAAAAAAAGTCATACTAAAATAAACATATATAATAAAATAGAGACAAAACCAACAAATAAAATTTTTAAAAGAACTGAAATCTTCGGGAAAATAAAAATAACTAAAAAAGCTATCGCCAGTATAATAACATATTTTAATTGACTTACTACATCTAAAAAAAGAGAAACAAGTGATAAAATTATTAAAACAGGGATCATCTTCTGTAAAGATTCGAAAATACCTTTTACAATTCTGTTATCACTAGTCTTTTTATACAATAAAATTAGTAAAAAGGTTAATATGGTAGGGAAAAAAATAACTGCTAAAGTGGAAATTATTGCCCCTATTACACCTGATAACTTTGCACCAACAAAAGTTGCAATATTCAATGCAATAGGTCCTGGTGTAACCTGTGCAATACCAACTATTTTCCAGAATTCACTTGATGTTAAAAAGTTGAATTTTTTAACTATAAGATCTTCCATAACCGATAGGGCACTATAGCCACCACCGAAGGCAAAAAGACCTATAAGTGAAAATGATATGAAAAGTTTTATTAATTGCATAAAATTTAAAAATTAAATTATATAAATTTTCATAAAGCAATCTTATAAAATTATCTATCAAAATAAAACAATTTTATAAAATTATCATTAAATAAAATAATCAAAAATCAAAAAATAATCAGGGTATTCAAAAATATTTTATCTTAATAAAATTCAAAATAAAAAAAGAAAAACCACCTATTAAAAGTATTAAAATTGGAGAAAGTTGAAAGAATAAACCAATGAGAGTGAAAATTAATAAAATAAGATAGCCGATAAAATCATATTTTTTATTTTTGAAAATTTTAAGTAGAAATTGAGTTATGGCTGCAATCGTGGCAGCCTTGACGCCAATCATAAATAGGTCTACTATTTTAGCATCCAAAATAGATATAAACATATAGACAAGATATATTGCAAAAAAGGGAGGAAGTGTTGTTCCGAGAATACCAATGATTGCGCCCATACCACCTGCTATTTCATTTCCTAAAAATATGGAGCTAGTTAGTGCTATAGGTCCTGGAAGAAGTTGAGCAGAGGCTAAAAGCTCTGTAAACTTTTCAAGACCAAGGTATTTTTTCTTTTCAACAAAATTTTGTTGCATAACAGCGACCATAACATAACCACCACCAAGAGTAAAAGCAGATATGGAGAAAAATTGCCAGAATAAAGATATATAAAAAGCAAGAGTTTTATTTTGTCTTAAAAATTTAAACACTTTTATACCTATTATTTTGAAGAAAAAATAATAATATTTTTATTTTGTTTTAAATACATAGACACCATCCCAATCATCAGCTGGGGGTTCTTCAATAAAATGTTGACATCTTTCTATATACATGGATGATGTCCCATCACTATTAATCTCGTAAGCCTTAGAAAAAAAATCAATTGCTTTGTCCCAATTTCTACTCTTATATTGTTCCAACCCTTTTTGATAAAAATCTACCATTTTTTCAATTTCAGGAGAAAGTTTATCAAAAGGTTGATATATTGCAGTTGGTTTTAATTTACCTTTTACTCTTATCAAGTCAAGTTCTCTGGCATAAAAGATATTACTTATCTTTTCATAGGTGAATTCAGAAACTATTATAGGAACTTTATAGACTTTTGTAAGTCCTTCAAGTCTTGAGGCTAGGTTGACAGGATCTCCAATAACAGTATAATCCATCTTCTGCTCTGAACCTATATTCCCAGCTATGACATCTCCTGATGATATACCCATACCTATTTTGAAGTTTATCTTTCCTTTTGCAGTCATCTCTTCATTAAAAATCTTAAGTGCTTCAAGCATTTCAAAAGCAGCCTTTACACTATTTGCAGCATCATTTTCAGTTGTAACAGGGGCTCCATATACTCCCATAATGGCATCACCTATAAATTTGTCTACAATACCATGATTATTTATTATTATCTTAACCATATGAGTAAAATAATTGTTCAATGCAGTAACAAGATCTTCAGGAGTCATGGATTCGGAAATAGTAGTAAAATCTCTGATATCTGAGAAAAAAATAGAGCAAAACTGTTTTTTACCAATTAAAAGTGATGCATTTTTTTCCTTTATCTGTAAAAGTTGATCAACTATTTCTTGAGGTACATATTTCTGGAAAATAGTTCTAACTCTTTTTTCATTGTCTCTAGCTATAATTGCTTGAAAAGCATAATCTTTTATTGCATCATAAGCGTTACTTAGCTCATCGGTCATGACATTAAATGTAGCTGTTAATGTCCCGATTTCATCCTGATAAAATACCTTAGCTTTTTGTTTTAAGTCATGAGTTTGAATTATGTTTTCCATAGTCTGAACAAGTAATTTTGCAGGTCTTATTATTGAAGATATAAGAGGCAATAAAATTGCAAGAATCAAAATAATCATCAAAACACCTATAATAGAAACAAGGTATTGAATTTTTTGAGCATCCTGAAAAAATACTTTTTCATCCTCAGAGATCAATAAATACCAGTTCCATGAGCCCGATAAAAGATAAATACCAACACGATTCTTCCCATTTGAAGTATATCTAAACCAATTTGGTTTACCTTCTTTCATGTATAAAAAATATTCTTCATTTTTAATATTTTTATCTTTATTAATTGTGCCAAGAATGACTTTGCCACTTTGATCTATAATTTCTACTCCCGCAGTCTTTGAATTTTTAAAAAGAGTTTCACAGTATATTTGTATCTCTTTGTATGAATCTTCAATTAATTCCTGGTTATTTAAATTTTCAGACTTTTCAAGCATATCGTAAGTGGCAGATACTTTTTTTGCAAGTTCTTCAAGTCTTTGAGAAAGAAGCTGTTGTGCAACTTTAGTTATACCTATTTTAGCTTGATTTGTCGAAATAATTGCGATAAACAAAAGAGGAATGATTATCAAAGGAATGACAGTAGAAAGTATTTTAGCTTTTATAGTCATTACTATTCTCCCACTTTCATGGAAAGTCTTGAATATTTATAAATATTGTTTATGATTTAATTATAAAAGCAAGATAAAATTATTCAATATTTAATTTATAAATTAATTATCGCACCAAAAAATATATTTGTTAGTATTGTTATTTAATTAAATAGAAATTAATTTTTTTAAGATATTATGATATTAAAGCTAATTTTGTGCATTAATATTTAATAAAATAGATTTAAAGTCGAAAGTTTTATTAAGTATGAATAAAGAAAATATAATTAACAAAAAAAAATTTTATTTTTTGACAGATGAAGATATCTCAAGATTGGAGTCGCTTCATTTAAATGTTCCATTATACCATTTTAAAAGATTTTATATTGACCTTAGCACAATTTCATTATCTTTTAAAAAAGCATCTTCTTTACTTACAGATTTTATTTCATCTTCATATTATAACGATTATATAAATAATTCCTATCTTGACAAACTAAAAATCTTTATTTTTCATGCTAATTCATTTAATAATTCTTTTAGAAAAATAATAAAAGGGGACTTTTCGTCTATTTCAAGTATAGCAGAAAAAAATCCTAAGGTTTATTTAGTATTAAAATTATTATATGAAATCAATACAGAATCTTTAACCAAATTTATTAATTTTTTTGCTGATAAAAAAATTTGTAGCTTTGAGCTAATTTATTTTTTAAAAGAGCTTTATATTCCTTTCTTATATATAGGTTTAATTGAATGGGATGTTCAGGAAAAGCTAAAAATAAGTACAAATTTTAATGCTAAATCTTCTGCTTCAGAAATAAGTAATAATATTTTGTATTCTCTTTCTATTTTAACAAAATATTGTAGAGTAAAATTCAATCATGATCCAGGATATTCATCTCATCTTTTTTTAGATATGATGGATTCATTAACTTTTATAATAGAAAATTTCCTTTATATTTTTTCCCCTTTGATCTTTAGAATATTAGGGTATAGAAAATTTAACATAAAAAAAGAAAGAGCAATAATTGACAAATCTTTATGCTTGTTTTTTAATATTTCAAGCCAAGATCTTTTTGAAGAAGAACAAAAACTTATTGTTAAAAAAGAAGAAATAAAAGTAGAAGATAATGAAGATACTATAATAGTTATTCCTTCTGAATATAAAAGTTCTGCACTTTTGATAAATCTTCTTTTAGGTGTAGAATTTTATCAGGATCAGATAAGATATCCCGATTATATCGGTGAACTTCTTGTAAGAGGATTTATAAATATCTCAAGATATAAAACTATAAATAATCAAGATCCTTTAAATTATGCTGTTGCATATATAACCCTTTTACAAATTTTACTTTATGAAATTGAACCAGAGAATTTCGAAGATTCTGCTTTATTATCAATTGTAAATAGCTCTTTAAATCAGATAAGTGAACTTATGGCTCAAATAGATTATTTTTATATTAAAAATCTTTTAGAAGTAAGAAGATTATATGATCAAAATGAAAAAGCTATTGAGCAGGAATATGTTAAGAAGATGATAGATGAATTAAATATCTTTAAAAAACAATATTTTTTCAAACATTATTTTTTTGTTCATTTTACAAATTTATTAAACCTTTCTTTTCAAATAACTTCAGTTCCCGAGATAATAACAAATTTGATTAATGAAATTGAAAGAATTTTAAGTGTTGCTGAAAGAAGAAAAGATAAATCAGAAAATCCACAGTATTCTTATTATAGATGGCTTGATAAACCAATGACATATAAGAATCAAATTTTGGAAGAAAGGTTTAAGCAGGTTTTCCCCAAAAAAGGTGAATATGATCCTAAAACAAGAAGAAATTTTCTCTTTATTTTATTTAATTTCTTAAAACTTGGTCGCTGGAGTTTTGCTGAGCAATCTTCTTTTTTCAATTCTTTCCCAACATTGGGTTTCATAAAATCATTGGATACTGGTATTGCAAAACTTAATATTGTCGAATCTTCAGAATTTTATCTATATAATAGACTTCAGGTTGAGCTTGATAAATTTAAAACTTTAGCATATGTAGATAATTTAACGGGATGTTATAATAAAAATTTTTTACAGCAGCAACTTTTAGAAGATAGATCTAACTTAAGCGATAGAATAGTTTTATATATTGATTTAGATAATTTTAAATATTTTAATGACAATTACTCACATGAAACAGGGGATATTATACTAAAAGAATTCGGAAAAATATTGCTTAAAAATTGTCGGGATACAGATATACCTATTAGAATTGGTGGTGATGAGTTTTTAGTAATATTAAAATCATCTATCATTGAAACAGCTATTTATTTTTCAAGAAGAATTTTTGAAGGAATTATATCTCTTAACAATTATCTTAAATCTTTAATTGAACTTCAATATGCAAAAAATCTTGAAAAATTTGTTCTTTTTTCAATTGGAGCTGTAAATTTCGAAGATAATCTTGAAAAAACGATTAAAGAAGCAGATAATCTTATGTATAGCGCTAAAAAAAGCGGTAAAAACGCATTAGCATTTTATGAAGCAAATAAGATTAAGATTTTAAGATTTAAGCAGGAAGAAGAAAATAATGATAGTGATAAAGAAATAGATAATAAGAGAATTTAAAAAAATATGGAAAAGATATCCAAAGATTTAATCAAAGAAAGAATTGAAATAATTAATGCAGATATTACAGAACTAGAAGTGGATGCGATAGTAAATGCTGCCAATACAAGTCTTCTTGGCGGTGGCGGCGTAGATGGGGCTATCCATAGGAAAGCGGGGATTGAATTACTTAATGAATGTAAAACCTTAGGCGGTTGCAACGTCGGTGAAGCAAAATTGACAAAAGGTTATAAGTTGCCTGCAAAATATGTAATTCATACTGTCGGACCAATATATAAAGATGGAAGGCATGGGGAGGAAAGATTACTTAAAAGTTGCTATGAAAATAGCTTAAGAATAGCAAATAATATGAAATTTGAAACAATTGCTTTCAGTGCGATATCAACAGGAGTTTATGGTTATCCTAAAAAAAATGCATGTAAGATTGCAATAGATATTACTATTGATTTTATTAGTCAAAATGAATATCCCAAAAAGGTAATTTTTGTATGTTATGATATAGAAAACTACATGCTTTATAAAGATTATTTTAATAAAATTTTTTCTAAGTAATATCTTTTTCTATTAAATCATTTATTATTCTATAAACAAATCTTGCAAAGGCTATTAATAAAATTGTAATAAATATAACAGTGCCAATTGAATTATATCTTTCTTCAAGTTTAGAAATATTATAATTTAGCATCTGATATAGTTTTTCAATATTTTTAGTTTTTATAATAGAAAATATGAAGATAAAAGCAATTCCATTATTTATAAGGTGTATGGTAATTGGATAAATCAAAGATTCTGTAAGATTATAAATTATGCCAAGAGCAAGTCCCATGGTAAAGATAGAAAATAATCTTGAAAAATCAAAATGTAGTATTGCAAAAAGAAAACTCATAAATAAAGTAATTATTATTTTCTTTGTTTTTTCAAATTTTATACTTAATGAAAATCCTCTAAATGTAATTTCTTCAAATATAGGTCCTATTATAACAATTAGAAAAAAACTTAAATAAAGGTTGCTATTTATGAGCTTGACAAGTGCATCAAGATAAAAAGTTGAAGAATCTTTAAAAAATGAGAATTTTTTGATTAAAGGGAAGATAAATACTTGAAGATTGGTTCCAATCCCACTGGTAATGTAAAAAAATAGAATTGAAAGAAAAAGAATTGAAAACTTAAATGGAATCGGTCTTTTGCCCTGGTAAAAATCGGAAAAATGAAAGTTTTTCTTTTCTAAATAAGAATATTTTTCTGTTTCAAATTTAACTTCAAAAAAATCATCTTCTTTTTTATGATATTTTAAATAGATAAAATATTGAATAGTTAAAAATCCCAATAGAACAACTTTAGAAAAAAGTTCAATTATTATACCTTCAAACTTAAATAGCTTTCCTAGAAGAAAAGAAGCGATATTACTTAAAAATATAAAAAATATTAAAAGAATATAATATAAAAATGGTTTTTTCATAATAAAAAAGTTTTTCTACCTTTATCTATTTAATTTTGTTTTTATTCTTTTTCTAGTTCATCATTAATATAATCAGCATAAATAAATCTCATTAGCATGGCTTTTAATAAAGACAAATCTTTGCTTGAAATTACTGGAGATGAAAATATCCTTTCAAAAAGCCTTCTAAAAGATTTTTCATCATTTTTGATAAATAGTTTTCTTTTTTTTGCTGCTTCAATTATTTGCCTATAAAATTCTTCTCTTTCAATTTCAGTCGATATTTCATGAATTTGAGGTTTTATCTTGATTTTTGAATCGATATCTATTTTATTTTTTTCATAGAATATTGTTTCAAGTATTATGGCTACAGACTGAGCAAGATTTAATGAAGGTGATTTAACACTTGTTGGAATATAAACCAATATACTGCATCTATCGATCTCTTCAGCTGTAAGTCCATTTTTTTCTCTTCCAAAAACAAGACCAATATTTGTAGAATTTAAATCATATAAACTTTCATCATTTTTATTATAAATTCTATCGAAAAATTGAGAAAAAAATTGCCTATGATCGTAATTAATCTGTCTTGTTTTACCACTTCTTCTTGTAAATGCAATTGTTGTGGTAAGATTAAGTTTTTCTATCGCTTCATCTAATGTATTAAATGTCTTTCTATTATCAAAAATATTTAAGCCTTCTGGCGTATGAGCATATACAAATCCCTGTATTGGATCACTCCATAAGGGATTTACAAGAATAAGATTTTCAAAATCAAAGTTTCCCATAGTTCTTGCTATCTGTCCTGCATTACCCGCAAATTCATTTCCAACCAATATCACATACCAATTCATATTTAATCCTTAATTTTTTATTTAAATTTATGATTTTATATTTATGATATTTTGAATAATGCTAAATTTTTAATTTTAATAAATTTTTTCCATTGCCTCTTTTAGTTTTTCTAAAGCTTTCGAACGATGCGAAACCATATTTTTTTCCTCAAGAGTTAACTCTGCAAAAGTCTTATTTAATGGAGGATAGAGAAAGATAGGGTCATAGCCAAAACCATTATTTCCTTTAGGAGTGTCAATTATAAATCCTTCTGCTTTTCCAGAAAAATTATATATTTTACCTTTATTTTTTAAAGCAAGAGATGTTTCAAAGTATGCAGCCCATTTGCCTTTGTAAGAGGTAAAATTAAATTGGTTTGAGTTTTTATCAATTTTCTTAAGAAGTTCTATAAGATATTTATTTCTTATCTTTTCATCATCAATATATCCAAATCTTTTTGAAACAACGCCAGGAAAGTAATCAAGTCTATATAAATAATCTTTCCAGAAATTTTCAATTTTTTCTTTCAGTTTCTCTTCTTCAAACGAAATTGAAAAAAAATTAAATATTTCATATAATTTGATATTATCATTTTTATCAATATTTTGTATCTTTTTAAGATTACTTATAAAATCTGAAAGAGGTTTGACTATAAGCCCTGAATCATCTGCTAAAATAGGATAATCAATATTATCTGGAAAATGTTTTACTTTAAATTCTGCATTTTCTGAAAAAGTTATGCCATTTTCTTCAGCAAGATCAAATATTCCAAGTTCAGATGGCAAAATGAATTTAATTTCATTATTAAAAAAATTACTTATCTCATTAACCTTATGTAAATTATTTGAAGCAAATAAAATTTTTTTCATTTTTTATCTACCTTATAAGATTTTTTATTATTAAAAATTTTTAATTACTATTTTTGAATAAAATTTTAAATTATACAGAAATAATATCATTCAAAAATATTACATAATAGAGCTTATAATAATTTTTTTAAATGTATCTTCAATACTTTTGTTTTCATAGATAAGTCTATAAAAAATATAATTTCTAATTATTTTTTTAATATATATAGCTGTTTCAGATACCGGATAAATTTCAGCTACCAAAAGTGGGTGAATAGATGAAGTTTTCTTTTTTGAAAAGGCATTGTGACCGCCATTATATGCCCCTAAAATCGAAATAACATTCCCATTAAATGTTTTGCTTAGATATTTAATATAATAAAATCCCGATTCTATGTTATAATAAGGATCAATAAGATTTTGCTGTGCCTCAGACTTAGTTGAATTTCTGACCCACGCTGCAGTTGAAGGTAAAAGTTGCATTAGACCTATTGCATTTGCAGAAGAAGTTATATCTTTAGAGAAACTACTTTCAGCATTTATTATCGAAAGATAAAAATATGGATCAAGTAGAATCGAATCTTCAGTAACTTTCGGTTCAAACTGATATTTAAATTTTTCTATATTTTGATTGATAATGTCTAAAAACCATAAAGGAAAGATACAAAATAGATACGATGACTGGATTTTATTGGTGCTTGAAATTTTAATGTTAGCGGGATATGATTCTTTATTATTATCGAATATGGAAATAGGAAAATACTGGGTTAAAATTGTATCCCATTGGTAATATATTGCCTTATCATATTGACTTACTGAATTATATAGATCAACCAACAAAGAATTATATATCCTATAATTCTGGGTTATATCTCTTAAATAAAATATCGCTCTTGAAAATTCAAGATTAAGATCATTTTCTAAAAGATAGTTTGCAAGAAAAAAATGTTTTTTTATCCTATCTTGATTATATTCAGTCTTTTTTAATTTTGATTTAGAAAAGGAGGTTTTCAGGTTATTTCTAATATCTTTTTTTTCTTTTATTAAATTTAAAAAATCTTTTTTGGGGTCTTGCGATAAATCAAAAAAAGAATTTAAGTCAAAAGTAATAAAACTAACATTTAAAATCTTTTGAAGCATTTCATTATTGGCTATAGCATTGATAATACAATAGGAAAGAAGTTGATAGTAATATAGACCACCATTGAAAAATGAAAGATATAATAAATCAGCCTTTTTTTGAGCTATCTTTTCATCATCATTTTTAATAAACAGATAGAGGAAAAACTGATAATAAAAAATTTTAGATTTAGTCATATAGGCAAGATTATTTTGAATTAGTATAGTTTCAGTTTGATCTAAAAGTAGATTTATATTTTGTTGAATTTTCTCGTCATTTTTAATTTTATCAAGGGTTTTAGCAAGAAGAATTATATCCTTGTTTTCATTAGATAAATCATTCGATAAATCAATTTGTTGATCATTTTTTTTGTCAATTGAAAAGATTATTGAGTAAAATAAATTATAAAATTGCTTGATACTTTCATCTGACAAAAAAGATATAAGATTTTTTTCAAATTTTGTAAAAATCGTTTCTTCTTCCTTTTTATCAGTTTTGGTTTCAATTTTTGGTGGGCTTATATAAAATTTTTGTAAAATTTCTGTCCTATTTTTTGCATATATTTGATATTCCGAATCAAGTAAGTTACTGTAAATATCAAATGCCTGTTTATACTCCCCCTTTCTTTCTAAAAAAATCGCCTGCATCAATTTAATAAGACTTTTATCGGGATAAACCAGAGAATTTTCATTATCTTTTAATTTTTTAAGAATGGTATCAAAGTCATTTAATTCAAGACTTGTTTTTTCTATATTATAAAGACAACCAAAACTTGTTGTGTAGATAAAAAAAACAACTTCTATAACCAAAAATTTAAAAAATAATGATTTTCTTTTATTAAAAAACATATCTATATCACTTCTCTTCTTTTTAAATAAACTTTTTATTTTTAACTATTTTTTTATTAAAATATTGCCTTTTTCACAATAAATAATTTTAAACTGATTATTTTCTATTTATTTTTATTTTAATATGATTTTTTAGCCTTTTCCACAATAAATACTCACTGATTGATTGTTTTATATTTAATATGTTTTAATAGCTTTTTTCAAACTAAATACTTTTAGATTGATTTTTTTCCATTTAATATAATGTAATAGCTTTTTTTTAATTTAAGTACTTACGATTGATTTTTTTTAATTTAAACGTAATTGCATTTTTCATGATAAATATTCTCTGATATATAATTTTCTAATAATATGGTTTAATTAATTTCACAAAAAATTTAGCAGAAATAGAAAAATTTGAAATATTGAAAAAGATTAAATCATTTTCTTAAATTAAGTTATAAGGATTTTTAATAATATAATAAAAATAATAAGTAATTTTATCCATTGATATAATATAGCTTGCAGAAAATCCAATCTCTACAATATTGGCATATGATATTAAAGCTAAGTTAAGATAAATTATGTTTTCTTGAATAATGGTATTGAAATCGGGTTTTCCTAAATCAAGATTTGAGACAATATAATTTTTATAACCAAAATAAAGACCAAGTTTAAATATTCCCTCAGGAATTAGAATATTTAATATACCCATTTTTCCTGTTTCAAATATAGTCGTTTTAATATTAATAATATTTAAAAAATTGAATTTTGCATCAGGATATATGCTTTCTAATTCATATAATGGGTCATATAGACTTGTGTGATAATATTCATTTATGCCATAAAAATTAAGATTAGAATCAAAAGAATAAGCCAGATTTTCTATTATTCTTATACCCAGCATCTTAATCAGTAAAGATGATTCAAATTCGTACTTATAAAATGAGTTTGAAGAAAATCCTGAATTTGAGTAATACAAAAGGTTTGAAAAATAATAAGGAAAGATACTGTTAGCAAATTTGTTATAATCATATTCTAAATAAATTGAGAAAAAATCTTTATCAAATTCGTTTTTATAAAATATCTCAAGATTAAAAAAATGCCCATCGCCTGAAATTAAATTTATATACTCATAATATATGTTTATTTTAGATAGAAAAATATGAGAGATATTGTTTTCTTTTTCTTTTAAAGAGTTTAACCAATATGAGCCCAGGAAAAAATTAATTGTCCAGGGATAAAAATAGTTTAGTGATGAGTTTAAATCAAATGATATCAAAGTTGGATCTAAAGATGCAATATATGCTCCCAAATATGTCATGGAATAGGTTACTGGTTCCAGCCAGAAAATTGCACCTCCAAAGCCATTATAGTAAAAATCATAATTTAGATTATTTTGTTGCACAAAAAAACTAGATAAAGGGATCCAGAAATCGGGTAAAATATTTTCATTAAAAGGAAAGATGGAAATTGATTTTTTTAATATTAATGAATTTTCATCAAGACTCATAGTTTTAGTATCATTAGTCTCATCTATTTGATTTGAATTTATATTTTCATCACTTTGAATTGAACTACTTTTTTCATTTTTGAAGATATCGAGTTTGAATACTTTAACAAAGTCTATATTTTTATCTTTCAATACGAGGATTTTTGCTTCTTCGATAGAATCAAGGTTTATATCAATACTTAAAAGAAGACTTTTATTGGAAAAAGATCCTATATATATTATTTTTCCATCAATATAGTAAGGATCGGTAAATCCTCCACTAAAATTTTTATCAAGATGTATCTCATTATAATCATCTATCATAGCGAACTTACTAAAAGTATAATCATCATTGTAAGTAAAAAATATTTTACCATTAAAGCAGTTAAAGTCATAAATATATTTTACATTTAAGTCTAACTTTTTAATTTTGTTCTCATTTATATCATAAGCATAAAGAGATCTTTTTCCATTCTCACCTGCTAAGAAAATTATTGTGCTGGAATCAAGTTGCTGAGGGTTTGAAATATAAAGATTTCTATTACCTTTAATAAGTACTTTTTTTGATTTATCTTTTGAAATAAGAACAAGATCTGTGAAGCTGCGACTTAAATCTATTGCTAAAAATTGATCATTAAAAAAGTTTACTTCTCTAATATCATAAAAAGAATCTAAACTTGACTTTATAAATTTTTTCTTTTCAAGATCAAATATCCTGTTTCTAACTACAAGACTGGATCCTTTGTAATCATAATAAGTTAAGACAAGGTATTTGCCAGGAGAATCAACTTCAAAAGAATTAAAATTAAAGATATTTTTAAGTAAAGGCTCATTTTTTTTGGTTCCAATATTGTATTTGAAAATTGTTTTAAGATCTCTATTGTAATAAAAATAAAAGATTTCTTCTTCAATTTTTACAAGTCGTCCATTTGAAAGAATATCTTTTCTTGAATTTTTAAGACAATCTTCAAAGTTAACATAGACTTCAAATTTTGGTTTTATCCAATCATAAAATTCATCCCATAGCTCAAGTAATTCTTTTCCATAGATCTGTTTTAATGCAGTTTCAAATGTTAGATAAGCTGTTTTTTGCCATAGTTGAACATAAAGCTTCATGCCATATGTATCCTGCAAGAATTTGCTGAAAAATCCTCCGTACCAATAACCCAAAGATTGATATGGCCACTGATCAAAAGAGGATTCCAATTCATATGGATTTTTAAAATTTCCATCTACTATTGCCTGCATTATGAATTGTTTTATATATGGAGAATATGTTCTTCCAATTTCATTTTCTCTTCCTTCAAAAGAAGTGGTAATTCCTTCAGTCATGAAAAAAGGATTATTAAAACTACTGCTTAAAAAAATATTACCAAAGAGATAGGAAAGAAATTCTGCTAATTTGCTTTTCATTGTTAAAGAAAATTGATGAGTTAATTCATGATAAAATACAAGCTTTAACCAGTCATCCATATAGCCAATTGAAGAGGAAAGTTCGGGCGGTG
>DAOOKC010000021.1:0-22816 GCA_035385485.1 Exilispira sp.
AAAAAGAAAAGATATTTAAAAATAAAAAGGAATTAGATAATTTGATTAGAGAATATGAAAAAGAGATTGATAAATATAAAGATGAAATTACTAAATATTATATTGAAAATGAAAATGCCATCAAAGAAAGGAATAATATTCTATCTGTTAGAGAAAACTTTAATATTACTAAAACAAAAATTGAAACTCAATGTGAATCATTAAGAAACAGTTTTTATGAAAATTATAGGATTGTCCTTTCAGAGGAATTTATAAATGATTCAAAATTTAGTAATTTAAAGGAATCAGATTTAAGAAACACAATATTTGAATCAAGAAAAGTTATTGAAGAGATCGGACAGGTCAATTTTTTATCTATTGAAGAATATGATGAAGTATCTAAAAGATATGATTTTATCTTAAGACAAAAAGAAGATATAATAAAGACAAAGGAAAAGATAATTCAGCTAATAAATGAACTTGATTTAAATTTAAAAGATAAATTTATGGATGCTTTTAACAAAATTAATGATAATTTTAAGACAATTTTCTGTGAAGTTTTTAGAGGTGGAAATGCATCCATGATTTTAACAAAACCAGATAATATATTTGAAACAGGTATTGAAATTGTGATTCAACCACCAGGAAAAAATATTTCAAATATCTCTCTTTTATCTGGTGGCGAAACAGCAATGTCATCTATTTCACTTTTATTTGCATTTTTCCTATACCTGCCATCTCCATTTTGCATAATGGATGAGGTCGATGCACCTTTTGATGAAAATAATATAATGCTTTTCAAAAGACTTATTCAAAGATTTTCCAAGGATACTCAATTCTTTTTAATATCTCATAATAAACTTACATTGGAGATTGCAGATATTTTATATGGTATTACAATGGAAAATGATGGAATTTCAAAAGTTGTATCAGTAAAACTTGAAGAAATAAAAACTACAAATTCTTAATATTATTTTTTATATAAATAATTATGAAACAAAAAAAAATTAAGGAATTTATCGATTTTCTTTTTCCTGAAGACTCTATAAAAGTAATATCAATAGTTGTAATTATTATAATAGTGGTATTTTCAATTATTACTACATTTGTAATCGTCAAATTCTCAAAAAAGAATGTAATTCAGGAAAAAACAACTACCAATTCTATTAATCAAGTCGAGGAATTTGAGTTAATTGAACCAGAATATCAGATAAATGAAAAATTGGATTTTAATTTTGCCAATGATAAAATTGAAAAACCGCAAATAGAAGATTTTGAAGAATTATTAAATTATCATGAATTTGGCGATTTTACAGATTATTTTTTAAATTTGCAATTTTATGAGAAAAAAGTAAATGAATTTTTAAAAAATTAATAAACTTCAGGAAAAGTTGTGAAAATATATTTTAAACCAAAAAAAATATTTTATAAAATTTTATTAATATTATTTTTAACTTTTTTTTGGGTTTTCAACTTAATTTCACAGGAAAATCAATATTCTAAAGATGTGCTTATAAATTCTATTTTTACTATTCAGTTTGATTCAAATACATGGATAATACAATCAATCGACAAAGATTATCTAACTTTAGTCTCAAAAGATATTGCATATGACACTTTATCTTTTCATTTTAAGCCAAAAAAAATCGGAAAGACTTTAATAGAATTTTATGATATGTATAAAAAAGGTTCAATTACTTATAATATAAATATTTGTGAAAATGTTCAAATAAATCCTGGTTTTTCATTTTCTTTAATTGAAGACACTAATATATCTAATAATTCTAATTCTACTTCATACTTTGACATAGCTTTTTTTCTTTTTTCAAATGGAATGTATCAGGATGCAATAAATTATTTTATAAAAGGTAAAGAAAGTGAACCATTAAATTATCAAAAAATTGGATCAACTAAGATATCATATTACCTTGGAGTATGTTATTTTAACTTAAAACAATATGCGATAGCTTCTTCATATTTTGCTCAATCTAAAATGTCAAATAACCAGGAAATTCAATTATATTCATACTATTATATGGCAAAAACACAGATAATGCTTGAAAACTTTGATCTTGCAATTGATAATCTATTTTTCTTAATTTATAAATTAAAACCAAATGATAATCTTTATGATAATTCATATTTTTTAATTTCATCAATCTATTATACAAAAAAAGATTATGAACATATAATTCTTCTTCTTTATCCAAAGATAGAAATATTGGACAATTCAATTTTTAAAGATTATTTTAACTATTTTTTAGGTATGGCTTTTTATGATGGGAGAAAGGATTTTCTTGCAGCATATCAGTTTTTTAAAAAAATAAAAAATAATTCTTTTGAATATTTCAATCAAGTTCAGGAAATGATCAAAAATATTGAAACAAATTTTATTGATTTTCATTAAATTATTTAAATTATATTAAATATAAAATATTTAAGGAGAGTTTTAATGCTTGAAGCTATAGCAAAAGGTTTTGATAATGCTCTAACTTTAATTTTTAAGAAAGGACTTATTACAGAGGGAAAAATTAATGAGGCGTTAGAAGAATTAAAAAGAATACTTGTAGATGCTGATGTAAATTATGATGTTGTAAATGAATTTTTGAAAAATGTAAAAGAAAAAGCGATTGGACAGCAGATCGTAAAAGGTCTATCAGCAAGAGAAAAGTTTATCAAAATTGTCTATGATGAACTTGTTTTTTTCCTTGGTGAAGGAAAAAAGGAAATAAAAGTCAAATCTAAAGGAAATAGATCTGTTATTCTTTTAGCAGGTCTTCAGGGAAGTGGTAAAACCACAACTGCTGCAAAAATAGCAAAACTATATAAAGGGCAAAAATTTCCACTGTTGGTTGCAGCAGATATATACAGACCTGCTGCAATTGATCAACTTAAGATACTTGGTCAGCAGGTTGGGGTAGAAGTGTTCAGTCAACCTAAGAAAACTCCAGATAAAATCGTTAAAGAAGCTATTAATTATGCAGATTCAAAGGGTCTTGATCTTGTAATAATAGATACTGCTGGAAGATTGCAGATAGATAAAGATTTAATGGATGAATTGAAGGTTATTTCACAAATTTCAAAACCAGATGAAACTTTACTTGTTGTGGACTCGATGACGGGTCAGGTTGCTGCTGATGTTGCTGCAGAATTTGCAAGATATGTTAAATTAACTGGTGTAATACTTTCAAAATTTGATTCAGATGCTAAAGGTGGAGCAGCACTTTCTGTAAAACATGTTGCAAAGGTTCCAATAGTTTTTGTTACAAGTGGTGAGCAACTTGATAAGATAGAATATTTTTATCCCGATAGAGTAGCTCAAAGAATTATAGGAATGGGAGATATTCTTACCCTTGTTGAAAAAGCAGAAAAAGAATTCTCTGCAGCTGAAGCTGAAAAGTTAGCAAAAAAAATTGAAACTAATAAGTTTGATTACAATGATATGCTGGTTCAACTTGAAAGTATAGCTAAAATGGGGGGATTCGATCAGGTTCTGTCGATGCTTCCTGGAGCAGCCAAGATAAATCAAAGTAAAATAGATAATCAGATAAAGAAATTCATAAATTATAAGGTAATAATTCAATCGATGACTAAAAAAGAAAGAGAAAATCCTCTTTTAATAAATAATCCTTCAAGAAGAAAAAGAATTTCAAAAGGATCGGGTAAAAAATTAATTGATATAATACAGCTTCAAAGAGACTTTGATAATATGAAAAAAATGATGCAAAAGATGAAAGGTGGAAAAATAAAACCAGAAATGCTTGGACTTGATCTGGAAACATTAAAAAATTCGGGTATTCAACTATGAAATTTGTGTGAAAAAATAAATTATTAAACGATTTATTAATTTTTAATAGATTTGGTAGAGAAAAATTAGGAATCAAAAGAAATTTGTATAAAATTACATATTATGCTTTTTTAATAAAATTGTGAATAAGATGTGAAAAAAATTTGTTGTATAATTGTCAAAATTAATCATTGGAAAAGTTAGTTTTGTATTATGCTTAAAAATAAGGCAAATACAAATGTCAAGAATTTTTACAAAAAAATACACAAAAATTTTATAAAATATTTTTTGTGAATAAAATGTGAATAAAATGTTAAGAGGATTAAAATGGTTCTTAGGAACGAAAACAATGAAGAAATACTTATAGAAAAAGAAAGATTTATTCTTCAAAGAAAAATACCTATCGCAAAAATAAGAATGAACTTTTTACAGGTTCTTAGAAATTACTTTAGCTCTCAAGGCTTTTTAGAGGTTGAAACACCTATTAGAATAAGATTTCCAGCTCCTGAAGCAAATATAGAGACTTTTAAAAGTGAAGAAAAATTTCTAATCGCTTCACCAGAGATTCAGATGAAATTGCTTATTATGGCGGGATATGAAAAAATCTTTCAAATAACACATTGCTTTAGAAAAGAATCTACTTCTAACTTGCATCAAACGGAATTTTCTATGTGTGAATGGTATCAAGTAGGCTGCTCTATATATGATTTAATGAAAGATTGTGAGAATTTGATAAAATCCGAAATTGATTTTATATCAAGCTATCTTGAAAAAAATGAAACATATGAGGTAGATAAAAAAAATTGCGATGATTTTTTTAATAGGATAAAATTTCCTTTCGAGAAAATTGAGATTAAGGATATTTATAAAGAACTTGCAGGTTGGGATCCAACTGAGGAGTATAATCCAGAAAAATTCGATATAGATATGGTTTCAAAGATAGAACCATACTTAAAAACGAAAGCAGCTGTATTTTTGGTAGGTTACCCATATTACCAAGCATCTTTAGCAAGGTTAAGAAATGGTACAGAAAAAATTGCTGAAAGATTTGAATTATATTTAAACGGGGTAGAAATAGCAAATGCTTTTGATGAGCTTACTGATGGATACGAGCAGGAAAAAAGATTTTTGGAAGAGTTGAAAATAAGAAAAGAAAAAGGTATGAATGAATATAAGATTGATAAGCGTTTTATAGAGAACCTGAAAAAAGGGATGAAGCAAACAAGTGGTATAGCTTTAGGAGTAGATAGACTTTTAATGGTTCTTCTATGTAAAAATTCTATAAATGATGTTATTCTTTTTCCAGAAGGTTCATTTTAATTAAAGTTTTAAAATTCAACTATTCTATTAAAAGAGTTTTATTTACCAGAGAGCTCTTTGTATTTCTGTAACACCCCAGGCATTTTCGAAATGAATCTCCTTTTTATTATCAGAATGTAAAGTACCGGAAAAAATTCCAAGGTATTGCCTAAAATATATTTTTAAAAGACCAAGATTTAATCTTTGAACCCTTTTTTTTAATGGGCTAAATTTTAAAAGAACTTTATTATCATCACTTTTAATTGTCCAGATTTTATCGGGATTATTATCTTCAAAATCGAATATTATTTTATTTAATTTAAATATCTGATGATCTACCCAATAAGCATTTTCTGTTATGTATGTTTCATTTATAAATGATGCAAAATTACCACCCAAAGTCATCTTCAGGTTGGGATCAACAGCAGAAAATGCTGCCCAGTGCCAGTTAGTAAGTCTTTTCATATATCCACATGACCAGTCATAAAGTAATGTTGTTTTAAGTAAATCGGGTTGAATAGGTTTATTATTAATATTTATTTTTAAGTAGGTAGGTTCTATGCATGAACATTTTTCTGTAAAGGTCCAGCAATTTATCCCATTTGGCGCGCAAATTCTTAGAGGATTATTTGTTTTATTTCCATAAAAAAACTGACCATCTATCATAAATTTTTTATCAAAATCTATCTTAATCTTTAAGAATGAATTTTCTTTACTTTTTTCTATTAATAAAAAATCTTTATTATTTTTAAAAGAAATATTATAATTATCTGGATTAACAGGATAGTTTAAATTTAATTCAAATGGAACTTTTTTATCTATTTCAAAATATTCTTTATCCAGAATAGAATATGAAAAAACAAAAATATTTGAAATATATGATAATCCAACGATGCCAATACCTATAAGGTTATTATCAGTAATGATCAAAATAAAATTAAATTTATGAAATCTGTATTTTTGTATTATTTTTGGGAGATTATTATCAAAAATAGATTTTAATTTATAATCTTTATAGTTAATATCTATTTCATCACCAATTTCACCAAAGATAACATTATTATTAGCAGGATTTACTAATTTTTGCATAATATTTCCTTATTTTCTTGATTTTTATTAATTCAATTATCTTATGTTTATTCAAATATCGGTATGAAAATTACTTCTTTTAGAAAATGAATGGTATTTTGTTATTTTTTATTATTGAATTTTTCTATTTTAATTTGAAGATTTTTTTAAATTGAATTTAAACTGATAATTTTTAATCTTATATTTCCAACTTTGATTTTTTGTTTTTTAATTATAATTACTTTTTAATTTTTAAAACAAATAATAGACTTCATTTTGAAATTTAAGAATTTCAAAAGACTTTTTTATTGACACTAAATAAAAATAAAATATTTTCTATATCAAATAGAAATTTCAAAAATCAAAGGATTAGTTTTATATGGAAGGTTATAATCATATTGAAATCGAACAGAAATGGCAAAAATATTGGGAAGAAAATCGATGTAATGAAGTTAAAGAAGATAAATCTTTTCCAAAAGAAAAGAGAATTTACATTTTGGACATGTTTCCATATCCATCAGGTGAAGGTTTACATGTTGGGCATCCTGAAGGTTATACAGCTACAGATATTTTAAGTAGATATTATAGATTAAAAGGATTTAATGTATTACATCCTATGGGCTTTGATTCTTTTGGACTTCCAGCAGAAAATTATGCTATAAAAACCAAAATCCATCCGTCAATTACGACAGAAAAAAATATTAAAACATTTACCCGCCAGATAAAATCACTTGGTTTTTCATATGATTGGTCAAGATCGTTTAGCACAACTGATCCCGATTATTTTAAATGGACTCAATGGATATTTTTAAAACTTTTTGAAAAAGGTCTTGCTTATAAATCTAAAGCGCCAATTAATTATTGTCCATCTTGCAAAACAGGAGTTGCAAATGAAGAAGTTGTTGATGGTAAATGTGAAAGATGTGGAACACCTGTTGAAAGAAGGCTTATAGATCAATGGATACTTAAAATTACAGCTTATGCTGATAGATTATTAAAAGATCTGGATTTAGTAGATTGGCCTGAAGATATTAAAACAATGCAGCGAAACTGGATCGGAAAATCCGAAGGTGCTATTATAAAATTTGAAGTTGAAGGGAAAAATGAAGAAATCGAAGTTTTTACAACAAGAGCCGATACCTTATTTGGCGCAACATATCTTGTACTTGCCCCAGAGCATCCTTTAGTAGATAAGATTACTACTTCTTCACAAAAAACTGAAGTAGAAAAATATAAAAAAGAGGCATTAAATAAATCTGATTTAGAAAGAACTTCTTTTAATAAAGATAAAACTGGTGCTTTTACAGGTGCTTATGCTATTCATCCTTTAAATGGAAAGAAAATTCCAATCTATATTTCAGATTATATACTTATAAATTATGGTACTGGTGCTATAATGGCAGTTCCTGGACATGATGAAAGAGACTTTGAATTTGCAAAAAAGTTTAATCTTCCAATAATTCAGGTTGTAACACCAGTTTTAGGCAAAGAAATTGAGTTAAGCCAGGCTTTTACAGAACCAGGATTTTCCATTAATAGTGCTGAATTTTCAAATCTACCAACTTCTGAATGTGCTAAAAAGATAATCGAAAAACTTTCTAATATAGGTAAAGGGAAAGCCGCCGTAACTTATAAACTAAGAGATTGGATTTTTTCAAGACAAAGATATTGGGGAGAACCGATACCAATAATAAATTGTCCAAAATGCGGGCATGTTCCATTGAAAGAAAGCGAGCTTCCACTGCTTTTACCTAAGGTAGAATCTTATGAACCTTCAGGTGATGGTAGTTCTCCATTATCAAAAGTTAGCTCTTGGGTTAAAGTAAAATGCCCTATATGTGGAGAAGATGCAGAAAGAGAGACAAACACAATGCCTAACTGGGCTGGTAGCTGTTGGTATTATTTAAGATATACTGATCCTCATAATGACAAAGAATTTGCATCACTTGAAAAGCAAAGTTATTGGATGCCTGTAGATATATATGTTGGTGGTAAAGAACATGCAGTTTTACATCTTCTTTATGCAAGATTCTGGCACAAATTCCTTTTTGATCTTGGACTTGTAAATTCTGCAGAACCTTTTATAAAACTTAGAAATCAGGGAATTATCCTTGGTGAAGATAATCAGAAAATGTCTAAATCAAGAGGTAATGTTATAAACCCTGATGATATTGTTAAAGAATATGGAGCAGATACTTTTAGAATGTATGAAATGTTTATGGGTCCTCTTGAAACCTCTAAGCCATGGAATAAAAACTCGATTGGTGGAATAAGAAGATTTTTAGAAAAAGTTTATTCATATTTTAATAAAGTTTCTTTAGGCGATAAGGCTCTTCCTTCTGATGTAGAAAAATTATTACACAAAACGATAAAAAAGGTATCTGAGGATATTGAATCTATCTCGGCTTATAATACAGCAATATCAGCTCTTATGATTTTATTAAATGAACTTGTTAAATTAGATTCAATACCAAAAAAAGTTGCGCAGGATTATATCATAATGCTATCTGTTTTTGCACCACATCTATCAGAAGAATTATGGGAAAAAGTTGGCGATGGAAAACCTATTTTTACACCGATTGGCATTCGAACTCCACTATGGCCAGAATATGATAAAGAAAAGATAAAAGATGAAATTGTAACCTATGCAATTATGGTAAATGGTAAAAAAAGAGCAACAATAGATATTGATGCTGGTTCAGACAAAGAAACAGTTGCAAAAGAAAGTTTAAAGCAATCAAATGTAGCTAAATATGTTATTGAAGATAAGATAAAAAATATCATATTTGTTCAGGATAAGATAATTAATTTTATAGTAAAAGATTGATAAACAAAAGTCTTTCTAAAATTTTCTTGATATTTTACATCAAAAGATTGCTTAAGGAAAGCTAAATGTCAAAAGTGTTGATAATTTGTGCAACAAAGAGAAAGAAAAATACTTTTAAGTTAATCGAACAAGTAGAAAAAATTCTTAAAGTAAGAATTTTGAGATAGAGTTATTAAATTTATATGATTATGAAATTAAATATTGTCTTGGATGTGAACATTGCATATTAAAGGGAAATTGCATTTTAAATGATGGGGTTAACATAATATTTGAAAAGATCAAAAATTCCGATGCATTAATATTAGCCACTCCTGTATATATAGAAAATGTTTCTGGGATTTTAAAAACTTTCTTTGATAGAACTTGTAAATGGTTTCATAGGCCAGAAATCTATGGTAAGCCAGTATTTTCTACTATTACTACAAAAGGCTCTGGTCTTAAGACTACTGAAAAATATATAAAAAAGGTAATATATCTATGGGGTTGTCTTGATGCGGGCAGTATAAAAAGAAGTATAATTACAATAAACAAAAATATAACTTTGAAACAGTGCATAAAATTTATTAATCTAAGCAATAGTTCTCTAGAAAAAAGAATACCAGGTTTTTTAGATCTTTTAAACTTTCAAATAAAAAGAGTACTTGCATTAACAGGTGGAATAAAACTTGATTATGAATATTGGAATGAAAAAGACTGGCTAAATAAATCTTATTATTATAAATGTAAATTGAATTTAATAAAAAAATTAGTTCCAAAAATATTTGGAGATATATTTTTATTCTTTTTAAAAACAAAAAAGGGGTAATCCTAATAATAAAAGAATTACCCCTAAAATTTTCTTGTCTTTATTTTTATTTTTTTAATTCTTTTTTATTCTTTTTTTCCTTATTATTCTCTCCACTTACCTCCATGTACTCCTTTGAATAAAGGTCTTGGAATATAGTGAGTATGTAAGTATTTTTTTGATTTGGTTGATAAAGGTTTTTCTAAAAATTCTTTATATAACTTTTGAATTGATGGATTGTTATGAGACTCTCTATGAGCCAGAGATTTATCTTCATTATATAAAGCTTGTGCTCTTATTTCTCTTTTTTTAATGGTGGATCCATAAGGTTGACCACCGCCACCTACACATCCTCCGAAACAAGCCATTACCTCAATAAAATGATAAGGCATTTCCTTTTTATTTTCTTTTGCTTCTCTAACTTTTAAAAGTATCTTTTCAACATTTGAAAGCCCCGAAGCGACGGCAATTCTTATTTTTTTTCCAAGTACTTCTATTTCGCCTTCCTTTATACCTCTTGTACCTCTTACAAAAGGAATATCAGGAGAGGGTAGTTCTTTTCCAGTAATATAATAATAAGCTGTTCTTAAAGCAGCTTCCATTACTCCACCTGAAGCTCCAAAGATTGTTCCAGCACCAGAATATTCGCCCAGTGGACTATCGGCTTCTCCATCTTCACATGATGGTAGATCTATACCAACTTGTTTTAACATTCTTGCAAGTTCTCTAGTTGTAATAGTAGCATTTACATCTTTATAACCTGAAGCATACATATCTTCCATTCTATCTATCTCATATTTTTTAGCCGTACATGGCATGACAGAAACAAGGAAAATCTTCTCTGGAGGGATATTCATCTTCTGCGCCCAATATGTTTTAACCATTGTTCCGACCATTTGATGAGGTGATTTTGCAGTAGAAAAATGCAAAATAAGGTCGGGGAAGAATTTTTCTAAATAATCTACCCATGAAGGGCAGCAAGATGTTATTAATGGAAACTCATCTGGATTTTCTTTAAAAATTTCAACAAATTCAGCAGCTTCTTCCATTATAGTTAAATCCGCACCAAAATTTGTATCGAAAATATACTTAAATCCAAGTCTTCTAAGTGCAGTATACATTTTCTTTACAACATTTGTTCCTACAGGAAGTCCGAACTCTTCTCCAAGAGCAACTCTTACAGCTGGAGCTTCCTGAGCTACAACAACAAGTTCGGGATTGTTTAAAGCATTCAATACCAAAGATGTATCATCTTTTTCCACTATTGCTCCTACAGGACAAGCAGCAGAACATTGACCACATTTTACGCATTCGGACTCGTCTAAAACTCTTTCCATTGTAGGACCAACAAATGAATGAAAACCTCTAAAACTTGTTTCAAGAGCATGAACATTTTGAACATTCTGACATACCTGTGTGCATCTTCCACACTGAATGCAATAAGAAGGTCTTAAAATTATAGAAGGTGAAGAATCATCAATTTGGGTAATTGTTCTATCTATATGTTCAAAAGAAATCTTTCTTATTCCAAGACTTGCTGCGATTTTTTGTAATTCACATACTCCATTTTTAGGACATTCTAGGCAATCATTTGGGTGATTAGAAAGCAAAAGTTCTATAACTGTTTTTCTTGCTCTTAAAAGAGAAGGTGTTCTGGTAAAGATTTCCATCCCTTCAACCACAGGAGTAGAACAAGCTCTAACAGTTTTACCTCCCTTCTGTTCAACAACACAAATACCACAATTACCTGTCGGTGGTAAATCTTCATGATAACATAAAGTTGGTATATTTATTCCAAGCTTTTGAGCAGCTCTTAATATTGTAGTACCATTATCCACAGATACTTCTTGCCCATCAATTTTTAATTTGACCATTTTATCTCCCTAAAACATGGTTGACTTAAATATAGAAAATTATTTAAAATTGACAATAAAAAAATTAATCAATGTAAAGTTTCATTTTTTTAATTTTACGTTAATTTTTAAAGATGTACAACATAAAAAAATAATCAAAAAAAAATTAGTATAACAAAATAAAAAATTATTGACTTTTTTCTTTTGTTTTGCTATTTAAATATATAGATGCATAAATATGCCAGTTCATATAATCTCCTTTTAGGGGGTGAATCTGGTTTCGACTGTAAGGCAAGGTAACGGATTGCATGCAGACCTTCTGTAAGTCTTAAAACTGCAGAAAAAAATTGAATTGACAACAATTCATTAGCACTTGCTGCCTAATTAAGTGCAGCAGGGAAGCCTGAAATTGCTTCTGGTTTCAGAACTTCCCCCGACTACAGAAGCGAACTTTCTTCTTTGTCTGGTAGAAGAAAGTTAAAATCACAGACTGGTTTATTTCAAGTTTGGAATTTTTCTTGAAATAAACGAGATTGAAAAATTCCTAAGCATGTAGATATCGGTTATCAAACCTTGTAGGACGGGAGTTCGACTCTCCCCACCTCCAATTCTTTTTTTTATCATTCTATTTTAATTAAAATAATTTAATTAAAATAAATCAAAAATTTTTATTCAAATTAATTTAATAATTTCATTTAGTTATTTTGTTTTATCTATTTATTTCTTCTGATTTTATAATCTATAATTTTAGCTAATGACTAACTATTTTTCTATATAATTTGAGTTTAAAAAAAACTATATAATAATTTATTTGTAGTTTGCAAATTTAATGAAGGAGATTAATGTGAGCAAAAAATCTTCAAAAACTATTTTGTTTTTGATTATTTTTATTATTATTCTTATATTTATTTTTTATTTTTTTACGGGCTTTTACATTATTCCCCCCGGTGCTATAAATAAAGGTGCTACTCATTGGTTCATCAGAATTGGTAGTGGATTTCCTTTTTTAAGTTCCCCAAGTAGCATATTAAATAAAACAAAAGATTTTACATCTATGAAATCTAATTTAAAAAAAGTCCTGAATTTTCCTAAAGATAAGGTTATAGCAACTTTCAAGTATTCAAAATGGCTTTATTCATTTATTAATAAATAGTTTCTAAATTTATTCTTTCTAAAAACTTTAATTAAAGGTTTTATATGATCTATATTTTAGGTGGAATATCCCTGGATTTTATATTTACGAAAGATAATTTTTTAAAAGGTACATCAAATCCTTCTTTTTTTACATATAGAATTGGTGGTGTTGGATATAATATTTATAATTTTTTGGAAATAAAAGAAAAGATATTTTTAACTATAATTGGAAAAGATCCATTTGGTAAGATGATTTTAGATACAATTAAGAATGAAAAAAAAGTAAAAATAATAATAGATAACTATAAGGAAAAAAATAAAAATGTTAATTTTAAAGAAAAGATTACACATAAAAATATTAGAAAAAATAAAAAGTTAAAAATAGAAAAAATTCCATCCATCTATTTTATGATATCGAAAAAATATCCAACTTCAATTTATAATGTTTTGATGGAAAAAGGTAATTGTTATATTGCAACTGCAGATTTTAGATCTATTGAAGAAAACATAACTTTTTCAAAGTTATCTTTTTTATTTGAAAATATAAAATCAAGTGATATTGTAGTTTTAGATTCAAATATCGAACCAGTTGAGCTTGAAAAAATAATTTTAAATTTATCTAATAATAATTGCAAAATATTTTTTGAAACAATTTCATTTGAAAAAGCCAGAAGAGCAAGAGATATTTTAAATAACATATTTTTTACTTCTCCAGATATTCTAGAATTTAACGCTTTGGTTGAAGGAAGTGCATCTGTTTTTGATTATATGGAAAAACACAATATTGAATATATATTAAGAACTGAAGGATCTTCTGGTTCAACTTTATTCAGGAAAAAAGATAAAGAAACAATACATTATGAACCTAAAAAAGTTTTAAACTTAAAAGATACTACAGGTGCGGGTGATTTTCTTTTCTCTAAAATTGTACAATTTTTTTATAAAGGAAAATCTATTGAAGAATCAATAGAAATGGCTACTGATGAAGTAATTGAATATTTAGTTAAGACAAATATAAATATCCAGTAATTTTTATAAAATTTTTTAAAATAATATAATGATGAATAATATTTAAAATAAAATTGAACTTTTTTAAAATAAATTGGAAAAATATTTTAAGAATGAGGAATATATGGGAAAGAAATTTATTGAAATTACTGAAAAAATAAAAAAAGCCTTAGAAGAAAAAAAACCGATAATTGCGCTTGAGTCTACAATTATTACACATGGACTTCCATATCCTACAAATCTTGAAGTGGCAAAAAATTGCCAGGATGTTGCTTTTCAAAATGGTGCGATTCCTGCAACAATAGGGATAATAAATGGTGTTGCTAAGGTTGGACTTTCTGATGATGAGATCGAATTTCTTGCTAAAAATGCAACAAGTTGTTTTAAAGCTTCTACCAAAGATCTAGGTTATTGTTATGCAAAAAAATTGAATGCAGGAACCACAGTTGCAGCGACTTTGTTCCTTGCAAGAAAAGCTAAAATAGATTGTTTTGCCACGGGAGGTATTGGAGGGGTTCATAGAAATGCAGAAAAGACATTTGATATTTCAGCAGATATACATGCTCTTTCTTCTTATGGCGGAATAGTTGTCTGTGCAGGTTGCAAGTCTATTTTAGATATTGCCAAAACAATCGAAATCTTAGAGACGTATGAAGTACCCGTATGGGGTTATAAAACAGACGAATTTCCCGCATTTTATTCAAGAAAATCTGGTTTTAATTTGCAACTAAAAGCTGAAAATGAAGAAGAAATTGCAAATTCTTATATTTTTAATCAAAATTTAGGATTAAATAGTAGTATATTGGTTGTAAATCCAATAGAAAAGAGTGATGAAATTCCATATGAAGAAGTTTCTCAAATAATAGATAAGGCAGTTTTAGAAATGGAAGAAAAAGGAATTTATGGAAAAGAAGTCACGCCATTTTTACTTGATAGACTTTCTAAATTAAGCGAGGGGAGGACATTATTTGCAAATAAATCTTTAATATATAATAATGTTAAAGTTGCATCTAAGATATCATTGGCAATAAAAAAAATAAAAGATAAATTGTAATTTTTGCTGTAAAAATTTATAAAAATTAGAATAAGATAAAAAATATGAAAATGGCGGTTTAAATTAAAAATGGGTTTGAGAAAGTTTATAAAAAAACAAATTTTAAAAACTAAAAAATAAAATCTTAAGAATTAAAGAAAAAGAAAATAGAAATAGAAAAAGGAATATTAAATTATTAATAATACTTAAAATAATTGAAAAAAAATAAAAAAATTGAATCAAAAAAAATATTATCAAAATTATATTTTAACCGATACTCATTAAAATCTTAAAAAGGTAAAATTATGCTGGGAGCATTTAATATAGCATCTACCGGACTTTCTGCACAAAGACTTAGAATGGATGTTATAGCAAATAATATTGCTAATGCTAATACTACTCGAACACCTGAAGGTGGAGCTTATCAAAGAAAAATGGTGATATTTAGAACATATGATGAGAGCCCTCAATTTTTATCTCCATTTACACCAGCTAATTATGATAATAGAATTGGTAAGGGTGTTAAAGTCGTAAAAATTGAAGCAGATTCGTCTCCTTTCAGATTGGTCTGGGATCCAAATCATCCTGATGCAATCCAATCAGGTCCTAAAAAAGGGTATGTTATGATGCCAAATGTAAATATTGTTAAAGAAATGACTGATTTAATTAGTGCATCAAGAAGTTATGAGGCAAATACTGTTGTCATAAATAATGCAAAACAATTATATATGAAAAGTATTGACTTATTAAAGTAATATTTTATAAATAGTTGTGTAGTAATATAAAAAATTTGTTTTAATTTACAAAAATTTTGAAATCTAAAGTACTTTTTTTAAGGGGGAGGGGATGCAACAATTTTTTAATTCTGTTTCTAATATCGTTAGTAAAGTTGATCTATCAAAAGTTTCAAGTGTAACTTCAATAACACCAAATGGTCATAATGTTCAAATGAAATCGACTTCACCTAAACATTTTAACTATATCGAAAAAGATAATAATAATTCTCCTAATTTTTTAAATTATTTAACAAATTCAATAAATCAAACAAATAATGCAATTGTTAATGCAGAATTATTACAACAACAATTAATTGAAGACCCAGATAATACAAATATTGATGAAGTTACAATTGCTGCAAAAGAAGCTGAGATAGCATTAAATCTCACAAAATCAGTTATAAATAAACTAATAACAGGTTATAAAGAATTAATTAATATTAGATAAAAACTGATAAATTTAGTTATTTTGATTTAATTAAAAAAGAAAGAAAATAAAAATTAAGGAAAATAAGAAACAATTGATAAAAAAGTTATATTAGCTATTGATCATTATTTGAATTATTTATAAAAGGAGTTATAATTATTTTAAGAATTAATAATAAGGGAGTTTATATAAAATTAAAAATATTATAAATATTTTTATAATGTAGCTGCTGTTTTTTTGGGGGGGGGTATGGGAGATTTTTTCAAAAGGATCGGTGAATTCTTTTCATCAAATTTTTCAAAATTAAATCAAACACAAAAAATAATCATATTTTCAGTAGTAGGTGTAATTGTTATAGCTTTGATAATAATTATAGCATTTTCATCTAAACCAGATAAAACGCTATTATTTCAAAAACCTTTGTCTCCTGAAGATTATGCAAAAGTCACAAAAGCATTGCAGGATTTGAATGCAGATTTTTCAACTAAAGATGATAAATATATTATTGTTAAAGATCAAAAAACTGCTGAAACATTAAGAATGAAGTTGGGTCAACAGGGAATTATTCCAAATAATGTTACAGGTTGGGAGCTTTTCGATACACAGAAATGGACAACTACTGATTTTGAAAGAGATGTTAATCTTAAAAGAGCAATAAAAGGTGAAATAGAAAGGCAATTGAAACTTTTGGATGGAGTCGAAGAATGTTACTTAAATATAGCTTGGCCAAAGGAAAGCCTATTTTCCAGTACAGCCCAGGAAATTACTGCTTCTTTAACAATTATTCCAAAACCTTATTCCAATATTTTAGAAAATAGAAAGCAGATTGAAGGAATTAAAAAACTTGTTGCATTTGGCATTCCTGGTCTCAAAGAAGAGAATGTTGTTATTACTGATCCTTCAGGAAATATAGTATCTGATTTTAGTTCTCAGGATAATACAGCTTATCTGGATATAGTAAAACAGCAACTTCAAATAAAAGAAAGAGAAAGAGTTAAAATTGAGCAAAGAATCAGGGAGCAACTTCAAAAAATAATAGGTAAAAATAAAATTGATATTCAGCTTGATATAGATATTAGATTTGATCAAATTCAAAGCGAAGCTGATAAGATTATTCCTGTAGTAATAAAACCAGATAATCCAAATACTCCATATGACGATTCTGTTATAGTACCAAATGTAACTATATCTGAACAGACCATTCAAAAAGAGTATAAAGGACCACAGACTATTCCAGAAGGACCTCCAGGAACTGAACCAAATGTACCTCCTGGATATAAAGAGCTTCTTCCAAGTTCAGTAGTTGTAAATGAAAATCAACAAACTAAAAATTATGAAGTTTCAAAAGAGAAAGTCATATCCTCTTTAACACCGTATCAGATAAATCGAATTACATGTTCTGTAATGGTGGATGGGGTTTGGGAAATAGAAGTCGATAATAAAGGAAATCTTGTAGTAGATAAAGCAAAATTGGGATATAAAAGAAAATATACTCCTTTATCAGAAGAAGATTTGAAAAAAATAGAAGAAGTTGTTAAAGGTGCAATGGGTTATGACAAAGCTAGAGGAGATCTTGTAACTGTTCAAAATATACCTTTTAATCATGAAGCAGAATTTGCAGCTGAAGATGCAATTATTAAAAGAAGAGATTTACTAAGAAAAGCATTGATAACATCTTTTGCATCAATTCTCATATTTTTATTAATTATAGTTTTGTATAGAGTAATTTCAGCTGAGGTTCAAAGAAGAAAGAAGCTTAAAGAAGAAGAACTTCTTAGAAAACAGCAGGAGCTTCGTGAAAAAGCACTTCGTGCAGCAGAAAAAGAAGGTATTGAAGTCGAACTTTCCATGGAAGAAAAGGCAAGACTTGAAATGCAGGAAAATGCAATCAATGTTGCAAGGGAACACCCTGAAGAAGTCGCAAAACTTATTAGAACCTGGCTTGCTGAGGATGTAAGCTAAATGATGAATTAAATTGTAAAGATCAGTAAATTACAAGAGGTTAAAAAAATTATAAGAGGTTAAAAATGGGAAAAGCTGCGCCAAAGGCTAAAGAAAAGACGAAATTGACTGGTAAGAGAAAAGCAGCAATATTTCTAGTCACTTTAGGTTCTGAAGTTGCATCACAGGTTTTGAAATACTTAAAAGAAGAAGAAGTTGATTCAATAACATATGAAATAGCCCGAATAGAAAAAGTGGATCCTGAAGAAAGAGATAAGGTTCTCATGGAATTTCAAGAATTGATGATGGCTCAGGATTTCATAACAACAGGCGGTCTTGATTATGCAAAGGAACTTCTTGAAAAAGCTTTGGGTTCACAAAAGGCTGTCGACATAATAAATAGATTGACTACTACAATGGCTGTAAGACCTTTTGAATTTGCAAGAAGAACAGATCCACAACATTTAATTAACTTTATTCAAAATGAACATCCTCAAACAATAGCCCTTATTCTATCTTATCTTGATCAGAAAAAAGCTGCTACAATTTTGCAGCAACTAAATCCAACACTGCAGGCAGATGTTACAAGAAGAATTGCTAAAATGGATAGAACTTCCCCAGAAATTGTTAGAGAAGTAGAAAGAATTCTTGAAAGACAGATTTCTGCAATAGCTTCTGAAGAATTTGCAAGTGTTGGTGGCGTCCCAGCTGCTGTCAATATTCTTAATGCGTCAGACCAAACAACTCAAAAGAATATTCTAGAGAAGCTTGAAGAAGAAGATCCAGAACTTGCAGAAGAAATCAAGAAGAATATGTTTGTATTCGAAGATATTGTTCAGCTTGATGATCGTTCAGTTATGCGACTTTTAAGAGAAGTAGATACAAATGATCTTGCCAAAGCCTTGAAAAATGTAGAGGCTGAAGTTCAGGATAAAATCTTTAGAAACATGTCAAAACGTGGTGCGACAATGTTGAAAGAAGATATGCAATTTATGGGACCAATAAGATTAAAAGATGTAGAAGAAGCTCAATCAAAAATTGTATCAATTATTAGAAAACTTGAACAAGCTGGTGAAATCACAATTTCTCGTGGTAGTGAAGATGAAATTATATATTAATTATTAGGAACATAAAATGGCAAAAAATGTCCTAAAAAATGATGAAATAAAAAAAATTGATAAAAAATTTATTATTCCTCCACCAAAGATAAAGTCAAAGGAAGAAGTTGTTGAAGTTGTTGAAGGATCTGAGGTCTCTGCCACATACAAAGGTCCTTCTATTGAAGATGTAAAAATGGAGATTGATAAACTTAAACAGGATTGGAAAATTGAATATGAAAATATGCGAAGGGCAGCAGAAGAAGAAGCAAAACAGATTATTCAAAAGGCTGAGGATCTGGCCTTCGCAAAAATAAAAGAATCTAAAGCACAAGCAAATATTGAAATAGATAAAATAAAACAGGAAGCTCAAAAAATTTTAGATGAAGCAAAATTAGAAGCCAAGCAGATTATAGAAACTGCTGAAAAGAAAAGCGAAGAGATAATAGAGGAAAATAGAAAAAAGGGATATGATGAAGGTTATGAAGATGGTTTTAATAAGGGTAATGAGGAAGTTAAACATTTGATTGAAAGGTTGCATAAAATAATCTCTGAAGTTATAGCAAAGAGACAGGAAATAATTGAAGGAACTGAGTATCAAATTATTTCAATTGTTCTTTTAATAGTAAAAAAGATAATAAAAATTATAACAGAAAATCAAAAAACTGTAATTATTAATAATGTTGTTGAAGCATTAAAAAAAGTAAAAGGTACAAAAAACATTATAATTAGAGTTAATCTTGATGATATAGCTATGGTAACCAAACATAAAGAAGATTTTATTAAAATGATTGAAGGGCTAGAAGGTATACAATTTCTTGAAGATTCTTCAATTGAAAGAGGTGGTTGTATAATAGAAACTGATTTTGGTGAGATTGATGCTAGAATTTCATTACAATTAAAAGAAATTGAAGATAAAATACTTGAACTTATGCCAATCAAAAAAAGGATGATTGAGGAGTCAAAATAAAAATGTCTATATATGATAAGTACGAACAAACTATCATGGCTCTTGATACTATTAAATATAGGGGAAGAGTCAAAGAAGTTAAAGGGTTTTTAATAAAAGGAAAGGGTCCCTACGCTCAGGTAGGTGAAATTTGTAAGATTTTTCAAAATAAAGAAAATCCTAACGATTTTGAGCATTATATTTCCGCGGAGGTAGTAGGTTTTAATGAAAATGAAATGCTTTTAATGCCTCTATCTGAAATGGTTGGCATAGAACCAAATCAAGTCATAATTGCAACAGGAGAACCACTTTCCATTCCCGTTTCCGAAAAACTTTTAGGAAGAGTATTAAATGGAATGGGAATGCCTATAGATAACCTGGGTGAAATCTTTTCTCCCATAAAATATCCAATATTTAATAAAGCCCCATCATCACTGGAAAGAAAAAGAATAAAAACAAAATTAGCTGTTGGAGTTAAGGCAATTGATATCCCTTTAACTTTAGGCAAAGGACAGAGAATTGGAATATTCGCAGGATCAGGTGTTGGAAAATCAACTTTACTTGGAATGATAGCGCATTATACAGAAGCTGATGTAAATGTGATATGTCTAATAGGAGAAAGAGGAAGAGAGGTTAAGGAATTTATTGAAGATATATTACAAAAAGAAGGTCTTGAAAGATCTGTTGTGGTTGTGGCTACATCAGATGCTTCACCATTAGAAAGGGTTAGATCTATTTATGTAGCTCAAACAATTGCGGAATATTTTAGAGATATGGGAAAAGATGTTTTATTAATGGTAGATAGTATTACAAGATTCGCATGGGCACAAAGGGAAATCGGTCTTTCTATTGGTGAACCACCAGCTACACGAGGATATCCAACTTCTGTTTTTACACTTTTACCTAAAATATTTGAAAGAGCAGGATGTTCAGATAGAGGCAGTATTACTGGCATTTATACTGTATTAGTAGAAGGAGATGATGTAAATGAGCCAATATCAGATACAGTTAGGGGAGTGCTTGATGGGCATATAGTTCTTTCAAGAAATTTAGCTGAAAAAGGACAATATCCATCGATAGACATATTAAAATCTATCTCAAGATTATTTCCAGTAATTACTGATAAAGAACATAAAGATCTAGTAAAAAAATTAAGACAGATTCTTGCAATCTATTCAGAAAACGAGGATTTGATATCTATTGGAGCATATCAAAAAGGTACCAATAAAGATATTGATTTTGCTATAGATAAGATAAAAGATGTATACTCTTTTTTAAGCCAGGATGTATCTGAAGGTTATAGTTTCGAAGAAAGTTTAGCACTTTTGAAAAGATTATTTCAAAGTGAAATTTTAGAAGAGAATGATGAAAGTTATTTGTAACTTAATAATTAAAAAAATAGAGAAAATGAATGAAAAATTTCTCATATAGATATGAAAAAATTCTTCATCTTAAAACTTTTATCAGAAAGCAAAAAGAACTTGAATTTAGTGAAATAGCTTTATTAATAGAAAATATGAGAGCTAAGATTTTAGAATATAAGGAGTTTTTAAATAATCCACCTGAGATTGAAAATTCTAGCTTAGAATTAGAATATAGAAGATACTTTGATGCAATTGCAGCGGAGATTAAATTCCTTGAAAATGAAATTGAAAAACTTATGCCCGAATACAATAGAAGAAAAGAAAAATATATTTTAGCAAGAAAAGAAGAAAGAATATTAGAAAAACTTAAAGAAAAAAGATATAAAGCTTATATTTCCGATTATTTTAAAGAAGAAAGCAAAATACTTGATGAGATTTCGACAAATAAAGCCTATAATAATCAATAATAATAAAAATGTTAATAGACTATAAATAATGGTAGGTTGATATGCAAGCAAAACATGGGTTTACAGTTATGTTTTTATTAATATTACTGATTATAGTACTTTTAGCAGTTGTATATTGGTTTAACTATTTAGGACTTGTTAATTTACCAAGAGCATACAGCAAAATAATATCAAGGGTTCCAGGTATTTCCTATGGTAAAGATATAAATGATCCGTTTTTGCTAGAAAAAGAGTTTTTTGATAAATTGAAAATATCGTATGAATCTCAGTTTAATCAATTAAAGCAATTTGAAAATGAATTAAAGGCAAAAGAAGAACAGGCTAATGAAAAAGAAAAGGCAATTGCAGAATTAGAAGCTTCATTAAAAGAAAAAGAAGAAAATATTTATAGGAAATTAAAAGAGTACGATGATTATAAAGAGAATATCAAAAAGGAGGCAATTCAATTTATTAACATGCCACCTCAAGAGGCTGTTAAGATATTGAATAATATGGATATTCTTAAGGTTGTTGACATCCTTCGCTCAATGGATGAATACTTTAAATCTATTGGCGAAACATCTTTAGTACCTTATCTTGTCAGTTTGATGCCACCAGAAAGGGCTGCCAAGCTGAGTGAATATAAAATAGAAGGAGCAACAACTTTTAGCCCCGCGCCATAATAAGCCAACAAGGAGGAATTTGTGAGGTTAACTCTTCCCAATATTCAGAGTATGGATTTGGGGGGGGAAGATTCAACTCGCTTTCTTAAGAAGGTTAAAAAGGAAGAAAGAAAGGATTTAAGATTTGAAGATCTTTTAATTGAAGAAGATAAGTCCTTTGAAGAAAACAGAAAGCGAGTAAAACAGGGGGACAATTCTAAATCCTGGATGAATACGGAGTATATTCAGAAAGGTGATTCTGGCTTAAGGCGCAAGGATGCGGAAGATATTCCAAGGAAGGAAAAAAATCTTAAAAATTTATTAGCTGAAAGCACTACTTTAAATGGCAAAGAAAGCCTATCTTCATTAAAAAAGATTGCTA
>DAOOKC010000022.1:0-22227 GCA_035385485.1 Exilispira sp.
CGATAAATTCCCAAAAGTTTTTCCCAGTCTTTTTTAAGTAATTTAATATTTCTTTCATTGTTGAATAAGGATATATATTTTCTCTTTCTTGCTTAATTGCATCTAATTTTTCTTGTGATTTTTTAGCTTCATCCAGATTTTTAATTAAAATTTCTCCACCACCAATGCTATAAACTTCCCATTTTGATAATATTTTACCTTCTTCATCTTCAGCTTCTAATAACATTGTATTGGGATGAAAAGGTGTTTGAGAATCATAATCAAAAATAATTTCAGTTAAAAAATCTTTAAAAACCTCTTTTATTGTGACATCTGTTAGATGTCCTTTACCAGTTAATGCTAAAGATCCCATTAATGTTATTTTAATTCTACTTGCTTTAATATTCTTTGAGTTCAGGTAATCTAAAAAATTCAATGAAGCTTTATGTGGACCCATAGTATGGCTTGAAGAAGGGCCTTTCCCTATTTTAAAAATTGTTTTAATTGAATCCATAAATAATTTTCCTTGATTTTTTCAAATTTTAATATCTTTTAAATTGTAATAAAAATATATTAATTTATTTTAATTACTATGGTAATTTTTTATTTTTCCAAATTTTTTATTTTACTCATTTCAATAACTATTTACATTTTATTAAATTATCTTGTTTCAATAGATATATCATATCTAATTCGTTTTTCAAAAAAATTCTAAAATTTTTAAGGAATTAAAAATGGATTGGTATTCGATTTGTGAAAAAGATTGGGATCCAATAATTAAAAAATTCATAACATCAATAAATTTTTCTGTTAGAAGAATATATCCTGATTCACTAGAATATGATAAAATAGTAGATTTAAGATATAATGGACTTGGTGAATCTGGTTTTATAGACAAGACTAAATATGATAAAGACTTTATGAGACTAGAAAGAGATTGTGACTCAATAATACTAGGTCTTTATAATATTTATAATAGACTTCTTGGAACAGTTACATTAAATGCAATTACAGATAAATTCCCTAAAATGGCTATGGAAATTGAAAAAAAAGTGATATTAGATCATCCTGCTTTTAGAAGCAAAGATTTACTCGAAATAACAAAATTATCTATCTCAAATCAATTTAGGGCTTCTCGTGTTTCTTTAAATCTTTATCTTGTAACAGTATTAATAGCTATTTTATTAGGTAAAAAACATTTCTGGCAGGTTTCCCGTTATATTGATAAAGATATAAACTGGAGAAAAAGATTTGGTTTTGATTATGATTCAATTAATTATGTTTTTATCGATGAGAGTTTAAACAATATGAAATCAACTGTTGGCTATCTTTATTTACCAGATGTATTAAATAATAACGATCTTTCACCAATTATTAAAGCTTTATATATTCAAATTTTTAAACATATTGATAAAAAATTATTAAAAGGATATGCTCTATCCTATTAAAATTCTAATAAAATTAATAAAAAATTTAGATAAAAAAATTTAGATAAATTATATTAGACTATCTATATTCAAGCTATGAATCTTTCATTCTAAAGGAGATAATTTTAATATGAAACCTATAAAAAAATTATGGTATCCAAAGCCTGTAGTTTCAATTTTAAGAGCTACTTTTGGAGTCTTTTTAAAAAAATATTATAATATAGAATTTATTGATCCAGAAAATATAAAAAAATTTAAAGAGCCTTTTGTAATAATAGCAAATCACGTAAATTTCTGGGATCCTTTTTTTATAAGTGACTATTTAACTCAGGAAATTCATTATATTACATCTGATAATATTTTTAGAGATCCTATTTTCAAATATTTTATGAAGCTTTTCGGTTCAATTCCTAAATCGAAGTTCATTCCCGATACTCAAACAATAAGACTAGCTATAAAAACAGTAGAAAAAGGAGCTTCAGTTGGATTATTCCCGGAGGCAAATAGAAGCTGGGATGGAAATAACCTATCCATAGTTTCAAGTACAGGTAAACTTGTGAAAATGCTTGGTCTAACATTAATTGGAGCAAAAATAAAGGGAGCGTATCTTTCTTTACCAAGATGGGCTGAGAAAAAAAGAAAAGGTAAAGTAATTATAGAATTTTCCACAATATTAAAAAAAGAAGAAGTAAGATCATTATCTTATGAACAAATAAATGAAGTAATTAAAAAATGGATAAAACATTCAGATGATGAATTTGAAGAAAAGAATAAATATAAATATATTGGTAAAGATCTCGCTCATTTTTTAGAACAGGTACTTTATGTATGTCCAAACTGTAAAAGTCTTGTTTCAATATATAGTGAAAATGATTTTGTGAAGTGTAAAAATTGCGATCTAAATCTTAGATATAATGAATATAGTCAATTTGAAGGAATGAATTTAAACAAAGATTTAAATACTGTTTCAAAATGGAATAGCTGGCAAATTAAATATTCTTTTGATTTTATTAAAGATCTATTTTCTAAAAATTTAGAAAATGACCATATAATACTTTCTGACCCAGAAATTGCCAAAATTCATGTTGGTTATAGATATAATAAGACAAATTTTTTAATAGAAGGCTATGTAAGATTAAAAAAAGGTTATTTTGAAATTTGCTCTAAAAATGATGATAAAATCCTTTATTCATTTGAAATATCTAAAATGGAAGGAATAAATGTCCAGAATAAAGAAGTTCTTGAGTTTTATTATGATAATAAACTTTATAGAGTCTTATATGAAAATAAAAGATCCTCGACCTATAAATGGATGATTTTACTTTTAATAATAAAAAAATTTCTTTTAATAGAGCAGGATTTTGAGAATAAAGTAAGCAAAATAAATATAGATACAATGTTTGCTGAAATAATTTAATTATTACATTTGTCTGATCTTGAAAATAGTATATTCATAGTTATTCCGGGATTCTCAACTAAAAATCCTTTTATCTTTTCTGATTCAATTTCATAAGCTTTTGTAGTTTCAATAGCTATATAATCAGAAGTTAATGGTTTATTTTCGTATAAAGTGCACATTTCACCTATAAATTCTCCCATATCCTTAATAATTCTACCATCTGTATTTTTTACAATTCCTTCGATAAGTAAATATATGCTTTTATGATATTCTCCTTTTGAAAAGATAATCTCACCTTTTTTAAATTCTTTAATCTTACACATCCCTTCAAGTTGGGTTATCTGTGAAGATGAAAGATCATTAAAAAATTGATTGGCCTTTATTACTTTCCAGGAAAGTTCATTTCTTACTTTTGCAACCTGTCTCATCTTATTTTCAATGGGCGTATCCTGTATAAGTTTTATAAAAGATGTTTTCTCAATAGCGTAAGCTTCAACTGAATTTAATGCGATAACATCTGCCTTTCTTTTTTCATTATTTAATATTGCAGCTTCACCAAAATATTCAAAAGTTGTATATATTTTATCTTTTATTTCGTTATCTTTTAGTCCTGATATAGATACATTACCCGAAATTATTACATAAAAAAAGTCGGGATCACTATCTTTTTTAATTATATAATCACCTTTTTTGAAATTTACTTTTTTTACTATTAATAACAAATCTTTTACTCTTTCGAAAGGCAAATCCTTAAAAATATCTATTCTACTAAATACATCCAATATCTGATATGCTTCTTCAAATTTATATTTTTCTATATCGGGATAAAATGTCTCAGCAATACCAAACTTAGCAAGTTTTAAATGAGTATCTTTTGGAAAATCTTTTTCAGCAATATGATAAACAGTTATTTTCTTTTGAATTTCAACTGGAAGAGAGTTCAAATAGCTAATTGGTGTATGTAAAGGTGGTATTCCTGCTTCATGATAAATAATATCTTTATCCCATGGAAAATTCACAAGCGTATTATATCTTTTTTCACTAATGATACCTTTTTCATAGAGATCTTTTATTATATTTGGTTCATTTAAATGGTCAGATGAATAAATAAAGGTCTTATTTCTATAATTAAATTGAAATCCAATAGTTGGAATAGAATGAAGTGTATAGAAAAATGAAAATATAGCACCATTTATATTATATTGTTGATTCATCTTTACGGGATAAAAATTGAACATCTCTTTTAATTTATTTGGAGAAATTCTTGTAAGCGCAGAATATTTTCTTATAAAACTTGCCATAACAGTTGGTGTCGTATAAATTGTAATCCTTGTTTCTTCCAAAATTTTTTGAAATGTTCCAGAATCATGATCAGCATGACAATGAGTCAAAATAACAGAATCTATTAATTTAGGATTTACATTTGAATCTTTGAGCCACAGAGTCGAATTTGCTGGTGGATCTACCATTATTCCACCTTTATTTATCCAGATAATAAAACCCGAAGTGTTTTGATAAGGATCAAAACCATGGGAAGGTCCAAGACATGTTATTCCAAATATTGGGGGTTTAAATGGTTCTTTTAATACTGCTCCAAGATTATATATTGCAGAAAATTTTATTTTTGCAGGAACATCTACAAGATATTTACCATTATCAAAAACCTTAAATGATCCATCATCATTTCTTTTTATTAAAATATTTTCTATTTCAATATTTTGTTCAAGTGGTAAAAGATCCACCATATCTTCAAGTTTTCTATTGTTTCTAAAAAATTCCATTTCAGATTTTATGTCTGGGATATATGCGTTTTCAGTCATTACAACTTCATCTTTTACATCGACTTCCTTAGGTCCAAAAACAGCCTCATTTAAAACTATTTCCATATTTTTGATATGATCACTACTCACATATACTTTTGTCTTGGTCTTTTTTAAGAAAAAGTTGTAATATATTGGAAATTCTATTTCAGCAACACTCATCCCTTGCTTTGGATCAAAATGCTCCATCGGTAAAATGAAAATTTTAGGAACACCTAATGGTAAAAATATAGTGTCTTTTAAGGTTTCCGGGGGAGATCCAAATTGAATATAACCAATAGATGTATTTACAAGGTATCCTCCCCTTGGCAAAGAAGTGATAACTCCATCTAGTTCTGTCAAACTTTTTATTTTTTGCACAAAATCCTCTCTTTTTAACCAACTTCTATAAAAATTTTATTAAATTTATTATTGTTTTCTTAAATTAATTATAGCATGAATTTATAATCCTGCAAAACGAGGAAATTTTTTTAACATATTTTTTTGATGTTTTTATTTTTTTTTAATTTTAATTTCCATTTATTTAAATGATGTATTATATTAATAATGAAAAAATAATAAAATAAACTATGAACAATAATTATTTTGAAAATTTCAAAGATTTACCATTTTTTTGCAAATCTCCCTATGGAATTATTATAGTTTCAATTGATGGAAAAATTTTGTTACTTAATGATACAGCAAAAAGTATTTTTGATATAAATTTAAAAAAAGAGATTTTATTTTATGAAATTTTCGAAGAAGAAGAAAAAATAAAAAATGCGTTTAAAAATATTAAAGAAAAAAGATATTATTCATTAATAACAAAGACCAAATTAAAATATTCTAAATCAAATTATAATAAAGAATTTCAAATTGAGATGCATTATATTTATGATGATCAGGCAAAAACTGAATATATTTTAGCCTTTTTAAGAAGTTATGGGCAGTTGAATGAACTAATAGATATTTTTGATATTCATTCAAATTATTTTTATTCACTTTTAAATTTAATAACTGATCCTATTTTCATTAAAAATGAAGAGAAAAAATATATAATTATAAATAAACATTTTGAAAATCTTTTTGGCATTCCCAAGGAAGAAATAATAAATAAAACAGATTATGATCTTTTTAGCCCTCAAGAGGCAAAAGATTATGCAAGAAGCGACCAATATGTACTTACTCAAAATTTAACTTTATCTGAAATTAGCTGGAAAAAATTTCCAGTTAATAAAAAAAGTACAAAAATTGATCTTTTTTGTTTCAATACGATAAAAAGTCCTATTATGTCAAATTCTGGAAAAATAATAGGATTAATAGGTATTTGTAAAGATATAACATCAAATCAATTAAAATTGTTGGAGCAAAAATCTAATAATTACCTTTTCAAGACTATAGAAGAATCTATGTACAATCTTTTAGAAAATTTTAATTTTCAAAAAGTTCTGAAAAATTGTTTAAAATCAATATTTGAAAACTTAAGTTTATCATCCATTGCTTTTTATTTTAAGGCAAATGAGAGCCATAGCAAATTATCATTAAAATCTTCTTATTTTGCGACAAAAAAATCTAATTTTTCAAATTATAATAAAATAATAAAAATCAATGATATTGTTGATTTGGTAAATGAAAAACTTGAAAATGATAAGTATATTATAATAAAAAAACTTAATGAAAAGATATTAAATACTTTCTTTAGCATTAATAAATCAAAAAATTATATTATTAATAAAGTTAAAGATGAACTAATATTTTTCCCTGTCATTCATAATAAAGAACTTAAAGCATTACTTGTTATTACATATGAAAAAGAAGAATTATTTGACTATTTTAAGGGAGAAGTTTTTGATTATGTAAAATACTTTGGGCTTACAAATTCACAAAAACAGGCTCTTTCCATATTTTCTTATTTCTTATATGAACTTATTGATAAAAGAAATGAAGAAATTGTTCTAAAAGAATATTCAAATAATTTAGAATTGATCCAGCAAACGGTGAAAATAGCATTTTGGACAGAAAATCTTTTAAATAATGAAATAAAATTCTCAAAATATATAAATAATTTAATAAACATTCCTTTGAAAAAAAGTATTAATAGAAAGATATTTTTATCCTATTTTGATAAAAATGCCAAAAGAAAATTAAAAAGATTTTATTTTAAAATAAAAAAGAATGATTTTACTAAAAGCATAATACCTATAAAAATAGCTGATAACTACAAAAAGATATTCTGTTTTTATGGCAAGAAATTTGAAAATAATTTAATTGTGGTTTTACTTGATATAACTCAACAAAAAAATTTGGAAGATGAACTTTTAAGAAATATTAAAGAAGTTGAAAAGGCAAATAAAATTGCAAATGATGCAAATGAAGATAAATCTAATTTTTTAGCATTTTTAAGTCATGAGTTAAAAAACATGTTAACCGCTACAACTGGTATTTCATCTTTACTTGCTGAAAGATTAAAAGGGAAAGAAGAAGATTCTATAGCATTGACACTTAAAAAAAACTCTGAACAAACACTTGAACTTATCAATAATATACTGGAATTTTCTAAAATAGAATCAAATAAAATTGAGTTAAATTTTAAAACATTTTCATTAAGGAATTTTTCTGATCAAATAGAAGAATACTATTATTTTTTAGCAAAAGAAAAAGGATTAGACTTTGCTATAATAATTCAGCCCGATGTTGAAGATTTTTTCATATCAGATAAAATAAGACTCAGACAGATTTTAATGAATTTAATCGGTAACTCATTAAAATTCACCCCTAAAGGTTTTATTAAAATTAATATCTTAAGGGAACTATCCGATAAAGCTTCAGAAAAAAAATTAATATTTAAAATTGAAGATACAGGTATTGGTATATCTGAAAAAGATCTTCCAAATATTTTTAAACCTTTTAATCAAGCAAACAATCAGATTTATCAAAAATATGGTGGAACCGGTCTTGGACTCTCAATAGTCAAAAACCTTGTAGATCTTTTTAATGGACAAATTTCAGTTAATAGTATTAAAAATTCTGGAACTGTATTTAGAATTGAATTACCTTATGATGAAAATGATGATTTAAATTATAAATACAATAAAAATGAAGAATGTCAGATTAAAAATATACATTTAAAGTACAATTCAGTTGATCATGAGGATATAGATTTTATCGATTATATTGATAAAATTCGAAAAATAAAAATACTTAATAAAAATGATAAAATAAGTATTTTTATATCACTTGAGAATAATTTGATAAAAGAAAAAATAATATCTTTATTAGAATATCTAAAAATAAAATTTAACTTTTTTGATCTTATTCAAATAAAAGAATTTAAATTTAATTTGAATGATTTTAATGAAAAACATCTTAGAAGTCCTAAGAGAACCAATACTTTTTTTATAATTGATAAACAGAATTATCAAAAAATTGATAATAAAGTAAATTTTTCTCAAGGAATTATATTTTACGAAGATAAAGCATTTATTGAATGTTCAAAATATACGATTGAAAAACCTTATACATATAAAAAGCTAATTAAGGCAATAATTGACAGTTTTATATCTTAACAATAAATATATTGACACTTGGTATTTTTAGTTTTTCATTTCATTTAGATGGAAAAATTGATATATGTTATAGATAATATCTTTGAAGGACCTTTAGATCTTCTACTTTTTATGGTAAAAGAAAAAAAAGTTGAGATCTCGGATATACCACTAATTTTCATTACTCAACAATTTTGTGAATACTTGAAAAAGATAAATTTATACCCTATTGAGGAGGTAGCAGATTTTATATCAAACACATCCGAACTTGTTAATATAAAATCTAAAAATATTATAAAAAAAGATGATGAACAATCAAATTTTTTTGAAGAGGAGGTTGAATCTTTTAACTCATTTGTTGTTGAAAAAATTCTTGAATATAAGTCTATTAAAGATGCATTTGAAAAAGTTTGCAATGATGAAGAAAAAAATATTATACCTCTTTTTGCTAAAAATCCACCTCAAATTGAATTTGATGAAGATGAAAAGTGGGAAAGAGTTTCAATAATAGATCTATTTAAGCATTTTGAACAGATAATATCTAAAATACCAAAACAAAAAGATTTTATTATTTCCAGGGCTTCTATTACTGTAGATGAGATGATAAAAAAAATTAAAGAATTATTAAATGAAAATGAATTTCTACTCTTTTCAAAGATAATTGCAAACTATAATAGCAGGATTGAATTTATCTGTTTATTTTTAGCAATTTTGGAACTTGTTAAAAGTAAATTTGTTGTTATTTCTCAAATAGATCATTTTTCTGATATTAAAATTTCAAAAATAAAAAATTAAGACATAATAATTATGATGTTATTAACAGATGAACAAAAAAAGCTTTATCTTCAATTAATTGAAACAATTTTATTTTATGAAGGAAAACCTGTTTCTGTATCTGAGATTTCTAAAATGTTAGAACTTGATCAAGACACAACATTGCAACTTCTTTTGGAACTTAAAAAGGAATTTTTGTATTTAAATAGAGGTATTCTTATTGAACAAAATGAAGATACATTCTTTTATATTGTTAATCCAAAAATTAAGGATAATTTTGTTAAAATCTATAAGATAAAAGAAAACAAATATAGATTAACCGAATCTTTGCAGGAAGTTATATCTATAATAGCATTTAAACAACCAATAACTAAAACTGAAATCGATTCAATAAGAGGACTTGATTCATCTTATGCCTTAAAAAGACTTTTAGAACTTGAATTAATTGAGATAAAGGGAAAAAAAGATATCCCAGGAAAACCTTCTCTTTATGGAACGACAACTAAATTTTTACAACTTTTCAAATTAAGTTCCCTAGATCAACTTCCAAAACCTGAAGAATTGCTTTCAAATATAAAATTTTATGGAGATTAAAATTGAGATTACAAAAGTATATATCAAATTTTTCATCTATTTCAAGAAGAAAAGCTGAACAATTTATAAAAGAAGGGAAAGTTAAAGTAAACGATAAAATTATAACCATTCCTTATTATGATGTAAAAGATGAAGATAAGGTTTTTGTAAATGGTAAAATAATAAAACAAACTAATAAGTTATTATGTTATATTTTCTATAAACCATCAGGGTATCTTTCTTCTTTTTATGATCAAAATGGCCAAAAAGGAATAAAAGAATTTTTTGAAAATAGAGGAAATCTTAAAATAGCAGGAAGATTAGATTTTTTTTCTGAAGGAATTTTAGTAGTAACAAATCATACTGAACTTATAAATATTTTAACACATCCATCATATCAAATAGAGAAAGAATACCTTGTTTTTTCTTACCAACCTATAAAAAAAGAATTGATAACAAATTTTAAAAAAGGATTAACAATAGATGGTATCTTTTATAAGGCTGAAAGTTTTGATCTTATAAAAGATACAGTAGCAAGAATAGTTCTTAAAGAAGGTAAAAATAGAGAAATAAGAAATGTATTTGCTACATTTAAACAACCTATTGCTCGTCTTTTAAGAGTAAGAATTGGACCACTTAAAATAGGAAATTTAAAACCTACAGAGAAAAAACTTGTTCCTATTTCATTAATCGAACCTTTGATTTTAACAACAAAAAATCCACCTGAAAAGTCAATTTTTAAGGATAAGAAAAATTCGCTTGACTATGAAGATTTAGAAGACTATTAAGAGGATTAATATGATAATAGCAATTGATGGACCTGCTGGAAGTGGGAAAAGCACAATAGCAAACCTTTTAGCTCAGAAGTTGAAATTCACTTATATCAATACTGGTGCTATGTATAGAGCAGTTACATTATATATTTTAAATGAAAAATTACTTGAAAAAGTAAAGCAGGACGAAAGCATAATAAAGAAGATACTTCCCAATATTAATATTGAAATAAAAGATGATAAAATTTTTTTAAATAAATTAGATGTTACTGAAAATATTAGAACTGATCAGGTCACAAAAGAAGTATCTTATATTTCTTCTATTTCTGAGGTTAGAAGATATCTTGTTGAACTTCAAAGACAGCTTGGGAGAAAGCAAAATTCTATACTTGAAGGAAGAGATATAGGAACAAATGTCTTTCCTGATGCTGATTTTAAGTTTTTTTTAGTCGCTGATGTTAAAGAAAGAGCGAAAAGAAGATTATTACAAGAAGGTGGAGATAAAACCTTAGAATATATTATTGAAGATATTAAAAGAAGAGATGAATATGATTCCACAAGAAAAGAAAATCCTTTAAAAAAAGCAACTGATGCTATTGAAATTGATACAACTAATCTTACAATAGAAGAGGTATTGGAAAAAATTATTAAAATAATTAGAGGTAAAGTTAAATAATATGCCACCACAGAATGATAAATATCATAACCTTAGAGAAAAACTTGGAATAGATCAACTGGATGAAAAAGCAAGAAAAGAGATGCTTGAAAAACTTAAGAAAGCAGGTGGTAAAGTTGACTTTTCTCTTTTAGATAGAAATAAAAATGAATCAAGTTATGGCATTTTTCAAAGAAAAAATGCAAGTAATATAAATACAGATATAATAGATGGATATAAAAAAAGAAAAAGAGTTGAAAGTCCTTCATATTATAAATATAAAGAAGAATCTTCCAAAAATTACAAAACTGAATTTAAAACAGGTTATTCTCAGCCAGGTTATTCTCAACAAAAAATAGTAAAGAAAGTAGATGAATTAAATAAAAAAAGTCAAAATCGTGCAGCCTATAATGCAAATAAATTTTATCAAAAAAAAGAAGAAAAGGAATTTGAAGAAAAAGAATCAAATGAAAAAATTTCACAGAGAAGAGAAATTTCTCTTTCACTTACAGATAAAATATTATTTTTAGTCAATGGTTATATTTTTAAGGTCCTTTCCTATAGGATTTCCAAACTTCATCAAGATTTTTTGGTCAACTTTTTTCCTCATTATGCTTCAACTATTTCAAAACTTGGATATTTTATTAAAGCATGCATAAATAATCCAGTTATCAAAAAAAGACTAAGAGAAACTTTGGGCAAGCTAAGTCCATTGCATTATGATATCTTACATCAGTTTTTAAACCTTACTGACGATGATTATCTTTCAAATTTTTATGAAAAATCATTTGAAAATTTTTCTGCCATTTTAGAAGATAATGAATTTGAAAAATTTTCATTTTATTTTAAAAAATACCTATTTATAAGAGAACATTCTGGAGTTTTTGAAATTTCACTTCTTTCAACAAGAAATATCTATCTTCAATATTATAAATTAAATATTTCAGAGCAGGAACTTATTAATGATATATCTTTTATAATTAGCTCTGCATATGAAAAATTTCATATTATTTTTTGCAGAAATATTGGAAAATATTTACCTTTTAATTCACCATTAATCAAAGATTACTTAAAATTCGATGAGACTGATAAGATTGGCTATTACTTTGAGAAAGAGAAGAAAGAGGAACTTGCAGCTTTGGAAGCACTAAAAAATAAGGATGAAGATAAAAAGAAACTTATTGAGAAGGATATTGAAAAAAAAGAAATCGCAAAAATTCCAGATGATGTAAAAAAGGGATTTGAATTCATGGATGAGATTCAAACAACTTTCAATAAACATAAAGATGAAATTATTTTGGAGGATAAGATTCTTCAAAGAATAAATCCTAATGATAAAATTGCCTTTGTGTATATTTTCTATAAGGAGTTAATCGAACAATATAGTACTTTTATGACTTTGAAAGAAGTTGGATATAAAATTGATTATCAGGAACATAAAAAGATTGATATTAAAACAGATTTAAATAATGTACTTAATTCATTAAATCTTTTATATCAGGATTTTGAATTATATGCTGAGCTTTCATTAAAAATCAAAATTAAATCAGATCAAGCTTTTTATGATGATACTCTTAAAATTACTGAAAATGAAATGATAAAATTATCTTTATCAATTAGAAATAAACTTATTGAACTTCTTCAATCTTTTTTAATCATTACTATGAAAGTAATTAAAGATTATACAGATAAAAAATTTCATCTTATCGATAATCCTGATGAAAAAATAATTATAGATGAAAAACTTCATGGAATAAAAAAATTTAACGGAAAACCTATTATATATATTTTTACTAGAGCTTACTACTTTATAAAAGCATTTATTTTTAGACTTGAAAAAACAGATCTTTCTGGTTTAGAACTAAATATAGATGAAGAATGATAAATAATATTTAAATATCATTACCTAAAATAGAAAGAAGATTTGAATATATAGATATTTTATCAGATATAATATCTTCTTGAGTCAAAGAGAAAAAATTTGTTTTACCTCTGTATTCAAAAACAAAATTAAATGTATCATCGCAACTTAAATTTAACTTTAATGGTGAATTTCTATTTAATATAATCCCTTTGCTTTTAAAATATTTTTTAGCTAATCTAATTTTTTCTTTCTCTCCCGAAAAAACTATATCGATAGGAATCTTTAAATCACTATTATTAAAGTAATAAGGCAAGATTTGATAAATCTTTCCAATTATTTCAATATATTTTTCTATATTGTATCTATTTATCTTTGCTTTGATTTCAAGAGCATTTAAAATATCTAATTTTTCATATTGGTAATCTGCATTTTGCAAAAATTCATCTATTAGTTTTTCTTTTTTTAATTTTGATTTTGTAATTTGAGCAAGGTAGAGTTTATAAATATGACTATCGCCTATTTTAAGGTTCTCATATATAGACTTTTCCTTTAATATTAATCTTTTATTTACAAAAGGAAAAGCTGCTAAGGCTTTTCTTGAAATCATATAGTAATTTAATGATTCAAGATTTTTATTAATGTTCATAAGATGAACTATTGCATAGTATCTTAACCTTAAGCCTGAGATCAATCTTAAAATCTTATAACTTACAATATTAAAAAAAGATCTTAGTTTTGATGAAAAATCTAAGTAAAAAGATTTCTTCTCAAGTTGAATTAGATTTGAAAAATAAAATTTTTCTAATTCATAAAAATTCATCATCTGTTCATAGAGATTTAAGTTATATTGATATATCCACCATTTATTTGGAAATTTAATTATATTTTTGTAAACTGATATCAATTTTTCTTTTTCTCCTTTTATACTATATAAATAAATTAAATCATATAATATAAACGGAGATTTCAAAAGTGGTTTTCCCCTTAAAAAATATCTTTCAGCCATATCTATATTTGCTTTACCTAAGTTAATCTCCCCAAGTGCTAAAAATGCTTCCCCAAAATTAGAAAAATTTGCTGCCTGTGAAAATAGTTCTTCTGCCTTTTGAAAATTTCTTAATTGATATTCCATTACTCCCCAGTTGTAAAAATATATTGGAGAATAATAGGCGGTAAGAAGAAGGACTTTTTCATAATCTTTTCTTGCATTTTCAATATCAAATGTATTGGCATAATATAAAGCCCTTGCACCTATAAAATAAGAAAGATTTGGATACATTGAGTTTCCGAACTCAAGTAAATTATATGCTTCATTAAATTTTTTTTCCTTTAACAATATCCATATCAATGAATATAAATAATATGGATCTGAATTTCCTTGAAAAAAAGCGATTTTTAAATATTCAATTGCCTTTTTATTATTATTTATATAAGCATATGATTCCCCAATTTTTTCAATTATCTCAACATTCTTTAGTCCATTTCCATATGCAATTTTATAGTATTTAAGTGCTAAATCATAGACTTGCTGAGAAAAAAAGATAGAGGCAATTTTTTCTGATATCCTTGCTGATTTTTTATTTTTATTAAATTCATTAAGCAAAATAGAAAGGGCTTTTGAATAATTTCCCTGTTTTATCAAAATTTCAGCATCTGAAATAACTTTATCAACATTATTATCATTATTATCATTTTGAAAATTATTATTTTGAAATGAAAAAAATAAGAAGATTACAAAAATTAAAATAAGAATAAAGATATATTTTTGTCTCATATATATAAAATACTTTTTTTTAATCTTTTTTCAAAACTATATTTTTAATAGTAAATTAGCAGATTTTTCAAGTTAATCAAATTTTGTAGAATATTAGCTAAAATAGCTAAAATTATTACCAAAACCAATACTATTACAAAAATTTTATAAAAATAAAAAATTTTATAAAAAAATTTTTAAAAACAGTTGACATTTAAATTTATTGCTCTATTAATTTAGTGTATTAATTCACTAATACAGATAAAACTTTAAAAAGGAGACCTGATGATTGAATGTAAAAATATACATTTTGGTTATTCAAAAGATCCTCTTTTCAATGACTTAAGTGCAAATTTTGAAAATGGCCATATATATGGGCTTTTAGGCAAAAATGGAGCAGGAAAGACTACACTATTAAAATGCATTGCTGGTTTACTCCATTTGAAAAGTGGAGAAATAGATGTTTTAGGAAGAAAGTCGATAAAAAAAGAGCCTGAAATATTAAAAGATATCTTTTTCTTTCCAGAAAATTTCTTTCTTCCATCATTATCGGGTGAAAAATATTATAAACTTTACTGCCAATTTTATCCTAATTTTAATGAAGAATATTTTCTTAAGACATGCGTGGATTTTGAAATACAACTTGATAAGAACTTAAGAACACTTTCATTTGGGCAAAAGAAAAAATTTTATCTTGCATTTGGGCTTTCGACATTTGCGAAAATAATGCTTTTAGATGAACCGACTAATGGGCTTGATATCCCTTCAAAAACAGCAGTCCGAAAAAAAATAGCTGAAAGCTTAACTGAAAATCAAACTTTCATTATTTCTACTCATCAGGTAAGAGATTTGTCTCAGCTTTTTGATTATATAATCATACTTCACAATGGCAAGATAATCTTCCATAACTCAATAGATTATATCACTGATAACTATTCTATAAAGATCAAGACTATAAATCAAAATAATGAAAAAGAGGAAATTGAGTCAATTTATTATGAAGAATCTACCATCGGTAAAATTTACCTTGTTAAAAATAAAGGTAATAACTCAAATATTGATTTAGAGTTTTTCTTTGATGCAGCTATTTCTAACCCAAATTCCATTTTTTAATAAAAACAAAAATTGTATTTTAATGATTAAAAAAACAAAAAAAAATTAGGAGTAAATATGACGGAAACAAATTTATTAAATTTAAATAATGAAAATTACAAAATTAAAAATTTTATCTCTTTATTTAAACTTGATTTCAACCTATATGGCAAGCAAATATTCATAGCACCTTTGGTCGTTAATTTAGTATTTATCTTCCGTACTTTAATCAGCGTTTTTATTAAAAAATTTATTGTTCCTTATAATATTTTCAATAGTAATGATATAAATCTAGGTACTTATCTTTTTATTTCTCTTTTTATTGGAGTAATATTGATATCAAATAGTTTTAAGCATTTGCATCAGGAAGAAAAAGCTATAAATTTCTATATGGTGCCTGCTACAATATTTGAAAAATTCTTAAGTATTCTCATATATTATTTCTTCTTTTATTTAATTATAAGTATACTTTCTACTATAATAGCATTTTTAATAAACAACATCATTGTATATTTGTTTTTTAAAATATTTTACCCTTTAAATTTAATTAAAACTCTTTTTTACTTAAAAACAATTTCAACTTATTTCTTTGCCTGTTCTATTTTCATGCTTGGATCAACTTATTTTAAGAAAAACAGCTTTTTCCTTACAATATTAACTTTACTGGCAATATCAATGATTTATTCTATGTTTTCTGGGATTTTATTTTTATTTATTTTTAAAAATACTTACTTTCATTCATTTATGTCATTAACCGAACTTCTTTCAATAATTGGTCTAAGTATTAAATCTATTTTTATAATCATAGAAATTGTCAAATTTCTTCTTTCCATCTTCTTCTATTTCATAACCTATCTTAGAATAGTAGAATATGATGTAAAGGGAGAATAGAAGATGAGATTTGATGAAACAAAACCTATTTATTTACAGATAATTGATTTAATTTTTGATTTAATTTTACAGAAAAGATGGGAAGAAGATTCAAGAATACCTTCAATTAGAGAACTTGCCTTTGAACTTGAAGTTAATCCAAACACCGTTGCGAAAGCATATAATGAATGCCTTGACTTAGGAGTTATATATAATAAAAGAGGAATAGGATATTTTTTAAGTAAAGACTCCTATGACAAAATTTTAAATATAAAAAAGGAAGAATTTATTAAAAATGAAGTTCCAAACCTTGCTAAAAAGATGAGGATGTTAAATCTTTCAATAGATGATTTAATTTCTTATATTAATCAAGCAAATATTGAATAGATTAATTTAATAGATTATTTATTAAATCAAATTTAAAATATTTAAATTGAAAATATTAAAAAGGTTGGATAAAAAAATTAAATTAAAAGAGGAGAAGAAAATGAAAAATAGTACTAAGATATTGGGAATTTTTCTTGCATGCATTTTGATAATTGGATTGATCTTATTATTTGTCGCTAAAGCATATATTGATAGTAAAAATAATAATTTTTTAAATATTCCATTGAATAAAAATATTATCTTAAATAAAGATAATGTAATTAAAAATATCATCTCTTTTAAGGTTAATCTTGATAATATTAACAATCTTAATGATATTGAAAATGAATTTTTCCTAAAGTCAGATGAATTTATAAAGAACTCAACTGAATTTTCCATAGAAGAGAAAAGAGAGATTCAGCTTGATAATATAAGTAAAGATTTTGAAATCAACCCAAATCTTACAAAAGCTGTTATTATCTTTTCAGATAAAGAACAACCTAAAATCTCTTATAAGTTTTATTCAGATATAAAAATAATTGATAATCCTGTTACTTTTAATAAAGATATACTTTCTACATTGGAAGAATACTCTAAAAAATATTACAATTTTGATCATCAAGTATATTTTTTTGCTTTTATTATACTTCCAAGCCAATATGATAATTTAAAAATAATAGCCAATGCTTCAAATATTCAGATCGCCTGCAATAACCTTGAAATCTCTAATTTATCTAAAATAGAAAATAATGCTGTGGATATTAGCTATAAAATTAAAAATCTAATTGTAAATAATCTTGAACTAAATCTTTCAGCTACATCAGCTAAATTTGAAGTAGATCAAATTATGGCGAAAAGCGCTTTTTCATATAAGTTGAATGCTTCAAAATCTGAAATAAATTCATATAAAATAAAGACAAATGATTTGAATTTTGATTTTAATGCTTCTGAGTCAATAATTAATGTAAAGGAATTTGATATTTCTTCTAACTTTAACCTTAAGGAAAATGCGGGTAATTACAGGATATTATCTGATAGATTTTTAAATTATCCTTTAACATTTATTTATAAGGCAAATATGACAAACTCGGTTTTTAATATTAAAAATTGCGAAAGTTTTAAGATAAAATCAAAGACAAATGCAGCAAGTGTTAAAGTAAGATATAATGGTCAAACTCATCAGTTTAATGGTGATTTTGAATTAAGTTCAGAGAAAATTGATGAAAAAAATTTGCTAAAAGTTAATCTTGATTTGAATATGGGTAATATTGAATTTATCTTTAATAATTAAAAAGGTAGATATGAAATTTAAACTGCATTCCAAATTTTCCCCTGCAGGTGATCAACCTCAAGCAATTGAAAGAATTATAAAGGCATTTGAAAGTGGTAAACAAAGGGTCACCTTATATGGTGTAACAGGTTCGGGCAAAACTTTTACTGTTGCACATATAATAGAAAAACTTCAGCTTCCAACACTTGTCATATCTCATAATAAAACATTGGCGGGGCAGCTTTATAGTGAACTTCGCTCATTTTTTCCAGAAAATGCTGTTGAATATTTTGTATCTTATTTCGATTATTACCAACCTGAGGCATATTTACCTACAAGAGATCTTTACATAGAAAAGGACTCCGATATAAACGAAGAGATAGAAAGACTTCGACTTAAGGCTACTGAAGCACTTTTATCAAGAAATGATACTATAGTCGTTGCAACGGTAAGTTGCATCTATGGTATTGGAAATCCAGACGAATATAAAAACCAGAGAATTCCTTTAAAATTAAATCAACAGATACAAATAGAGCAACTTACCTCTTCTCTTGTAGCTATTTTTTATGAAAGATCTGATATTGAATTTACTCCAGGTAAATTTAGAATAAAAGGAGATATTGTAGACATCTTCCCGGCATATACTGAACATGCATTAAGAATAATATTTTTTGGAGATACCATTGAAAAGCTTTTACTTATTCATCCTATAACTACTGATCCAATATCTGAAGTTGAACAATTCACAATCTATCCCGCAAAGCATTTTGTGACAAATCTTGATGAAAGAAAAAGAGCTTTGATCTCAATAGAACATGAATTAAATGAAAGATACAGACAACTTAAAGAGATGGGAAAAAACCTAGAAGCAGAAAGACTTCTTTCCAGGACTTCATATGACATAACCATGATAAATGAGGTTGGATTTGTTAAAGGTATAGAAAATTATAGCAGACATTTTAGTGGAAGACTTCCTGGACAACCTCCAGCGACATTGCTTGATTATTTCCCTAAAGATTTTCTTATAGTAATAGATGAATCTCATGTTACTATTCCCCAACTTCATGCGATGTATGGAGGAGATCTATCGAGAAAAAAAGCACTTATCGATTATGGTTTCAGGCTTCCATCGGCTTATGATCATAGACCACTTCGTTTTGAAGAGGTTGAAAAATATTTTAATAAGGTTTTGTTTGTCAGTGCAACACCTTCAGAATATGAAATTAATAGTAGTGTTGTTGTAGAACAATGGATAAGACCAACAGGACTTTTAGACCCTGAAATAATTGTTAGACCTGCTGAAAATCAGGTTAAAGATTTAATAGCTGAAATAGATAAAAGACTTATTAATGATGAAAGGATTCTTGCTCTTGTTCTAACAAAGAAAAATGCCGAAGATTTGGCTGATTATCTTGAAAAACAAAAATACCCCGCTTTATATCTTCATTCAGAAATAGATTCTCTCGATAGAATTGAGATAATTACGAAATTTCGAAAAGGTGAATGCAAAATTCTAGTTGGTATAAATCTTTTACGAGAAGGGCTTGATCTTCCTGAAGTCACACTTGTAGCAATACTTGATGCAGATAAAGTTGGATTTTTAAGATCTGAAAAATCACTTATTCAAATGATGGGAAGAGCAGCAAGAAATGTAAATGGGACTATAATAATGTATGCCGATGAAATTTCCGACTCTATGAAACAGGCAATTGAGCTTACAAGAAAAAGAAGACAGATTCAGATTGAATTTAATAAAAAAAATAATATAGTTCCTACGAGCATAAAAAAAGAGGTAAAAACATTTATAGAAAGGGAAGAAAAAGAGAAAGTAGAAGCAACAAACCTAGCTTATGATGTTTTGATTAAAAAATATAATCCACTTAACCCAAAAGAGAAAGAAAAACTTATTAAGATTTTGACCAATCAAATGATGGAAGCTGCTAAAAAATGGGAATTTGAAGAAGCAGCTATTTTAAGGGATAAAATAAAGCTATTGACTGAAAATAAATAATTATAATATTCAAAAAAGTATCGGAAAGTAGCGCAGATGGTAGCGCACCTGGTTCGGGACCAGGGGGTCAGGAGTTCAAATCTCCTCTTTCCGATTTTTATTAATTAAAATTGAATTAAATTATATTAAAAATCGATAAAAAATATAAGTTTTTAAAAATTTTTAGTTTTTGAAAATCTATCATGAAACTAATATTCTAAAATTTATATTACTTTATTCTTTATAATAAATTTGACAAAAAATAATTAATTTTTTATTTTAATTACATGAAAACAAATAATATTTTTATTATATTTCTTTTGGTATTATTCGCATTTGCAATAAACCTATATGCTTCACCTAAAATATGGATAGCTACTGAATTTGATATGAGCTTAAATCAATCTTCTCTTTCTCAATGGAGATTAAATCAATCTTTATCCTTTCCAATAACAGGTTATTTTTCTTTATCTGCTTTATTTGGTTATTCTTATTATTATGAAAGTGATACGGGCTATAAGTTAATGATTGGCGGAACATTTATCTTTCCTAAAAGCTGGTATATTGATTTTATGTATGGATTTTCCTTCGCAAATACAATAGATAAACATGAAATTCTGCTTAATGTTAATTTTGAAAAAAATGAATGGTACCTGGCTTTTAGACAGATATTTAAATTTAACAATAATTTTTTCTCTTCAATTAGTTATATATATTCTATCTACAACTTCCCCTCGGGATATAATTTTTCGGTAAACTCAGCAATTGGTTATGAAACCGATAAAGGGATCTCATACGCTTTATGGATGAAATCTTATCTTGCCTTTTTTCCAATTTTTGGAGTTGATGCTGGAGCGAGTTTTGCAATTGAGCAAAGTTTGTTTAATCTATCACTTATTTTAGGTTTTAAGTTTAATTTCCCTATATTTTCTGTAGGTGCCTATATACAACCTTACTTTTTCAATAAGGCTGGTTTTCTTGATATTGGACTTTCTCTTGTTGTAAGATTGTAACCCGCTTATTTTATTTTTAGATTTAACAGTAACAATATTATTATCTTATAAATATTAATACTTAATTTAATAAATATTCCGAAAATCATAGAAATAATTTAACTATGAAAAAGCAGAAAAATATTTTCCAACTTGAAAAAGAAAATCTTTTATTGAAAGAAAAAATTATATTATCTGAAGTTAATAAATTAATTCAAAATCATGATAAGACAAAATTTTTACCATTTCTTGATAATTTCAACTATCTAGAAAAAATAGTTGAACTTTTAACAGAATACGATTTCGACGCCTATCTTTTGTATATTTCTCTTATTAATAAAACATATGACAAAGTTAAAATGGATGAATTTAAAAATGAGATTGAATCAATAATAATAAATACTATTAAGCCATTCTCTCCATTATTTTTTCATAATCATGGAATAATTCTATTTTCATTTGCTGATTCAATCTCTGAAATAAAAGCAAAGTCAAATCTTTTTATATATGAGTTAAATCAATCTATCTTATCTTCAATTTTAGAATCAAATGTTTTTATCTTTTCTATTCAAAATTGCATTTTAAATAAGGAAGAAGATAAAAGTATTAAAGAACATTTTTTAATGAAATTTAAAAATTATGTTTTAGATCAAAAAACAGAGACAAATTCAAATGTGATCCTTGTTAATGTAAAAGAAATTTATGAAACACCAGAAATTTATCTTGTTGAACCTGATCCATTTAATGCGGTAGTAGTAATTGATATATTAAAACAAAACAATATAAACTGTGTATGGTTTAGAGATGGGAAAAATGCATTTGAAAACTTGAAAAAAGCTCATCCAATTTGTATAATATCCGAACTTGCAGCACCAGGATTTGGAGGTTTTGATTTAAGACAGAAACTTTTAGAAGAAGATTTAAATATACCAATAATAATATTAAGTACTCAGAAAAATGATGATCTTTTAAAAACCGCTAGTCTTTTAGGAATAAATTATTTCATAAAAAAACCTTATTTCATTAATGAACTGCTCTCTACTATAAGAATCTTTATAAGTTCAAATATATAATTTATAGGTTTTTCATATACTTAAAAAAATATG
>DAOOKC010000023.1:0-11616 GCA_035385485.1 Exilispira sp.
TCGACGAAAGAATGCGGTTTCCCGGACTCGCCAATGGTTCCCGATGTAATATTAAAAAATATAATATAACAAAATATAATTTATAAACCATATTTCAATTAAATTATAATTATGGCTTTAATATTACTATAATATGCATTTTATATTTTTCAAATCTTTTCAATCTACTTTTAAAATTGAAACTTAATATACTATAAAATATAAAAATCTTTTTCCTCATATCCTATCGCTTTTGAACCATATTTTATCTGTTTTTGCCAATCTTCTTCACAAACATTTATGTAAAGAACATAATCATCTATTAAAATTATTTTTTGAATTCTATGTCTCAATCTCTTAACAGTTTCAATATCTGCAAACACCTCAAAAACTGATTTTTGTACCCTTATTCCATAACTTTCCATTACCTTTGCAACTTTCCTGAGTCTTTTAGGATCTCTAATATCATACAAAACAACCCACCTGGATGTTTTTGTATCAATATTTTTATTTGTAAATGGATTTATTAAATAATTTTCACTATTCATTTAATAATTCCATAAAAATATTCACAAAATAGTAAATAATTCAAGTTTATCAAATACACCCGTCCCATCTGCAAATGCATTTGAAAGGCATTTATCACATACAGGATAAATATATAATTTATCTACTTTTTCATCCATAAACTTTCTCATCTTATTTATTAAACTTTCAAGAACTTCCTTTGAGACAACACATTGAAAAATTGATTTTTGCACATTTAAGCCATATTGCTTCAAAAACTTATGGAGCTTTCTTCTTCTTTTATCATCACAAATATCATAAGCAACAAAATAATTCAAAATTAGTCTCCTAAAAACTTTTTTCAATTAATAAATTTTTAAATTAATAAATTGCTTATTTAAAATTTTAATTTTCTACTTATATTGATAAGGCTTATAACTTGATTCTTCGCCATTTACAAATCTTTTATAACCTTTAACCTGCTCTCTTATCAACCCAAGATAAGAAATTGTTTTACCACTAAAAGGAGAAATCAAAGTTGTAGCCATCTTTTTTTCAAATCCTTCAATACATTTTTTTAATCCACTTTCATTCAATAAAACACCTTTTGTACTTTTACTTATTTTCTCATCTATAATATTTTCAGAGCCAAATACTTCAATACCATCTTCATTTATCTGTATTTTTCTTAATTTTCTTTTCAGTATTTCTTTTCCTTCTCTTGATTCATCTTCTTTATCACTTTGATCTTTTTCTTCTCCATCTATTGGATATTCATCACTTTCAGTTGAAAATTCAACCTCCCTGAAATCTTCCTTACTTAAAATTCCAAGATTGAATAAAGATATTGTCAAAGTATCAACAATAGGAACTCTAAACTCTTCCATCAAATCAAAAGATAATGTCCTTTTCCCATAATCGATTTCGTGATACATTCCTATATATGGATCAAGATCTTCTGATTCAATTGCTGCGTCTACCCTTTGATAAAGCAAAGTATAAAGAAAACTTAAAACCGCATTTACATTATCTTTAGGTGGATTTCTACTTCTTCCATTAAATATAGCCCAATCCTGGATTATATCTTTTCCAAAAGCTGCAAAATAATTTTTTGCCCCTATCCCCTCGTATCCTCTTATCTGTTGGACATCAGTTGCCTGTTCTATATAAGGCAGTAATGTCTTAATCTTATCTATTGAGTTACTTATTAAATCAGAAGCAAATTTATTTTTCCTGTTCATCCTGTATAAAAAGGTAATCTGATTTTTTAGTTTACTATCTGCAATTTTCTTTGATATTAAAAGCCTTGAATCATAATTTTCTAATAATTTATATTGCTTTAATCTTAAAAAAACATTTTTCTTTTCAGAAAAGGTAAGCTTTCCATTGAATTTCCCATTTGAACTTAAGAAAACTGTGTCAATTTGATGTTTCATCAAAAGTGAAAGTGCTGCCCCAGTTATATCAACTCTTCCTATGAATATAAGCTCATCTGTTCTGAATGGAAATATAGTAGAAGTATAGTTTTCACATTCATATATTAAAGTATCACCTTTTTTTGAAAGCTTACCATAGTTCGAGACTATATAAACATTTGGCATATTGGCCTCGAAAATTTTTATTAATAAATTACAAAGTCTCCCATTTTACCTTAGCCCAACCTGCAGGATAATACTTATCATTAAAAAGTACAAGCATTCTTGAATTAAAAATATTATTTTTACTTCTTAACTTATCCAGAGTAACACTTTCAAATTGACTGAACCTTCCAATCCTTATTAAAAATTCATTATTTTTAGTATCGACTTTAGATTTTATTTCTTCTTTATCGATTACTTTATCAGCAATTTGCTGAAAATACTTATTATAGTCATTTTCCAGTTTATCTATATAGAACTTATTGCAGGCTTCTGCAATTTTTTGTATACTAAAAAGTTCATTAAATTTAATAGCTTTGTTGTTTTTCTTTTTACTTTCAAGCGAAATTGCTTTAATTTTATTATCCAGAAATTTTTCATTTATATCTAAAATAAATGAACTTGAATTACCATTTAATATATACTCAGAAATAATTTGAAGATTTGAAAATCGATTCGTTCCTTTATAACAATATGTAGTTTGAGCAATAAAAATAGAATCTTTTTCGAAAGGTTCAGTATCTGAAATTTTTAAAACCCTAAAAGGATCTTTTTGAATATTACTAAAGTAATTAAGTATTTCTTGTTCACAAGCTCTTCCAGGATTCTTCTTAAAATTTTTATTTTCTATATCATTAAAAGGGAAATCACTTCTTTCAAATTGTAAATCATTAATAATATAAGAAATAATTGCAGTTCTTAAAGCTCCTTTTATAGAAGAACCAGGTATATATTGAGCATAATCCGGCAATCTATGCATCGATTCAAATATCAAAAGTTGATTTTCAAAGTTATTAATATTCAACTTATAATTCTCAAATAAATTTTCATCTACTTTGGCGCTATATAAAATAATCCCTTTTTGCTTTTCTGAATTTTTAAGAAGTGTTTTAATACCTTCTTGTAAAAAATTAATGAATTCATTTTTTGTCTGTATAAATTTTTCTTTGACTTCATTATTAAGTGAATTAGCAATATTTGAATTAGATAATTCTTCTATTAAATTTTCAAATTTATCTTTGAATTTATCACTTTTTAACTTTTCGTAAAATTTAGCTATATCAATTCTATAAAATTTTTTATCTATCATAGTGTAATTGAATGGATCAATTTCACTTCCTGAGCCAATATGCACAAAAGTAATAGGTTCTATGGTCATTTTATATCTCATAGCTGGCTCTCCTTTATCTTAAGATTCAACCATAAAAGTGGAGTTATAGAATATTGCATTACATAAGGTAAGTGATGAATATTTTTTAAGCATTTACCAAGATATAAAGGTTTTTTATCATTTTTATCCTTAAATTTTATCGTTGCTCCTTCTTTATAAAATACAATAGGTTTTTTAAATGGATTTGTCATATCTTTTAGGCTATTATGAACCTTTGGATATTTTGTCCAAATATCGGCAAGTAACCCATAATTTTCATCAAGTTGATTATATTCATCTTCAAAAAGAACAAAAGGAGCAAGCGCCATTGCAATATTCCCATCTTTTGGTAGATCAATATCTTCAATAGATTTAACTTTTATAATCCCTTTCCCAACTGAAGAATCTGCACCATAACCATTTTCTATACCATTTTTAAAAAGATTTAATGTGCAATCCTTATCATATATAGATAGAACATATATTTCAAATATAGGGAAATCATATTTTTTAATATTATTTTTTTCTTTTACTTTTAAGCACCAATATTCTTCAGTTTGAAATAGACTATCAGAAGATGTTGTCCCTTTCACTCTATCTATAACATTGTGAATCCTGTTTTCGTCAACTGATTCAATTTTACAACAACCCTCTTTTTTATCCTCTTTTTTATCTTCTTTTTCGATCTCTTTTTCAATTAAAGAATCTAAATCTATTGGATTTTGATTTACCAAAGATTCATAATTTAAATATTTTATCTTTTTCTTTCTTTTAAGTTTTCTATATTCTTCAAGATTCATCTCTATTTGACTGCTTGTATCATTAGATTTTTGATGCAGAATTTTGGGTAGAGGTATTTTACCTTCGGGAAAAGGTGTAGATAGGACAAGTGGTGGCTTACTATCCTTATAATTTTGAAGAAATTCATTTAATTTTTCTTCGCCTTCGCTAAAAAGTATTCCATAGCATATATGCCCCCAGATAGTATCAGCCATCAACCTTGTTCCTAAAGGGGATAATAGTTCTATTTTAATTTTATATTGATTCATAATTTTACCTCTTACTGAATTTATAATTTTTCAGGAAGAGTTATTTCTTTTCCTTCTTCATCTTTAAGTTCTTCAAATTTTATTTTCCCATTACCTCTACTTCCACCACCACCTAAATAATCAAGTTCCAAAAGTCTTAGCCCTCTTTTCAATTTTTCAAAATAATCTTCATCTTTTTTACCACCATCTCCACAGTCATAAACTTTATAAATAATTTCAATATCAAATACAGTTTCTGGAACGACTCTTTCCATAGACCTTGGGTTTGCTTTTGCAGTAACTCTATCTATCGTATTTTCATATTTTTCTTCAATAAAAGAATCAAGTTCTGAATTATTAACAAAATCTTTATTCAAAAATGCATCTCTAAAAATAACTCTTGTTGGACCCAAATCATTTTTTCTTGTTTTTGTATTAGATGTTCCAAATATCCTACAAATTATGCAATCTGGTTCTCCACAATCGCAAGGTTCATATGATTTAATTTCCCCCGTATTTTTATCTATCTTTAAACCAAATTTACCATTATCCCATTCTAACAAATATCTTATCTTACCTTTTAATGATGATCCAGGAATATATGGCTCTCCATTTATTGGATTTCTAACTACAGGATTATCCATACCACCTATTTCAAGATTATCATTGCCTGCACCAATATGAAGACCAGTTTTAACAATAAGTTTTCCAGTAATTTTTTTTATTTTTTTTAATTTCATATTTTTCCTCCTAATCCCTATTATCTTCTAAATTGATTTTCAGAGTTAAAACCATAAAAATATCCTACTAAAGCTTCAAATAAAAGGCAAAAAGCTTTAAAATCTTTAATATTTTTAATATTATCAATCCAGACTTCTAAATCTCTTGCAAAATTTTTATTTAATGCGTTTTGACTTCTTCCAGAATTGTATCTGACTTTTGCCTTTAACAATTTGACTCGGGTCATAATAACATTATCAGATGCTTTAGCTTTTAATCTTTTTTCAATATTTTTCACTTCATTATAAATATTTCTAAGTTGACTTGTGCTAAGACCTCTATAGTCTCTAACTTTTTTTTCAGCCATATTGAAAAGATCAAGATTAATGTCCTCCCCTTTGTAATATCCTGGAAATTGCTCTTCATGAAATGGTTGATTTTGATTTTGATGCTGATAAGTATTTTGATTATATCTGTTTTGTGAACTCATAATTTAACCTCCAATTTATTAATTTTTTTTTATTCTCTAGTTGCTTGCAAAGCATATTGAATTGCTGTAATACCTCCTTTCTTTTTATAATTTTCTTCAACATTCTCTCCCAAAATATTTATATAGAAGAAATCTTCAAGCTCCTTAACTTTTTCCTTGTTTTTTGAATTTTTCTCAGCGATATTTCTTGCAAAATAATAAGAAAACATTGCTCCCCATTTTGCATTTTTTAAAAGATCTTTACCTATTTCAAAATCTTCCTTCATTCTTGCTATTTTTAACATTTTATATATAAAACTTCTTGAACAACCAGTAACACTATTCATATATTCAATAATTTTTTTACCATTTTCTATTGCTTTTTCATATTCTTCCCAGCTCAATTTTTCGCCAAAGACAGATACATACTTAAACTCCTTTTTGTGTTTCTTAACCTCGCTAAGGCTTTCCTCACATATATTAGCCATATATAAAGGTGGAGTTTTAGGGTTAAAAATTTCCATTGCGCAACTAAATTCAATTTCTTTATTTTCTCCCGTATACCTTTTAAATTCCCTATGCAAATCTTTTGCAAATTCAAATATTGCATCCCAGCAACCTACTAGAACAAAATCATCACCTCCTGAATAAACTACATAAATTCTATCATCATAAAAATAAGAATTGTTTTCATTATTTTCATTTCCATTTTCTTTTTCTAACGATTCACTATTAGCAACTCTTTTCTTATTTATTTTAGGCACAGTGTACTTAAATCTTTTGTTTTCTATTATATTAACAAGTATTTCAGAGAAGAAATAATCAAACATCCTGCTTAAACTTGAATATCTTGACAATGATAATATATTTTCTTCTTTATTAGAATTATTATACATCTTTTTCATTCCAAACCAGAATATTGCTCCTAAATCATTTACATCTCCTTTTAGCATAGCTATTTTCTTAGTTCCACAAGAATTTTCACCTAATTCCTCAAAAGTAAGAACTTCACTATATTCTCTTCCTTTTTCATCAATATTAATTTTTTCTGGAACATGATAAGGGTTAGATAACCTTAAACCATATGAATCTTTTTTCTTAGCAAATACTTGTAAAATTTCTTCCTGTTTTTTGTTTTTTATATAATCAAATATTGAATTATTTTCTCTTAAATCTATAAATATATCAGGTATAAGATTATATTTTGTAGCCTTTTTTGTTAGTATAAAGCAATCAGTTTTAGTTATTTCTCTTCCAATATCAACCAGATGATGGCAGAAATCACATAAATTTTCATTATTTGATTGGTTTGATGGTCTTTTTTCACATAGTGGACATATCGAAAAGTTCTCAAAAGTTTTTTTGACCAATTTTTCATAAATATCATGAAAAACATGTCCTTTTTTTCTTAATAAATTCTGAAGTTTTTTTGATTTCGAAATTTCAGATTTATTTTCAATATTTGTTCTGACTTTCGTTGTAAATCTAGAAATATTAAAATCAGACAAAGAAATTTCGTCAGAAATACTGAAAACAAAATTTAACTCTCCAAAATATTTTTCAAAAACATATTCTTCTATTTCTTCTTTAACTTTTTCAAGTTTATCTTCAAAAATTTTATTGTTAGGAATAATCAATTGAAGGTTTCCACCTCCTTCAAACAATATATTTACCTGATCAAGACCAAGCTCATCTTTTATTTTTTGAGCTATTGCTTTTAGCATAAAAGCTACTTCAAAAGATCTTGCCCTCAATATTTTAGAACTATAAGTAGTCTTTTTTATATCATAAATATAATTTTGAATACCACTGACATCGACTTTAAGCAATTTTGCAAATTTCATATTTTCTTTAATATTTTGATCTTCTAATAAATCTAATTTTTCACATTTGCTAAAATCACCATCATAAGCATTTTTCAAATAAATATATAAAGTGGAAGCTATACTTGCAGTTGTATAAGAATGATCATAAAGACTTATATCTTTAGTCTGATCATTTGTTGCAGATGGTATTGACCATAAATATTTTTCAAGCATCCTTATAAGATAAGATTCAAATAAAACATAATCATCAGCATTTATGGAAGAAAGTTCTTTGATAAATTGATCATAAAGATTTTTATATTTTTTTGCATCATTTATATTTTCATTTTTTATTTCTTTTGGAAAAACATTATCATAAATTAGGTAATTAACTGGATAAACAGTTTTAGCGACATTATTATTTTCACTAAATTTTATCATTGAAAATAAACTTCTTAAAGGCACTTCTCTAAATCTTTTATAATCCTGACTTGTTTCGCTTTCTACTCTATCAAATCCTGCAGATGCTCTATCTGCAGCTGAAATTATCTTCTGAAAAATAGTATTGGGTCTATGATGAGTTGCAGATATATCTCTTATCGCTTCATAGTTTTCAAAACAACTAAAAATCCCTTTTTGTTCATCAAAAAATTTAGCAGTAAATCCAGCATGTAAATAAGATGAATAAGAACCTCTATCTACACAATAATTTTCTTTGTAATAATTATCTAAAGAATCTGACTCACTTGCCCTTTGATAAAACTTGCCAATATCATGTAGTAAGGAAGCAGTAACAATCTCCTGTAAATTTGGATCATGTGCATATTTTCCCATCTATCCCTCCATTTTAACCTTTATTTTTTATTAACTGTAACTTCGGTCATTCCAAAACCAAAAGATGTGTTTTTCCCAATATTAAAAATATTAACACCTTCAAGCATATCTATCATAGCCTTAGAAAAACGACCTTCTAAACTTAAATTACCGACAACTCCACCTAAAAGCATGACAGACTTTTGTCTTGCAGAATATCTATTTGCCTCCTTCCATACAATCTCTCTATTCTTAACCTTTATATGTGGTTCGATCAAAAATCTTTTATCAAATGAAAAGGGAATATAATTATGACCATAAAGCTCAGTCAAAATCTTCATCCTTCTTGAAGCGCTTGATATAATATGAAAACCATCAATTGGCTCAGATATACTTCCTTTTTCTAAGTATCTAAAAGGAGTTAAAAACTTTATGTTTACTTCATAGTTATCAAAAGTTTTATAATCACCCGATATATCTGATTCCCATTTTTCAAGATATGGAGAAATCCTTATAGAATCACCACTTGGATAGTATGTCTCTACTTTATTTTCAACACTTATTATCTCATATTTTTTCTTTTCTTTAAATAAGCCTTCCTTCCCCGCCTTATATAAAGCAGTAAAAAAATATGAAAATGAAGGGATCGCCATTTCGCAGACTGTCACCTTTACAATAAAATCTCTTATTTTCCCATTATCTGAATCTTCTAAGGTAAATATCTTACCATCAGGTTTTAATATATTCATAACATAAGGATGAGCTCCACTGGATCTTCCTCTAAGTTCAACACTTTCAAAATTTAAAGGTGTTTCAAATAATATTGCATAGGCACATGCAGATGAAAGAGAGCAGTCATTGCATTGAAGTCTTTTTCTTATGCAACATATATCATGAAGATTTTTGCCTATTACACTTCTAAAAATAAAATTTGGATCTGTTGAAAAAAATATAGGTTCTGTAAAATGAATGTTGAACTTGTAGATTGTGTAAAGTATTTCCATAATTCTTTTCCCTCAAGAATTAATTTTATTATGTAATACTTAAAATTTTCAGCAAGACCTACAAAAATCTAAAAAACTAATATTAATAACTAATTTTCCCTAAATTTCCTAAAATTATAATACTTTTCTTTATTTTTAAAACATAACTATTATAACTTTTATAATTTTTTTAAAAATATTCAAGTAAATTTTAAAAATTTATTAAATTTTTTTTTATTTTTTATTTTTACATTTTTCATTTTATTTTATTTTTTTTGCATCATATTTATAAGAATCTTTTAATCTTATTTTCTTACAAAATTTTTTTAATTTTTTAATAAAAATAAAAAAAGCCACCTGAATAACTCAGATGGCTTAAATCATAGATTTATTTATAATAAAATTTATGCGCCAAAAGATAGTCTTATACCACATGTTAAAGTATAGCTTGTGTAAGTATCAAAAGGTCTTCCAGGGATAATATTCCCCATAAGTTGATAGCCTAGATAAAGAACAAGTTCCATCCATCTTGTAAGCCTTATGCATGTATCTAAGGTTACTTCAAGATATCCTCCAAAATACCCATCAAAAGAATCTACTGAAAAGCCTCCAAGTCCAAGCCACAATAAAAAATCAACATCTACAAAATAGGTATCAACAATTTGATATCCTGTTACCAACCCACCATATCCACCCGCTAAACCATAAAGACTATAAAAAATGGTATTAGAAATAATTGCGAATCCAAACCCACCAATAATAGTATTCGCAATAACACTATATCCATATCCTCCAAAATAACTAAAATTTGTAGAATTGGTTGGAATAAAACCAAAAAATGACTTAGCTACATTCACACCATACCAGAAACCACCTGCACCTTTATCAAATGCAAGGCAATTTACCGAAAAAAGAAAAAGAACCAGAATAAAACTAAAAACAATTAAGCTTAAGAATTTAAAAATTCTCATAAAAGCTCCTCTCACTAAATTTTATAAAATCAAATTTTTCTAAATTATTTTTCACACATATTCATAGCTCATTTTATTTGTTTTTCAACCATTAATAAAGTATACTCATTAATATTATTTACTTAAAATAATAAAATATCATCTTATTATAATTTTATTATTTTATTTGCAATTTTTTTATAAAAACCTAAATTAATTCAAAGGAATTTTGAAAGTAAATCCACTTAAAATAACTTAAAATAAGTTATTAATAAAAATGAATAAAATTTTAAGATTCTCCTCTAAACAATGAATAAAATTAAAAGACTTTTCAATAATAAATTTCCACTAATATTGATTTTCTTTGGAATATTATTTGTTTTAATCCTACTTGGACAATCATTTCCAAAAGGAATCTATGGTATAAAGCCAATTAAAACTGTTACCTATATTGTCCTTCCAGGTATAACCCAATTTCAAAATGCGGATTCTGATAGCACCAATATTTTTATTAGAATCTTTTTCATTTTACTAATAATTTTAACTATTTTATATTTAATATTTAACCCACTAAAAGCATTATCTTATGCTATTGCCATATTTATCTTGCTTTTTATTTTTATAGCTCTTCCATCTTTAATAAAGTATATTGATCACAATAAAGATTTAAATGAATTACAGAAAGATCAACAGCAGCAAGAAGATAATAAGGTTGAAGAACAAAAAAATTCTGATGAATATCGAGAATATGAAATTCTCCCTTATACACCTCCTAAAAACAAGTTTAATTATAAATTATTTTACATCATAATTTCTGTTATTTTAATTGGATTTACCTCATTTTTTCTTTTATTATTCATAATAAATGTTATCAAAAAAATCATGGAAGAGATTAAAGAAGGAAAATTTAGCATTGGTTTTTATAATAAAAAGAAAAAAAAGGTACTTATTGAAGAGGTAAATAGAGCAATCTATGAGGCAATAGATTTAATTGATACAGGAAATAGTGTAAAAGATGCTATAATAAATTGCTATCTTGCTCTATTATATTCAGTAAAGAAATATGCTAAAAAGATTAAGGAGCCAGGTCTTACATCAAGAGAATTTGAACCAGTTCTTATATCAATAGGTCTTGATAAGTTAGATATAGAAAAAATAACTACTTCATTCGAAAAAGCGAAGTATTCAAGCCAGACTATAAGCGAAGATGAAAAAAATATGGTATTAAAAAGCTTAAAAAACTGTATTTTAAGATTAAAAAAATCTTATTGATAAAAATTTATTGATTAAAATTTAATAATTAAGATTTAATAAAAAAAGATATTTAATTAAAGGGCTATATCTAAGATGATAAAAATTTATATACAATAAAAGTTAACATAACTTAACTAAATAAAAAACAAAAAAGAAAATAAGAAAAAAAGAAAAAAAATAAAAAACAAAAAGGAAAATAAAAAAAAAGAAACTAAATAAAAAACAAAAAAGAAAATAAATAAAAAAGAAAATAAAAAAAAAGAAAGAAAATAAAAAAGAAAATAAATAAAAAGAGAGATTATGCAGATTATCTCATATATA
>DAOOKC010000023.1:11716-21652 GCA_035385485.1 Exilispira sp.
TTTAAAATTATCTTTTTTCAAAAATATTTATTTAAGGAAGGAAAAGAGGAAAAAATGGAATTTAAAAGAATTTATGAAGCAAAAGAGCAGATTTTAAGTGAACTTTCAAAGGCGATTGTTGGAAAGAAAGAGATAATCGAGATGCTTTTAGCGACATTTTTAGCAGGCGGTCATGTTCTTTTTGAAGATTACCCAGGTCTTGGTAAGACTTTGATAGCAAGAAGTCTTGCGTCTGTTTTAGGTCTTGAATTTAAAAGGATTCAGTTCACACCCGATCTTCTTCCTCAGGATATAACAGGAACTTTTGTTTATGATAAAGATAAAAAAGAATTTATTTTTAGAGCAGGTCCTATTTTTACCCAGATACTTTTGGCTGATGAAATAAATAGGGCATCTGCAAGAACTCAATCTGCCCTTTTAGAGGCTATGCAGGAAAATCAGGTTACAGTGGAAGGTCAGACTATGCACCTTAAAAAGCCATTCTTAGTAATTGCGACCCAAAACCCCATAGAATACGAAGGAACATTCCCCTTACCAGAAGCAGAGTTAGATCGATTCGCGGTAAAACTTTCTGTGAACTACCCAACCATTGAAGAAGAGCAAAGGATTTTGCAACTTAGAAAAGAAAGAAGACAGGATGAAGTTAATCTTTCAAAAGTGTTAAATGAAGATGAGTTTTTAAGCATGCAAAAGGCAATCGAAGATGTTTATGTCGATGAAAGTATCGAAAAATATATCGTTTCGATAATATTTGCAACAAGACAGGATTCCAATATAAATGTTGGAGCAAGCCCAAGAGGTTCACTTATGCTATATAAGATAGCGAGGGCATATGCGGCAATCTGTGGAAGGGATTATGTAATACCTGATGATATCAAGAAATTTATAAATCCAGTACTTTCTCATAGAATTATGCTTGATCCTTCTTTATGGCTTAAAAAGAATGCTGCAATAGATGTTCTTGAAAGAATAACAAGAACTGTACCCGTACCAATTGGAAAATAAAGGATTAAAAATTGCAAAGGTTTTCACAATTTTTAATTTTAGCGTTGTTCATCATTTTTCTGGCAATCTCTTTGGTTTCTTTTAGTTCGGATTTTATAGCAGTTTCAATATTTTGCTTTCTTTTATTTTCCATAGATTTATTTCTTTCTTTCATTTTTGATTCAATTGAAATTGAGTGCGAAAGAAAAATCTATCTATATGAAAATGGTAAAAGAATCGAGCAAAAAAATAATAGGTTTAATAATAATCAGGTTGCTGAAATTGTAACCCATATCAAAATTAAGACAAAAATACCTATTTTTACCAGATTTATACAGAAATTACCAGAAGGGATCAAACTTGAAACAAATGATTCAAATTTAAATAATAAAATTTCTGTTGGTTTTTTTGCCTTAAACTTTCCAGAATCTTACTCAAATTTCATCTATTCATATAAAATAATAGTTAAAAGAGGCTTATATAATCTTGAACCTATCAAGGTAAAATTATATTCTCCACTTTTTATCTCATCAAAAGAGATTGAAGTAGATGCAAATCTATCTTTTTATGCAGTACCAGATGAAACAATTGATATAAACCTTCCCATTAGAAGTAAAAAATTGCTAGTATATACGGGGATGATACCATCAAAAAAGGCAGGGGTTGGATTAAACTTTTATGATGTAAGACAATATTATGAAGGGGATAAATTAAATACAATTAACTGGAAACATTCAGCAAAAAATGAAAGTCTTTATGTAAATGAATTTGAAAGAGAATCAAATACAGATGTCGCAATAATAGTCGATTGCAGGAATAATCCAAATACATATTCTATATCTGATGAAATATTTGAAAAGGCGATAGAAGCAGCTTATTGCATAGCGAAATCCATGTTGAAAGCTCAAAATAGAGTAAGTTTTTTGCAATTTGGTTCTTTTTTTAACTATATAAAAGCGGGTTATGGTAAAATTCAGCTTGAAAAGATAACCCAGGCATTAAGCAGATTAAAAATTAGCGATCAGGAAGATTTCTGGGAGTTAGACAATATACCACAATCTATAATCCCATCAGAAAGTCTTGTTTTTCTTATAACCCCTTTTTCAGAAGATGATCTTGCACATATCATTCGATTTCATCAAAAAAAATATAGATTTGTCATTATAGCTTTGGATATTATCGAATACCTATACAATAAAATGGATGAAAAGGAAAAAGAAGTTTATAAAAAAGCATATATGCTTGCATCAACTATCCGAAAGATGACAATTGAAACAGCAAAAAAAGCTGGAGCTATTGTATTAAATTACAACTGTATCGAACCATTTGGACAATTTATAAGTGAAAATGCATTTTATCTTAAAGAATTAACAAGGAAATCTGGTAGAATATGAAATATTTATCTTTTAAGTATTCGAATGAAATAATATTTTTCCAAATAGGCATATTTCTATTAATCTTTTTTTTAATATATCTTTCTTTAAAAAAATTAAATCCATATTTTTTTAATATCAAATCAATAAATTATAATAATAAAAATAATAATAAAAAAATAAAACACAAAAATATAGAAGATAAAAATATTGCAAAAATAATAAGATTTATCTATCTTTTTCTTATTTTTATTATATTACTTTTAGATATTACATTATATTTTACAACAGATTTAAACTATTTTAGGTATTTTACGCTTATTAGTATTATATTTAGCATAGATATCATTCTAATAGCAAATTTATTAAACATAATTATAGATGAAGAAGATAGTTTTTATATAGAAAATCCCGACAAAGAAAATTCAATCTCTTTTAAAAATAAAATCTTCAAAAAAATATTATTAAAAATTTTATTATTAATCTTCCTTTTAAATATTTTAACATTTGCCCTTATATTTTTCTTTAAGTATTTTTCCTTTCCTATCAATTTTTATCTTATATTAATTCTTACATTTTTTCTTTTCTTTCTACTTTTCAAGTTTTTTGAAAATATTAAAAAGTTCAGAGAAAATAAAATTGATAATGAAAGAAAATAAAATAAATAAAATTAAAACTTAATGATATAATAAATTTGGAGCAAAAGCTATGGAAAAAGAGTTAATTATCGAATTATGCAAAAAAGAGCTTACAAGAACTACTGGTTGTACTGATCCTGGAGTTATCTGCTATGCAGTATCTTTAGCAAGAAAATATCTTGGTTTTATACCAGAAAAAATTGATTTAACTTTGAGTTTGAATATATTCAAAAATGCAGTAAATGTTGGAATACCAGGAACTGGAGAATCGGGAATAGAACTTGCTGCTGCTTTAGGAGCTATTTCGGAAAATTCTGATGCAAAATTAAGCATTCTTGAATCAGTTACACCGAAGATGATTGAGCAGGCAAAAGAACTTGTAAATAGAAAGATAATTAGCGTAAAATCTCTTTTTCCAGATAATATAAAAGAAGGATTAACCCCAAAGGATTTATTATATATCGAAGTAAATGCATTTAAAGAGAATGAAAATGTAAAAATAATCATTCACTCAGACTATACAAATGTGGCACTTATAGAAAAAAATGGTAAAACAGTATATAAAAATGAAGAAAATATTGAAGTAAAAGGTAGGATGAATATAAAAGGAGAAAAGTTTTCAGACTTGGTTAATACTATTTTCTCAATAGAACCAGAAAGCTTTGATTTTCTTTTAGATGCTGCCAAAATAAATTTCGAAGCAGCACAAAAAGGACTTTCAGATAGAAACACCATCTTTGGCAAATCTATTTCTGGTATAAGCCACTGCGCCATAGCAAACGAATTAAGACCAGTAGCCTGTTGCACTGCAAAATCTGTTGAAACATATACTGCTGCAGCAGGTGAAGCAAGAATGATTGGTCTTAAAATACCTATTATTGCCCTTACTGGAAGTGGAAATCATGGGATAACTGCACTTGTCGGGGTTTATAGCGCAAGCATGAAGATTAATCCATCAAATCCAGTTTTATTACAGGCACTTGCAATTTCGACTATTGCTACAATTCTATTTAAAAGTTATCTTGGAAGATTAACTACAATCTGTGGTTGTGCTGTTGCAGCATCTGTTGGTGTCGCAGCTGGAGTCGTCCATCTTCTTGGCGGTAAGATTGAAGATATGGTAAATGCAATGCATTCTGTCATAGGTACATTTGCTGGTATGATATGCGATGGAGCAAAAGTTTCATGCGCATATAAGCTTTCTGCTGCAGCAAGCTCTGCTGTAGAATATGCCTATTTTGCAATGAATGGTGCATATGTCCCAAAAGGAGATGGTATTGTTGGATTTACCATCGAACAAACGCTTGAAAACCTTGCCACATTAAATAATATTGGAATGATAGAAACCGATAGAACTATTGTTAGAATAATGGAAAATATGCTTAAAGAAAAAAAATAGATTAAAAAAATTAATAAATTAATAAAAATAAATAAATTAAGATAAATTAAGAGAGCAAGACTATACTTCGACTATTATGACAAGTATAAATGGATCTCTTGCGATTTCTTCATTGAAATACTTTTTAAGCTCTCTTTTTATCCTTTTTTTAAGATCATCCCAGCTATTTGTTCCATCTACTATCCATTTATTTACGACCTGAACAGAAATATCCTTTGCCTTTTCAAGAAGATGCTCTGAGTTATCTATAAGAACAAAACCTCTTGAGATAACCTCTATCGGACTTGCTAAAGCTGATTCTTTTGTCAAAGTAACGACAACAGCAACGGTTCCATCCTCAGCTAATTTTTGCCTTTCTTCTATAACTATATCTGAAATATCTCCAATCCCTTTTCCATCTACAAATATGTTCTCTGGTTCAATGTTACCAGCAAGATGAATATTGCCTTCTTCGACCTGCAAGATATCTCCATTTTTCAATAAAAATATCTTATCCTGTGGGATACCAACAGTCTGTGCTGTAGCTGCATGAATCGAAAGATGTCTATATTCACCATGAATTGGCATAAAATATTTTGGTCTTGTAAGATGTATCATAATTTTCTGCTCTTCAGTATAAGCATGCCCACTGACATGAATATCATCAGATTCAGATTGGACAACAGTTGCCCCAAGCTCATAAAGTTTGTTTATATTCTTAAAAACAAGATGTTCATTTCCAGGTATAACTGATGAAGCAAGTAAAACAAGATCATCTTTTTCTACTTTTATCTGTTTATGCCTATTTTCAGCCATTCTTGTCAATACAGACATCGGTTCACCCTGAGTTCCAGTAACGATGCATACGACTTTTGATGGTGGAAATTTCTTCAAATCTTCAAGAGGATGTAAAAAATTTCTTTCAAAATTTATATATCCAAGTTGTCTTGCAATCTCTATATTTTTTTCCAGTGAAAGTCCTGAGACAAAAACCTTTCTATCATATTTTTTAGCAACATCAAAAATCTGTTGAATTCTATGGATATTTGATGCGAAAGTTGCAGCAATTATTTTTCCTTTAGCTTTTGTAAAATAGTAATCAAGGTTTTCTACAACTTCTTTTTCTGAATTTGAAAAACCTTTTCTCTCTGAATTAGTAGAATCTGACATTAAAAGTAAAACTCCTTTTTTACCTAAATCAGAAAGTGTATGATAATCAAAAATTTTATTATCTACTGGCGTATTATCTATCTTAAAATCTCCTGTGTGAACTATATACCCCCAGGGAGTTTTAACTGCTATTCCAACTGCATCGGCAATCGAGTGATTTACTCTAAATGGCATAAACTCAAAATCTTCGCAATAGTAAAATTTATCGGGTTGAATCTCAATCATCTTTGGCAAATTGATCTGATTTACAAAATTTCTTTTCTCTGTTATTCTTGCCTTTATAAGCTCAAGTGTAAGCTTTGTGCCAAAGATAGTTATAGAAGGAAATTCTTTAACAAGATATGAAATTGCACCAATATGATCTTCATGACCATGAGTAACGACAAGCCCTTTGAATTTCTGTCTATTGCTTCTCAAATAGTTGAAGTCGGGTATAACAAAATCTATTCCATACATTTCAGCAGTTGGAAACTGCAATCCCGCATCTATAGCAATAATTGTCTGTTCACTTTCCATAAGAGTCATATTTCTTCCGATTTCACCAAGTCCGCCAACTGGTATTATTCTAAGTCCCATATAAAATTATATTCTCCGTGTTATTATTTTCAAAATTCTTTTTTCTATTTATTTAGATTTTCTAATATCTATTTTTAAAATCTTTAAAATCTTTTTTATATCCTCATTGATATTTTAACTAAAAAATATTTATAACTCAAAGATATTTCTAACTCAAATCTTTTATAATTCAATAATTGATTATGACCTTTTCTATCTTTGCATAGATAAGTTAATTAAAATCAAGGTATTAAAAACATGATAATAAACATATATAAATTTTAAGAAGTTAAATTATAAAAGTCAAATATTTTTCTTTTTAATTAAACTCTTTCGAGCTAAGATAGTATTTGCCCTGATCATCCATTTTAATAAGTCTTACCTTTACTCTATCGCCTATTTTAAATCTGCTTTCTATTGAATCTACCCTTTCTTTAGATACTTCACTTATATGTAACATTCCAACAACTTTTGGGATAAACTCAACAAGAGCTCCATAAGGAAGTAATTTTTTAACAATTCCAGTATAGACTTCATTTAATTTTGGATTTGGATCTATTGTATTTTGTATCATTTGAATTGTCTGTTCCAAAAGTTCTTTATCTTTATTGGATATCACAACTTTAGCATCAGGCTCCACACTGATATCACTACCAGTCTCAGAGATTATGCTTTTTATAACCTTTCCACCAGGACCGATTAATGCTCCAACTTTTTCTTCATCTATTTGCATTATATGAATCTTAGGTGCCTTATCTGAAACTTTGCATGGTATATTTTTTATAGCTTCCTGCATTATCCCAAGGATATGCATTCTACCTTTCTTTGCCTGTTCAAGTGCCTTTTCAAATATTTCAAATGTGATACCTTCTATCTTAATATCCATCTGAAAACCGGTAATACCCTTTTCTGTCCCTGCCACTTTGAAATCCATATCGCCAAGATGATCTTCCATCCCCATAATATCCGAAAGAACCGCATATCTATCCTGTTCTTTCACCAACCCCATCGCTATACCAGCTACAAGCCTTGGAAGAGGAACTCCTGCAGAATATAAGGACAAAGAAGTACCACATACGGTTGCCATAGAGCTTGACCCGTTGGATTCCAATATTTCGGAAACTGTTCTTATGACATAAGGGAAAGAATCGTATTCTGGCAACATAGATTCTATCGATCTTTCTGCAAGATGACCATGCCCTATTTCTCTTCTTCCAGGTGCTCCATATTTTCCTGTTTCTCCTACTGAAAAAGGAGGGAAATTATAGTGTAACATAAATCTTTTTGAAAGTTCTCCTTCAATATTGTCAAGAACCTGCGCATCACTTATTGAACCAAGAGTAGTAACTACAAGAGCCTGAGTTTCTCCTCTTGTAAAAAGAGCAGATCCATGAGTATCATTGAAAAGATTCATTCGAATACTAATAGGTCTAATCTCATCTGTCTTTCTTCCATCAGGTCTTATACCTTCATTTAAGATGCTTTCTCTCATAAGATTTTTAGTTATATGGTCAAAATAGTCATAATACATCTGTTCAAATTCTGCTTCCACTTCTTCTGTATCTTCTTCATCAAGTCCTTGCTTATCTATATCTTCAATAGAATTACTTTTCTTTTCAATAGAATTTTTAGTAACTTCGAAGCCACTTTTTTTCTTATTATATTGCTCTTTTATAAGAGGAAGATATTTTTGTTTAACATTTTCAATAGCATCCTGTCTTGCAAGTTTATCATATATAAAAAGTGCTTGTTTTAATTCACTTTCTACATTTTTTCTTATAACATCACTTAAAACATCATTATCTTTTTCTTCTTCAATTTTTATCTTTTCTTTTCCAACCTCTTTAACTATTTCATTTATGCCATTAACAATCTTTTGTATCTGAGTATGAGCTATTTTGCATGCTTCAAGTAAGATCTTTTCATCAACTTCTTTTCCGGCTCCTTCGACCATGGTAATGGCATCATAAGTCCCGGCAACAACTATATCGAGTTCTGCTTTAGGTATATCTTCAAGTTTTGGATTTATTATATATTGATTATCAAGATATATTACTCTTACAGCACCAATAGGTTTTAAAAAAGGAATATCTGAAATCGCAAGAGCAACTGAAGATGCATTTATAGCTAAAATATCAGGAGTATGTATCTGATCAGATGCTAAAGTATAAGATACAACCTGAACCTCTCTTGTAAAACTTTTTGAAAAAAGAGGTCTTATAGGTCTATCTATAAGCCGTGATACAAGTATTTCTCTATCTGAAGGTTTTCCTTCTCTTTTTATAAAGCCACCGGGAATTTTACCAGCAGCATATGCTTTTTCAAAATAATGGACTGTAAGAGGGAAAAAATCCTGTTTAACATCAGGACCCATTACCGCTGCAGATAAAACGGCTGTATCACCAAAACGAGCCATTGTGGAACCATTTGCCTGTCTTGCCATAGTTCCAATCTCAAATATAAATTTTCCCCCGTCAAATAAAACTTCAAATTCTGTCTTCATAACTTTATTTCCTCAAATAAAATATTTTAGTAAAAAATAATACTTAAATTAAATTGATTATTATTAAAATCAAGAAATATTTTGAAACTTTTCACTGATTTATAACGCCAATCTATATCATTATATTTTTTAAAATTCAAATTATAATATAAAAAACAAACCCCTCTTTTAATATAGATAAGAGGGGTGAAAAATCTATTTTCTAAGGTTAAGCTGTTGAATAAGATTTCTATATCTATTCAGATCCTTATTCTTAAGGTATTCAAGTAATTTTCTTCTATGTCCTACAAGTTTCAAAAGACCTCTTCTAGAAGAATGGTCATGTTTATTATTTTGAAGGTGATCTGTTAAATTATTTATTCTTTCGGTTAAAAGAGCAACCTGAACTTCAACAGAACCTGTATCTTTTTCATTTTTGCCAAATTTTTTAATAACATCTAATTTGCTTTCATGAGTAATAGGCATCTTTAATTTCTCCCACTTCTTTTCATAAACAAATAACTAATTTTGAAATTTGTCAAGAAAAGTTGAAATAAAAAACTTCCCATAAAAAATTTTTTTTACTTTACCGATCTGCAAAACATTAAAATCATCATCTATTAAGACTTTTAAACTTCCTCCCTGCATCAAAACTTCAACTTCATTTTTTATCAATCCTTTCTTAAAAGTCGTTGCTGCAGCAGCACAAGCACTTGAACCAGATGCAAGAGTATATCCGCTTCCTCTTTCAAATATTTCTATCTTTATATTTTTCTCATTTAAAACCTGTGCAAATTGAACATTTGTTTTATTTGGGAAAATAGAGTTATTTTCTATGCTTTTTCCATACTTTTTTGCGATTTTTTCATCAACTCTATCCAATATAATGACAAAATGTGGATTACCGATAGAAAGATATGTCCCATTAAATTTTGTTTTCTCTTCTAAATTTTCTTCGTTAAATGCTTCAAGCTCTATTTCCTCGTTATAAAATTCAATTTTCCCCATCTGTATGCTTATAGTTCCATCATCATTGTATGTAGATCTTACATTTCCACCAATGGTTTTTATTATTATAGAAGATGATCTTTTGCCATCTATCCCGAAAGTTTTTTTTTGGATATAACCTTCATCCATTAGATATTGGCTGAAAATTCTAAGTCCATTTCCACTTTTTTCTGCCTCACTCCCATCAGAATTAAATATTCTAACAGATATAGTCTTATTTTTCCAATCTATTATTGGACCTAAAAGAATCCCATCAGCACCAATGCCAAAATTTCTGTTACAAATATTTTTTATAACAGTTTTATCTGGATCAAAACTGTTTTTATTTGGATCTATAACAATATAATC
>DAOOKC010000024.1:0-21592 GCA_035385485.1 Exilispira sp.
AAGATATTAAAGATAATATTAGAATTTTTATCAAAAACAATATTAAAAATAGTGTTAAAAATGATATTAAAATAACATCTAAAAATGATATTAAAATAATATCTAAAATGTTATTAAAATGATAGCTAAAATAAAAAAAATGTTATCAAAAAATAATATTTAATTGATATAACTAGCGAAATATAAATAGGTCATATACTACTTTAGAAAAGAGAAGCAAAAGTGCTAGGATAAAAAATGGTCTTATCACTTTGCTTCCTTTTTTTATTGCTAAAGATGAACCTAAAAGGTTACCAGTTATAGAAAAAGCAGCACAGATAATGCCAAGTAAAATAAAAACCTTTTTATATAATAAAAATGTTATCAGAGCAGCAATATTTGAAGAAAGATTAACTACTTTTGCATTGGCTGAAGCAGTTGTCATATCAAAATGAAGAAGTGAAGTATATACCAGTATAAAAAAAGTGCCAGTTCCAGGACCAAAAAATCCATCATACATCCCTATTACTAAACTTGCACTTGCAGCAATAAAGTAATATAAAAATTTTTTGTTTATATTTAACCAAATTTTTTCTAACTTATATTTATATTTGTTATTATTTGAAGCATCAGTATTTAAGTTTTTAGCATTTAAGTTTTCAGCATTTAAGGTATCAGAATTTAAAATTTTAGCATTTATGGTTTCAGCATTTAAGTTTTCAGAATATGAAATTTCAGTAGTTTTATTATTTAACTTATATTCAAAAATCTTTGTAATTTTATCATTTCCTTTATAATCCTGGATTTGAGAATTTTTATCATCTTGTTTTTTAGGAATTAAAGTTATTATTGTTATTATTGGAATCAATATTATGAGTAAAATCTTGATGAAATTTACGGGTATCAGTAATACTAGTCTTGAGCCTATTGTCGAACCTATTAAAGCAAAAATAACAGAAATAATTCCAATAATCCAATTTATCTTTTTAGATATAGCGAATCTTAAAGTTGCAAATAATGTCCCAATTGATGAAGAAAATTTATTTGTCCCTAAAACTATATGTCCTGGAAGTCCTAAAAAAAGGTAGGCTGGAATGGAAAGAATTCCGCCACCACCAGCAATTGAATCAACCAATCCAGCAAGAAATATTGTTAAAAATAAAATTATAAGTTTATAAATAGGAAAAGAAAGTAAACTCATCATCTATCCTTTGTAAAAATTTTTAAACTTTATTATTTTTATATTTACTTTTATTTTACTTTCTCTTGTTTTATTTTGTTTCTTTTTTGTTTTTTCATTTTTTTGTTTTTAGCAGATAAAAAATATTATAATAATAAAAAAATTAAAGCAAAATCTATTGACATTATAAAATAATGTACTATTAATGTTGTTAGAGGCGATTTAATCGTCTCTTTTTTTATTTTATTAGCAGGAAAAAATCTTGGAAAATACGGATCTATTTGGAACATTAAATAAAAAATTTTTGGAAATTTTCCCGGTGAATGATATACATTTAATTTCATTTAATGTTACTTCAAGAAAAGCTGTTATTATTACTATTATGAAAAAGGAGGTATAACACTTGATGATTGTAAATTAATTTCATCTATTGTAAACCAATTCATCCCTGATGACTATGATCTTCAGGTTCAAAGCCCTGGTATTGGTTATGAAATAAGAAAAGAAAATTTTCATATTCTCGAGCTTTTTTTGCAAAATCCGATTAAAATATTTTATAGCGAAACAATAGGTGAAAAACAGGTAACAAAAGAAATAGAAGGAATACTTACATTTGTAGATAAATCTGTCAGTATAAAGAGATTTGAAAAATCAAAAAGAAAAAAAGATAAAAAAAACAAGATTGATGAAGATGATAATTTAATATTTTCAATACCATTAGAAAATATTGTGAAAATTAAGACTACATTTTATCCGGAGGAGATATGACAAAAAGAAAAACAGGTACATCAGCAGATACTTTTTATAATGAAATAGAGACAATAGCAAAAGACAAGAATATATCAAATGAGGCTGTTCTAGAATGTTTCAAAAAATCTTTAATAGTTGCATATAGAAATTATTTATATAAATCAGAAGGAAGCTCAAAAGAAAATAAGAAAAAAGATAAAACCAGTGAAGTAGAATTAGAAATAGCAAAATCAGATAAGAATAGGCTTGAAATTTTTATTAAAAAGGAAGTGGTAAAAAAACCCGAACTATTATTAAAAGAAATTTCATTAAAAGAAGCGAAACAATATGATGAGAATGTTGAGCTCGGGCAATCTATACTTGTTCCAGTTGACTACTCTAACTTTCCTTCTACAGTCGTTAGAACAGCTATTGAGACATTTATTCAAGAAATACAAAACTATGTTGGAAATAAATTATATGAAGAGTATAAAAAACTTGAAGGAACAATCATCGTTGGCAAGGTTCATAGAGCTGTAAAGGGTGCTTTATATGTTAATCTTGATGATAACAAAATAGAAGCCATTCTTCCACAAGAAGAACAATCTCCTATAGAAAACATAAAACCAAATGAAACAAGAAAGTTTCTTATAAAAAAGGTAGAAGCAAATTCATCTAAAGCAGTTGATAATGAAGATGCCAAATCTTATTCAAAAAACAAAAAAGCTTCACCTATAATTATTCTTTCAAGAGCAGATCCCAAATTTATTTATAGACTTATTGAGGATCAGGTAGATGAGGTAGCTAGAGGAGATATAGAAATAAAAAAAATTGTTAGAGAACCAGGTTTTAAAACAAAAGTAGCTGTATGGACTAAAAATTCATCAAAAGATCCAGTTGGAACAATTTTAGGAAAAAATTCAAGTAAAATATCTGCGATCAGAAGTGAAATATCCAATGAAGTTATAGAAATTATTGAATATTCAACAGATGAAGAACAATTTATAAAAAATGCATTAAATGTTTCCAAATTCGGTCAGGGTAAAATAATTAAAATACAGGAATCTGAAGGTAAAAAAAGATGTATTTTTGTTGTAGAAAAAAAAGATGACAAAGATAAAATTGTCGGTAAAAATGGGATAAATGTAAAACTGGCCAGCAGATTAACGGGATGGAAAATAGTTGTTGAAACCAGAGAGGAGTTTATTAATTCTGAAATCTATAAGATGATAAGTAAAGAAGCAGAGCTTATGCTTTCTAAACCTATTTATGAAACAGAGCAAGAAGAAAATGAGATGGAAGAAATTGGAGAAGAAGATTCTATTAGTGTTTTAGTTGATCATTTAGGTCGAGAATTGATACAAAAACTTCAGGATGCGGGCATAGATGTCATTTCTTCCTTAATAGATTGGTATGAAAATGATAGACTTAGAATCATCTCTTCATTGACAACAGATGAACTTTTTAAGATAAGACATTTTATAGAGCAAAATGTTGAAATTGAAGAAGAATCTGATGAAGAATATGAAGAGGAAGAGTCTTTCACTGTTTGTCCAAATTGTGGTAAAAGCATTGATCCAGACGCAACAGAGTGTCCATATTGCGGAATTAAATTTGCAGATGAAGAATAGTATAAATATAAGATTAATATAAATTGCGTTTTGAAAATTATATGTTAGTTTTGAGTTAGGAGTTGGCAATTTTTTATGAAGAGAATTAAAATTATAACATTTTTGCGAGAAAAAGAGTTAACAGATATTCAGATCAAATCAATTATTGAAAAATTAAATGTGAATCCTGAAGAATTATTAAATGAAGAGATTCAGAATAGGATTGAAAAAGAGATTGAGATTTATAAAAAACCTCAGAAAAAACTTGTAATTAAAAGAAAGATAATCAAAAAAGTTGCAACTAAAGCTGAGGGGCAATCTGTATCTGATGAGGAAACTGAAGAATTGCCAGAAACTCCTGAAGTTGCTACAATTTCCAAAAAGGTTGAAACAGTAAATGAACAAGCAAAGAAAGAAGAAAAAATAAAAGAAGAAAAAGTTTCAGAAAAACCAAAAGAGCATAAAAAGGAAGTAGAAAAAGCAGCTGCAAAGGAAGAAGAAATAAAAGAAGAAATAGAAGAAGAAGAAAAACTTCCTAAAAAAGAAAAATCTTCAAAAGAAAAATTGGAAGCAGTTACGAAAAAGGCTAAAGTTAAAGAAAAAGAAGAAGAAAAGGTAGAAGAAAAAAAGACTCAAAAAGTTTTAGCTGAAGAAAAAGAAAGAGTTGAAAAAGAAAAATTAGAAGAAACTAAAATAGAAGAAAAAAAGCATGAAGTAAAACCAAAATCTGAAACTGAAAAGACAACTACTTCTTATTCATACAATAAAAAATATACTTATACCCCTTCATCAACCTCACAAAAAACAGAGTCAGAACATCATAAAAAAAGAATTTTTATAAAAAAGCCAACTGTAAAAGAGACTACTCCTACCCAAAAAACAGGAAGTTTTGGGCAACAAAAAAAATTTAATTATACAAAATCTTTTAAGTCTGCTCCTGCAATGCAGATTCAACCAGAAGTTTCAAATTATCAGAACAAGAAGAAGAAAACAGATGAATTTGAATATGAAAACTTAGATAAAGATGAACTTCATAATAAACTTACTCATACTATTAGAAAAAAAAGAGAAACCGAATTTGCAATACCTGAAGAGATAGAAATACCAGATTCAATTACTGTTTCAGATCTTGCAAAAAAGATGAATATTAAGGCAAATGTTTTGATTCAAAAGCTTTTTGAAATTGGTAATACAGTTACTATAAATCAGGTTCTTGATGCAGATACAGCTGAAATTCTTTTATCTTATTTTAATTGTAAGGTAAAAAGAACATCTATAATGGATTCCATTAAAATACCTGAGCAAACTGGTATTGAACCGATTATGAAAAAAAGACCACCTATAGTGACTGTGTTGGGACATGTCGATCATGGAAAGACAACCTTACTTGATAAAATCAGGAAAACAAATGTTGCTGAAGGGGAAGTTGGTGGCATTACTCAAAGAATAGGTGCCTACAAGGTTAAAGTTAAAGGAGAAGAGATAGTTTTTATAGATACTCCTGGTCATGAGGCTTTTACTTCTATGCGCGCAAGAGGAGCAAGCGTTACTGATATTGCAATTTTAATAGTTGCTGCCGATGATGGTGTTATGCCTCAAACTATTGAAGCATTAAATCATGCCAAAGCAGCTAAAGTACCTATAATAGTTGCAATAAATAAATGTGATAAACCTGGTGCAAAAATAGAAAAAATAAAAACTGATCTTGCCAATTTAGATTTATTGCCTCAGGAATGGGGCGGAGATACCATTTATGTTCAGATATCAGCATTAAAAGGAACAGGGATCGATGAATTGCTTGATTCGATATTACTTATAGCAGATCTATTAGATTTAAAGGCAGATTATAATCCTAAGAAATGGGCTGAAGGTGTCATACTTGAATCAAGACTTGACAAGGGTAGAGGCATAGTAGCAACAGTTCTTGTTAAAAATGGTGTTTTAAAAGAAAGAGATGTTTTTATAGCTGGAAATTATGAAGGTAAAGTCAGATCGATGCTTGATGAAAATGGTAAAAAATTAACTGTTGCTTATCCTTCGACACCTGTTGAAGTCATTGGCTTTGAGCAACTTCCAGAAGCAGGTTCTATTTTTAATGTTGTTGATTCTGAAAAAACCGCAAAAGAAATAGCTAGAAAAAGAAGAGAGATCGAAATAATAGAAAAACAAAAAGAAAGTAATGTTAATCTTGCAAATATTCTTTCCAAAATTAACAAAGGTGAAGTTGGACAGCTTAACATCATTATAAAAGCCGATGTTCAGGGTATGGCTGAGGCTTTAAAAGCTTCTTGCGAAAAACTTTCTGTGCAGAAGATAAATGTTAATGTTATACATTTTTCTGTTGGAGCAATAACAGAATCAGATATAAATCTTGCCATAACATCAAAGGCGATAGTTATAGGATTTAACACAAAACCAACAAAAGAAGCTCAGTTGATTGCTGAAAGGGAAGGCGTAGAAATAAGAAGATACAATATAATTTATGATGTGATTGAAGATATTAAAAATTCAATTACTGGACTTGCAGCACCTAAGATTAGAGAAGAAGTTATTGGAGAAGCTGAAATCAGACAGATATTTAAAATACCAAGTATTGGAACAGTTGGTGGGGGCTTCGTAAGCAAAGGTGTCATAACTAAAGATTCTTTATGTAGAGTTTATAGAGATAATGTCGTTATATTTACTGGAAAAATAGCTTCCTTATATCATTTTCAAAATCCAGTCAGGGAAGTAAAACAGGGACTTGAGTGTGGTTTGACAATTGAGAAATTTAATGATTTAAAAGAAGGCGATATCCTTGAGCTTTACAGAAATGTTGAGGAAAAGGTTAATTTTGAAGAACTTGTCGCTATGGATACAAAAGAAAAAGAAGATGCTAAGAATGAACAGGAGAGTAAAGAATAAAAAATAAAAAATAAAATATTATTAAAAAAGATTTTATTAAAGGTTATATTTTAATATGACAGAAAATCCTAAAAACCTTAGATTTGCAGAAGCTATTTCTCATATTATCCAATCTGCCATAAGATATGAAGTAGAACATAAAGATATACATAACGATACAATTATTAGCAAAGTCGAAATTTCAAAAGATAGACAATATGTTAAAGTTTTTATTATTCCTTCATCAGATGATCCAGATTTAAATGATAAAGAAGTTGAAGCATTTAATAAGATATCCGGTTTTTTTAGAAAGAAAATTGCTGAAGGTGTCAAAGTTAGAGCGATTCCAAAATTAAATTTCGTAATAGATTATGGTTATAAGAAGGGTGAAGCGGTATTGGATATAATTAAAAAGCTTTAGTGATGGCTTTTTGAGTAAAGATTTAATAAAAGATAAATTGAATTGAATAAAGTCGGGATATATGACAGTAATTTCCTATAATCTTCTTGAGGATTATCCCAAAATAAATCAGGATTTTATCCTTAATATTGGTAACTTTGATGGACTTCATATAGGGCATCAACAAATCTTAAAAAAATCTTTTGAAATTGCATCAGAAAAAAACTATAAAAAGGTACTTATAACTTTTTGCAATAAGCCAGCTGCTTTGTTTGAAGAAAATTTTATAAATACTCAAATTTTTCCAGTTTCATCTAAAATCCAATATTTTGAAAAATTAAATTTTGATTTTATTTTTTTATTTGAGTTTAATTCAGACTTAAAAAATTTATCTGCAAATGAATTTTTAAGTTTTTTGTCATCAAATAATCATTTAAAAGAGGTTGTGATTGGAGAAAACTTTACTTTTGGAAAGAATAAAAGTGGCAATAGTAAGGTTTTGAAAGAATATCTTGAAGATAAAAATATTAAAGTTTTAATTATCCCTTTGCTTTATATAAAAGGTCAGCTTATATCTTCTACAATGATCAGACAGCATATCTTAAGTGGTGATTTTTCTATAAATAAATATTTAATAGAGCCATTTTATATTAAAGGACTTGTTGAGTCAGGTAAGCATTTTGGAAGACTGATCCAATTTCCCACAGCTAACATATATATTTACGAACAGATAATACCAAAACCAGCTGTTTATGCGACTATTACCTCTTACAAAGATGGTGAAAGAAAATATGACTTTTCTATGACTTATATAGGTCAAAAGGGTGAAATTGAAACACATATTTTTGATAAAACTATTGATCTATATAATAAAGAAATAAAGGTATATTTTATAAATTTTGTAAGAGATAATGTAAAAATTCAATCTTTGCTTCAACTTGAAAATATTCTTAAAAATGATAAAGAAAATATATTAAAATTCTACAAAGAAAATGATGCTTTAAATATTGGGGCTTATCAGTATTTGAAAAAATTAAGCGGGAGTATTTTCGATGTCAGATATTAACATTAATGATCTTGAAAATGTAAATAAAACAATTTTATCCTTAAAAAATGAAATACTATCAAGGGTAAAAGTAAGCCAGAAAATAATCGATCTTGTATTAACTTCATTTTTCTGTGGACTTCATCTACTTTTAGAAGATTTACCTGGAATGGGAAAGACAACTCTTGCTAAAACTCTTATAAATGCGATAGATAACGAAGATGATTCTGATTTTATCTTTAAAAGAGTTCAATTTACAGCAGATCTTCTTCCCTACGATATAATTGGAAATGAAATTTTTTCAAGAGAAAAAGAGCAGTTTATCTTTGTAAAAGGACCAGTTTTTTCAGGAATCTTACTTGCAGATGAGATAAATAGAGGTAATCCAAAAGTTCAATCAGCATTACTAGAGGCTATGGGTGAAAATCAGGTGACGGCTTTTGGAAAAACATATAAACTTCACGATCTTTTTTTTGTCATGGCAACTCAAAATCCCATTGAAATAGAAGGAACATTCCCTCTTCCAATATCTTCTTTGGATAGATTTGGAATGTGCTTAAGCCTTGGATATCCTGAGCAGCAGCAGCAAAAATATATTTTACAGAACAATATGCTTGAATTCGAACCAGAATCTGTAAAAAAAGTTATAAAGATTTCAGATATAAAGAAGATAAAAAAGATTATAAAAGATATATATGTTGACGAGAAACTTATCGATATTATTAACCTGATCGGACTAAAATCAAGGGAAGATCCAAATTTTACACATGGTTTTTCTGTTAGAGCACTTCTTCACCTTTTAAATGCAGTAAAAGGTTATGCATTAATATCAAGAGGGGAAAATTTCAGTATAGATGAAGATTTAAAAGAAGTTGTAGTACCAGTAATTTCTCATAGACTTCATTCAAAAAGGGAAAAAGAATATTTACAAAAATTTGTTGATGATATTATGGCACAAAGGTTGTATCGATGATATTTTTATTTTTAATTTTATCGATAATTTCCTTTTATTTTAGAGAGAATATTGTTTTCAAATCAATTTTCATTTTTTGCAGTCTTATTATTGTTATTTTTTTATTATATTATTTTTTCCTCTTTTTGTATATACTGAAAAATAAGAAAAAGATAAAAAATTTATTTCAAGTACCAGAAGAAGTAATAAATAACAATTTAAAATTTTATTTTAAGTTAAACCCTTTTTTCTTTCTTTCTCAATGCTCTCTTTTTTTATTAACAGATAAATGTGAGATTCCATTTTTTTATGATCAAAAATCAAACTGCTTTAAGGCTATTCCTTTTTATAGAGGAAAGCATAAAATTACAAAATTTTATCTTAAATTTTCTGATCCTTTGAAGTTTTTAACTATTAATATAAAACTTCCAGTTATTGAGTTTTATCACTTTTTCTCTTACGATGGTAATTTTAATCAAAATGGAATTTTACCACTTTCAAGTAATGATGTAAGAAAATTTAAGGCTATGGATGATTCTGTTCTAATTCGAGACTATCTATTTGGAGATGATGTTCGAAAAATACTTTGGAGAGTTTATGCCATAACTGATGATATTAAGGTAAGAACTGATTGGCTTGAAAAAACATCATTTAATTTTTTGCCAATAAATATTTGTGGTATCTATTCAGAAAACTATTTTTTTTCAAATCTTATTATTTATAAGATTTATAATCTTATGAAAGGTTTGCTTTTAAAAAATTTTAATCTTTCAATAAATGGTAAAGTTTTCAAGGATAATGATGATATTGCCATACAAAAAGAATTATTTAGCATATATGAAAATGAGAAAAAAAATGGTATATCATATCAGTTTAATCAAAATTCAATACTGATTTTTTCTGCATCTGCTGTAAATAAAAACCCAAGAAAGGAATTATGGATCCCGAAAAATAAAGCAATCTATTATATAACCTTAAAAGATTTTTTTTCAGTCGATAAAAAAAAATATTATTCAACAAATAATTTTATCAGTCTTTTTATTAAAAAACCAAAACTTGATATTATAACTAAATTTTATTTTTCTAATTATCTGGATTATGATATTTTATATGAAAAAAGGTATCCTATTGTATAAAAAGAATCTTTTATATTTTCTCAAAAGAAATAAAAATATTATTTTTCTTTCAATTTTATCATCTGCACTTGTTTCAATTATTTTATTTTTTATAACAAAGATTCCTTTCTATTTATTTACTTTTTTTCCACCTATTATCCTTGTTGCTTTTAAATCAAAAAGATTTAGTAAACTAACAGATCTTTCAAAATTTGGACTGATATTTATATTTTCCCTTATCTTTATTTATATCTTTTCGATTCTAACAGGCATGTTTATTTCAAAAGGTTTATCTTTTTCTTTAATAATATTTTTTTATTTTTCCATTTTTACAGGTATAAGCATATTAATCTATTTTCTTTTTTACTATTTTTTGAATAAAGATTATCTATTCTTAAGTTTTGCAGTACTTCTATCTTTTTTAGCATCAATTTTAGCAAATTCAATTATCATCTCTTTAATTGTTTTTTCTGTATCTATCTTTCTTTTTTCAATTTTTTATTACTATAATCTTTCAAAGGCAAATAAAAGAAAAAATTTGAAGTTTCTTTTTTTATTTATTATTTTAATTTTAGCAATAGGTTCATTTTTTTTTGTTCAGCTAACAACTGAAAAAGAGCAGGCAAATCTGTTAGTTGAAAGTCTATTTAAGTTTAATTTTAACGATCAGGTAAATTTAAAAACAGATTATAAATTTAAAAGTATCTTACTTTTTATAGCGAAAATCGAGAAGTCAAAATTATTAAAGGCTGTTTCCTATCCTGAATTTTCAAGAGAAAAGGGTTTTTATTATTCAAAAAGAGATTTGCCCTTTCCATCAATTTTACAAAATCAGGTCTGGGAAGATGAAAGCTATATAAAAGGTGAAAGAGAATCAGAACAGATAACAGTGTATAATTTAAATTTGGCTGAAGGGGTTGTCTTTGGTCCTAATGAACCATATAAGATAGTTCCATACATGAAAGTTGATGGTTCAAAATTCAGTTCAATATTTTCAACTTATTCAAAATCGATAAGCAATATAGAGCAAATATTGGATGAGATCGACTTTTCATCAAACAGCTTAAGTACTGAAGATTATTTAAGATATACTGATGTTGGTAAGAAAGATCCTCAAATAATGGATTTGATAGAAAGATATAAAGATTATTATCAAGATAGAAAAGATTTTATAATATTCTTTTATAATTACTTTAAAAAGAATTTTTATTATTCTATCTCGACATTTCAAAAAGAAGGTTATGAAGGTATAATATCATTTTTGTTCAAAACAAGAAAAGGATATTGTGCTCATTTTGCATCAGCATATGCCCTATTACTTAGATATTATGGTATTCCTGCAAGAGTCGTGGGTGGATTTAAGGCTATTGAAGATAACAAAATTTTAGATTACTATAGATTTTATGATTTCAATGCTCACTCTTGGGTCGAAGTTTACACTGATAAATTAGGATGGGTTCCAATAGATCCTACAAGTGATAGAATTTCAGAAGATGAGATGCTTCCATTTGAAAAGCCGATAGATCAGGACGAATCAGCACTTTTAGAAGAGATATTGAAAATAGAAAAACAGCTTATTCCTCAAAAAGGTAGAATTGAAAATAAGAATGAAAAAACTGAAAATAATAAAAAAATAGATTTTAAGTACTTAGTTTATCTTTCAATTTTTATCTTTATAATTTCAATGATCTTTCTATTAAAAAACCAGATAGTTATTTTACTTTCATTGATATTTCCATCTTTGCTTCCAAAATCTCTTAAAATATATATTAAAAAAATTGCTAAAATATTAAAACAGGATTTTATTACAGGGCAGCAGTTGAAAGTTTATAATATTAAAAATTATAAATATATATTGGATTTTGTTGAGATATATAATGTAATAATGTTTGCACCTGAAATACAAAAAAAACAATATTTGAATAAAAAAACCAGTAAAAAAGCATTTAAATCTTATATTGTCATAATTAAAGAACTGTTAAAATTTAATAAATTAAAAAACTTATAAAATAAATTTAATAAATGAAGTAACTTAAAAATAAAAGTTTTTTAAATTTTGAAAATTATAATAACTATAAATCTATTATAAAATATAATGATAAAATTTTTGATAAAAAATTTTATGTAATTATGAATAAAAAATTATTGATATATTTCTTTGCAACTTTATCTATGCTTTTTTGGGGACTTTCATTTGTCTGGGTTAAGATAGTATATCTTTACTATAGACCTTTTACTGTTGTTACAATAAGATTGTTTTTGGCAACATTTTTGCTTTTGTTATATCAGTATTTGATTAAAGATAAACAGAAAATTTCAATTTATGATCTTCCAAAATTTTTACTATTAGCATTTTTTGAACCTTTTTGTTATTTTTTAGGGGAAAGTTTTGGAATGCAATATGTTTCTTCAACCCTTGCAAGCATAATAATAGCGACAATTCCAGTTTTTTCACCAATTTTTTCCTTTTTATTTTATAGGGAAAAACTTACAAAATTTGGAGTATTGGGATTAATAATTTCAGTATTGGGTATAATAATTCTTGTTGTTGACAGAAATTTTAATTTTAATGCACCAATTAAAGGCATATTACTTCTTTTATTTGCCGTGATTTCGGCTATTGGTTATGGTATTGTGGCAAAAAAGCTTACTTTTATGTATAATTCAGTTACAATTATAAAATATCAAAATGCATTTGGTTTTATATATTTTCTACCTTTTTTTATTATTTTTGATTTAAATCATTTTTTATCTATTAAACCAGATTTAAGGTTGATTGTTAACATTTTAGCACTTACAATTTTTGCAAGTGTTCTTGCATTTGTCCTTTTTACAAAAGTTTTAAAAGAACTTGGCATTAATTCTGCCAACATTTTTACAAATCTAATACCAATATTTACAGCAATCTTTTCATTTTTTATATTAAAAGAAAATTTCAATTTACAAAAAATTATAGGTATATTTTTAGTAATATTAGGCGTTTTTATTTCACAGGTTAAATTGAACAAAAAAGAATTAAATAAAAGTTAAAATAAGTATTAAATTAAAATAACATAGTATACAATTAATAAAATAAATTAACAGTGGTAAAAAAATGGCCAAAGAATCGAATGAACTTATTGATGTTCAAAATAGAAAAGCAAATCATCCTATTGTTATCGACCATGTTGGAATAAAAGGTATTAAATACCCAATAGCTGTTTATGATAAAAAAAGAGGGATTCAGCACACTGTTGCCGAAGTATCGATGTTTGTAGATCTACCTTCTCATTATAAAGGTACCCATATGAGTCGTTTCATTGAAATACTTTCAAAGGTTGATGGTGAAATTTCTGTAAATAGATTAAAAGAGATACTAAAATCAATGAAACAAAAATTAAACGCTGAAAGGTCCAAAATCGAATTTCATTTTCCTTATTTTATTGAAAAATCAGCTCCTATCTCTCATTCAAAGGCTTATATAGACTATGATTGTAAACTTACTGCGACACTATCCGATCAATTTTCTTATATTTTATCAGTAGTAGTACCTGTTCATTCTCTTTGTCCATGCTCAAAAGAGATATCTTCCTTTTCCGCTCATAATCAAAGATCTTTTGTGACTATTACCATTGAAGCAAAATCGGTAATCTGGATTGAAGATCTTGTAGATATCGCTGAAAGAAATGCCTCATCACCGCTGTATTCCTATCTCAAAAGGGTTGATGAAAAGTATGTTACAGAATACTCATATAACCATCCAATGTTTGTTGAAGACATTGTAAGAGCCATTGCCTATGAGCTTCAAAAAATATCACAAATAAAATATTTTAAAGTTGAAGCTGAGAATATGGAATCGATTCACAATCATAATGCTTATGCTTCTATAGAAAAAAGATATGGATTTGAATAAAGATTTATTGGAATATCTTATAACTAAAAATATTGAATCAATTGAAATTGCTGATGAAGATTATTTTGTTTTACAAAGAATAAATGAAAAAGTACCATCTATAGATAAGAATACAGCAAGGCTTTTATATTTTTTTTCATTTTTGATAAAACCTCAAAATGTTTTAGAGATTGGATTTGGTTCTGGATTTTCATGCTGGGCAATATTTAATGGTGCAAAAGAATATATAAAAAATTTCATATCTTTTGAACATGAAAAAAAAAGATATAACAAAGGGATAGAATTTATTAAGAATAAAAATATTTGTGTAAAACTTATAAATGAAGATTTTTCAAAAGAAAAACTTGGTAAAATAAAGGATGAATTAAATATAGATGGATTTGATCTTATTTTTATTGATGGCACAAAAAGAGAGTATCCACTTTATTATAATGAAAGCTTTAATTTTTTAAAAAATAATGGGCTAATCCTGTTTGACAATGTGTTATTTAATGGCAATCTGTTAAGGCTGGTAAATCTGGAAAAAGGTAAAAATGTAGAAGGTGCAAAAATACTTTATCAATTTTTAGACTTTGTTTCTAAAGATAAAAGAATTGTACCTTTTTTTTTACCTGTTGGTGATGGTATTCTTGCCTGCATTAAAATATAAGAAAAAATAAAATTAAAGAAGAAATAGATATGGTTAGAAAGATTTTATCTTTTTTTTTGTTTTTGGTCTTGATTGGTATTTTTTTTATAAATATTCCATCAATTAAAAATGCATCTGATTTAAAAGCTATAGCATCCATCGAAGATAAAAATGTCGAAGTTATTGATAAGAGTTTTCAAATTAGTTCTACTATTTACTGGAATAGGATAAATAAAGTAACAAAGATTTCAAAAAACTATAATTTTATTGATATTTTTAGTGAAAACTCAAAATTTAGCCTTGGGAAAGACTTTTTACTTTCTAAAGAGGAAAAGCAATTTTTTATTATAGATAAAAAGACAGAATCAAAAAATTATTTAATAGATGGAGAAATAGCACTAACCAATAAGGAATCCAATCTTTTTGCAATAGTTAAGAAAAATGGACTTGAAATAACATTTTATCAGTTTGTTCCTCTTGAAAATAGGGCAATCGAACTAAAAAAAGAAGTTTTTTCAAGTTTCTGGACATCCTATATGATAACAAAGAATAGCTTTTATTTTTCCTTGATGAATGGGAATTGTTATATATTTAATCCTTTTGAATCAATCTCTACTGAAAGTGTAATCAAAGATTCACCTTTTATTTACTCGATCTGCGCCAACTCATCATCAAATAATTTTATAATAATTTCTGGTTTTGGTCCTCAAAAATTAAATATATTAAATAAAGATGGAAATATTACATATGAACATATTTTTGATAAAAGTTATACTTCATTTTTTACTTACCTTTTAGATAATCAGATCCTTATAGTTAAAAACCCCGAATCATTAAATTTATTTCATATAAATTGGAATAAAAATAAAAAAGTTGATTTATTTAATACTATAAGCTTAAAAGGTGAAATACTGGATATTTTAGAGTTTTATTCCTTTTTTGTTTTTATCTTAAGTGATGGAAAAGATTATCAGCTTGGAATATATGACTTTGAAAATAATAGGTTTTATAAAAAATACTGGAAAGAACCAATATATCAGCTTGATATAATAGATTCCAATGGTGTTTTTTCTGTTTACAATCAGGATAAACTATGGATTCTTTCTTTAAATCAGGAGCTTTGATTATGTATATATCAAAATCAAAGTGTAATATCAAAATTAAGAAAAAATTTTATTATTTATCTTTTTATTTATTAATTTTTACAATCTTCTTTTTTATTCTCTTTTTTGTATTTTTACAACAAAATAATGCTGCTTCTAATGTTTTTCTGGTCAGGGACTTTTGTAATGTAGCAAATTCATTTTTACCCGCTTCTCAATTTTATCTATCTGACAGTAAACTTAGTTTAGATTTCCCAGCTCAGTTGATTTATAATAAATCAGCTATTTCTCCCTATCAACAGGATAATATATTTATGAATTTAGCTGTATATAAAAGTGGAGATAAATACATAGGTTTAACAGATCTTTTATATCCACCAGAAAAAATAAATCCGAAAGAAGAGATAGAATTTTCAAATAAAAATATTAGTTGTTTTATAATCGAAAAAGGAGTATTTTTAAATCCTGTTGAGTTTATTAAACCAGTTCTTTCGACATCTGTATCTATAGTTAATGTATATTATTTAAATGAAGAAGAAGTAGCTGTTGCTTTTAGACAAAATTATAAAAACAATATTATTCCAATATTGATTTATACTTATTCCACATATCTTTCGGGTCGTTTTGCTTTTACATCCAATGTTTATAAAATAGAAATTTTTTTAGATGATGATCTTTTGTATGAAAGAAAATTGGATACTGTTTCTAAAAAGAAAATTATTGAATTATTAATGACTTCAAGTAGACCTCAGTTTATCAAATATATTATTTCAAATGTAACTGATGGAGATCATATACTAAAAGTTAAAGTTTATGATTTTTATAACAACTCTAAAGAAATTCTGAAGAAATTCTCAGTAAAAAGCTATTAATATGAAACCTTAAAATTAACCAATTAGAAAAATGGGGAAAATGATGAAAGATTTATATATGAGAAATAATGCCAGAGAAGGGGAAGTTTTACAGGAAATAGATTGCCCTTTATGTGATTCAAAAGATTATTCTGTAATTTATAAAGGTAAAAGTTTTAGGTTTGTTAGATGTAGTGAATGTGGGGTTCTTTATCAAAATCCAAGACCTAAAAATGATTTTATACAAAATAGATATGATGAAAAATATTTTGCTTATGAAGTTGAAAACCAGAAGAATTTTTTTCAATTGCAGCTTAAAACTCTTGAAGATTGCAAATTGGAAAAAATTATTGGAGGATTTAAAGATAAAAAGGTATTGGATGTTGGCTGCGCAACAGCAATGCTTTTGAATCATTTAAAAAGTAAAGGGGCAAATATATATGGAGTCGAAATTTGTACGCAATCGTGTAGATATGCATATGAAAATTATGGCATAACAATTTATAATGGAACTTTGGAAAACGCTAGATATGAAAGTAATTTTTTTGATATTGTTCACTTTTCGCATTTAATAGAACATCTTGAAAAACCTGTTGAATTTATGCATGAGATTTTTAGAATTACAAAACCTGGTGGTTATATCTTATTAACTACTCCAAGAGAGGATTCAATATGGTCTAGAATTTTTAAACTAAAATGGAGATCTTTAATACCCGATCATCTTATTCTTTTTGGTCGTTCCCATCTAATTACTCTTGTAAAAATGGCTGGATTTACTCCGGTTTTTGTCGAATCCTGGGGTTCAATACCAATCGATTCAAAATTAAAATTCTTAAAGCCAATAACTGATAAATATGCTAAAAAATTTGATAAAGGAGATGTGCAATTTATCCTTGCTAAAAAGGATAATCTATGAATTAATCTATGAAATAATCCATGAAATATTGAATCTTGATTTATCTTTTATAGTATTTGAAAATAATAAAATATTAAAATATTAAAATATTAACTTTTAATTATTGCTAAAAATCGGGAGAATGAATGGAAATCACCACACCTATGATGCAGCATTGGGCAAAGATTAAAGCCAAATATAAAGATTTTATCGTTTTTTATAGGTTGGGAGATTTTTATGAAATGTTTGAAGAAGATGCTCAGCTTGGTTCAAAGGTTTTGAATTTGACTTTGACTTCAAGAAGTGGTCATCCGATGTGTGGTGTTCCATATCATGCATATAAGATTTATATTAAAAAGCTTATTTCTCAGGGCTATAAAGTTGTTATTTGTGAGCAGCTGGAAGATCCATCAAAAGCAAAAGGAATGGTAAAAAGAGGTGTAACAGAAGTTATAACACCTGGAACCTTAATAGAATCAGATCTTCTAACTTCAGATAATAATTTCATTTCATCTATATATATAGAAAGAAAAGGAAATATAGAAAAAATAAAAAATATTGAAAAAAACGAAAATATTCAAAAAAAAGAAAATATAAAAGATATAGATTCATCAAATTCTTACAATATAACTAAAAAAAATCTAAACATAAAAAATGAAAATTATAAAGCAGGAATATGCTGGTGTGATGTTTCATCAGGTGAATTTTTCGCAACAGAGTTAGCTTTGGATTCTGATGAGAAAGAAAGTTATGAGCAGATTTATACATTTTTAGAAAAGATAAAGCCATCAGAAATAATCATTTCAACTGAAGAGAAGTTTTTAAAAAACCTTTCAAAAAGATTTTTCACAACAACTTTATCCAATTCATATTTTGAAGGTAATCAAATAGATAGCCTTTTAAATTCATTTTTTTCAGTTTATTCGATTGAAGATCTGGGTATAAAAAGCTCACTACTTAAAAAATCTATTAATGCCCTTATTCTATATCTTAAAGAAAATGAAATAAACATAAAACCAATTCTTTCCAAGGTAAATCTTATTGAAGAAAGCAATCATTTAAATCTGGATTCAAGGACAATACATAATCTTGAGATATTTGAACCATTTTTACCAATTGATAAGACATATACCCTATTTTCATGTATAAATTTAACAAAAACCCCTATGGGTAGAAGACTTTTAAGAAGATGGTTGAATTTCCCATTAAAAGATAAAAGCGAAATTGAAAATAGATATTCTTTAATTGAGAAATTTATAGATTTAAATATCACTTCAACAATTTCAGAGCAACTTGAAAAGATATATGACATAGAAAGATTATTTACAAAAATTTATTCAAAAAAGGCTAATCCCACCGACCTTATTAATCTTAAATATTCTATTTTATATGCAAATTCAATAAATTTAGTCCTTGAAGATTGTGGGATTGATTTACTTAAAATAGATCAAAATCTTTTAAATATGGTTGACCTAATAGAAAAATCAATAGTTGAACCTCCTTCTTCTGATTTTGAGCAGCAGGTCATAAAAAAAGGTTTTGATGAAAAGCTTGATAATCTATATTTTATCTCAAATAATGCAAATGAACTTTTGACAAAATATCAGGAAGAACTAAGAAAAGAATCTGGTATTCAAAGCTTAAAAATTAAATATAATAAGGTTTTTGGTTATTTCATAGAAGTTTCTAAGGCAAATTTAGAAAAGGTACCATCATATTTTATAAGGAAGCAAACACTTGTAAATAATGAAAGGTTTACAACAGAATATTTGCTTGAACTAGAAACAAAGATTTTAACAGCAACCGATGAATTTAAAGAAATGCAAAAAAATATCTTTGATAATATTGTCGAAAAGATAATTCAATTTTACAATGAAGGGTTAAAACTTGCAGAGGCTATTGCATATATTGATGTAATAAATAACCTTAGTCTATTGGCAATAAAATATCATTGGGTAAAACCACAGATAAATGATGATTATATTATTAAAATTGAAGAGGGTAGACATCCTGTTTTAGATATTGTTTTAGGTAAAGAATGTATTGCAAATGATCTTGAGATGACAAAAGATAAATTTTTCCATATAATTACAGGTCCGAACATGTCGGGAAAATCAACATATTTAAGACAATCAGCTCTTATTTTATATTTAGCCCATATTGGAAGTTTTGTCCCTGCAAAAAGCTGTCAATTTTTTATTCTTGATGCTATTTTTTCAAGGATTGGTGCATCTGATAATATCGCTTCAGGGCAGTCTACATTTTTCGTGGAGATGAATGAAACTGCCAAAATACTTAACTTTGCGACTTCAAGATCTTTTGTAATTTTAGATGAAGTAGGAAGAGGAACTGCTACATTTGATGGGATGAGTCTTGCTTATGCAATATGCGAATATCTTATAACTAACATCAAATGTATTACTCTTTTTGCGACACATTATCATGAATTAACCTTGCTGGAAGATGAATATTCAGAAGTTACTAATTACCATATGCAGGTGACAGAATGGGAGGATAAGGTAATATTTTTAAAAAAAGCTATCAAAGGTTTTTCAGATAAAAGTTATGGTATATATGTTGCATCACTGGCTGCTGTTCCAAATAAGGTTATAGAAAGAGCAAAGAGTATATTAGAAATTCTCTCTGAAAATGAGATTGTTTTTGAAAAAAGGACAAATATAAAGACTGAAATAAAAGACAAAAATAAAAAATCAAAATCAAAGAATACCCTATTTGAAGATGAAGTAGAACCAATTTTATTAAATTCAGAAAAAATTGTCCTTGAAAAATTAAAAAATGTTGATTTAAATGAATTGACTCCTATTGCAGCTATTAATTTTTTAGAGCAATTAAAAAAAGATTTAGAAAATAAGAAATTTTAAGAATTTAATTTTAGAATCAATTATTAATTTGCCGATAAATTAATGATATTTCATATTTATTAAATCTGGTTGTGGTGGAAAAATGCCATATTATTTTGGAACAGATGATAAAATTATTGATAATGACTTTCAAATCAAGCGAATAAGTCAGAATAAATACAAAAAAGAAAAGATTAAAAATAATAATTTTCAAAATATAAAATCCAGTTCTTCAAAAGTAATTTATCAAAAACAAAAATCATATTATTATTCAGATATTTATTTCTTCTTGAAAGCATTTTTAAGATTTTTCAAAAAAAGAAATGCAATTTTTCCTTTTCAAATAGGAATTGAAAAAATATTTTCAGTTTTTTTTGTTTTATTAATAGCTGGTTCTTTGTTTTTAGCAGCTTTTACTCTTTCAGATTACATAAAGACAAATTCAGATGAAAAAATTTTACAACTTCCTTATTCAAGAACATATAATGGTGAAATCAAACAATCTATTTCACCATCTGAAATAAAAAATATTTATCTTTCAGCTGGAGGGGAGGATACTGTTTTATTACCTGTAAAATATATTGATTATAAAGTTTCTTCTGGAGATAGTCTATGGACTATCGCTAAAAAATTTGAGGTTTCGGTTGATTCTGTTTATTCTGCAAATATAAATAGGATAAAGAATCCTCATATTCTTTCAGCAGGTGTTATTTTAAGAATACCATCAAATATGGGTATTGTTAAAGAAGTAAAATCAATATCTGATATAGATAATCTTTTAAATCAATTTGATATAGATGAACTTTCACTTTTAATTGCAAATGGAGTGTCGACAAAAGAAGAACTTGTAAATAAAAGAGAAATATTTTTACCAAATGTCGAACTTCCTCAAACTGAAAAACTTAAAGCATATGGTATAGCATTTGGATGGCCTACAAGAGGATATATTTCTTCCCGTTTTGGTTATAGAAAAGATCCATTTACTAGCTTAAAAAGATTTCATAGTGGAGTAGATATTTCAAATATCTGGGGAACATCAATTTATGCAGCATATGATGGAGTCGTAACTTATGTAGGTGAAAAAGGTGGATATGGGCTCTGTATTATTATATCTCATCCTCTTGGCTATTCAACACTTTATGGACATCTTTCAAAGGCTCTTGTTAGAATAGGTCAGAAAGTATCAAAGGGGAGTAAAATTGCACTAATGGGAAGTTCGGGTCGTTCTACAGGAAGTCATCTTCACTTTGAGATAAGAAAGTTTGGTAAATTTTTAAATCCTTTGCAATATACTATTTTTAAGCAGTAAAATCTATACCTACAATTATTTAATTTTTCTCCTTTTTCCTTTAAAATCCTTTTAAAATACAATATTCTACAAAAATTTACAATTTAAATTTAGAACTTAAATTTAGGACCAAAAATTCCTTTTTATTTGAAAAATAAATAATTTTTGGTATAAAAGTTGA
>DAOOKC010000025.1:0-20171 GCA_035385485.1 Exilispira sp.
ACAATGAGAAGAAATACCAAATTGAAATCCAAAAACTTGAAAATGATATAAAAATATTTGATAATTTTATTCAGAATATTTCATTACCAATTTGTTTTTCAGATCCAGATGGTTTTATAAAATTTAATAATATAAAATTTTCTTCTTGTTTTAATAAATTTAATGGATTTAATATTTTTAGTTTACATAAAAGTATAGAAAATATTTTAAATAAGAATTTTAATAAATTATTGAATAATAAGGTTATTCACCTTGGAAATTTTCTTATTTTTGATAAAAATTTAAAACTTAATTATAGAATAAATTCTATAAAAAATTTTATTAAAAATAATGATTATGAAAAGAAGGTAAAAAATAAATTTAATAATCTTGAATATAAAATTTATTCTATCTATTCTTTTTCTCCTTTTAAAAATTTTATTTTTTCTAATTCTGATAATAATATTGCAGAGTATGCATTTATATTTGAAGATATAACGGATAGAGTAATAAAAGAAAGAAAATTATATCAAAATTTACAAAATACTAAAGATATTTCAAATAAAGTTGATATGCTATTAGACAATATAAATCATGAAATAAGAACTCCAATAAATATTATTTCGGGATATTTGGAAATTTTGAAATATGAAAGTCATGATGAAAAAATAAACTTAAAAATAGATAATATCTTTAATGATAAGGAAAAGATTCAAAAAATGATAGATGAGATGATTTCAATAAATTCCTTTTTAAATTATGAAAAAGATGAAGTTGATTTTGACTTGAAATCATTCTTAAGTGATTATCAAAACTATATTGGAAGTAAATGTAAAATTAGCTTTAATTATAATTATTTTACTAAAGAAGATATCTATGTAAAAGTAAATTTAATGGTTTTTAAAAAATTTTTTTCTTTTATTGTAGAAAGTTATAAAAATTATGATTTTTTGGAAATACTTATCTTTATAGATAGTTCTCCCATTACTATAAATAAAAAATATATAAATTTGATAATTGAGATAACTGAAAAAAAAGATAAGATAGAATTAAACAAAAAATATATTTCTAATGTTATACTTAAAAAAGAGAATTTTGAATTTATTAAAATTGTACTCAATCACTTAATCTTTTTGCTAAATGGTGAAATAAAATTTAAAACATCCTCACCTTCTTATTGTAAAATAAAAATACCTTTGAAACTTTCAAAAAGTCCAATGATTTAATTAAAAGAAGGATAATATTAAATAAAATTAATAGAATAAGTCCTAGACTGTCTTATCAATATTATTTTCTACCCCATTACTATTAAGCATCTGGATGTAATCCAGGTTAACATTATTTTGTGATTGATTTTCTGCTTTTTTAGAAGATTGAGAAGTCTGATTTGTTTTCTCAGTATTTATTTGCTTTTGTTTTTCTGTTTGTTGATTGGAAATTTGTTGAGATTGAGCATAATTATTATTAATCTTTTGTAAATCCATAAAATCCCCTTATAATATTATATTCAATATTATATAAAATTCAATTTTAAAAAATTTATTAGTTTAAAACAATTATTTGAAAATATTTAAAAGAAAAATAAAATTATTTCAGTAAAAATATTTAAAAGGGCATTTATGAATAAAATTACTGTGTTTTGTGATAAAAATAAAGAAAAAGTTTTACAATATGCAAAATACTCAGCACAGATTTGTGGCCCTTCAAAAATTGTTGATTTTGAAGAAATTGTCCCTGACAAACCTTTTAAACTATCGCAATATTTGATCTTTGTTATTCAAATAACTTATAATAAGAATAACAATTTAAATATTGATAATCCTGTTTTTGTTGAAGAGATAACAATTCAAAAAATAAAAAATATTTTGAATAATTATTTTATTTATAAGAAAGATTTAGAAGGTATAAAAAAATTAAAAGAACATTTATACATGGAAGAGGTTAAAGAAATATTTTTTATTTTTATAAAGGAGGAAGATAATTTATATGAAAATTTAGAAAAATGGGAAAAGTCAGATTTTTTTATTAGTGAAATCAATTCAATAAGTAATCTTATAAATGGTTATATTATAGTTGATCTTAAAAATAAAGAAGATAAAGACATATTTATAGATTATCTTAGAAATATTAGAATACAGACCTTAGGTCCTAAAAAAAGGATGGATCAATCATCTCTTTTTTCTTTAATACTAAAGTTTATTCTGGAACATGAAGTTTGCGTTATTGCTACAGGATATAAGGAATTTATTCGTGCAACAACAGTTGAATATATATTTAAAAATTTTAAATTCTATATAATATCTGAAGCAGGAGAGAAATATGCGAATCTTGCCTGTAATCCAAATATTGCTTTGACAATTTTTGATTCTATGTCTTTATCAGGTAGGACTAAAAGTATACAGGTTCAAGGAATTGCAACTATTTATGACTCCAATGATGAGAAAATAAGATATATTTTGGAATCAAGAGGTTTAAGTAAAGAAAATATAGTAAGTTTAGGTTTTGATATCTTTGTAATTGAAATTGAACCCAAGAGCATTGAATTGTATGATCCTTCAATGAAAGATATAGGATATTCAAATAGACAAATATTTAATCCAATGAATTTTTTTAATTTGTAAATTATGGAAAATCATTTATTTTATGTCACATGTCCATTTGGTGTTGAATCAATATGTAAAAAAGAACTACTATTCTATGATATTGAAAATATTAGACTCAATAATGGATTTTTAGTTGTAGAAACTTCATTGGGTTTTCTTGAAATAGCTAAATACCTAAAATCAGTTAATAGAATATATTATATCATAAAAAAAGGAGAAATTTCCTCTTATGATGATATTGGTAAAATATTTGAAAATATAAGACTAAAAGATTATTTTTTGAATCCTTATACTAAAATTGAAATAGATGTTATAACTCAAAACACTGAATTTTATAGTAAAAAAACTATAAAAGCAATTGCTAATAGAGTCATTAATAGTAAAAATAATGAATTAAAGGCAAATAATTCATTCGAATATTCCAATAAAAAAATGGAAAAGAATGATATCTGTATTTTTATAATTGGTAATAAAATAGATATTGGGTTTGATTGTTTTGGAACATCTTTACATAAAAGAAACTATAGATTAAATGGCGGAATATCACCATTAAAGGAAAATATTGCATCAGCTTTAGTTATAAATTCAATAAAAATAAATCAAGAATATTTAATAGATCCTTTTTGTGGTAGTGGAACAATTTTGTCTGAGGCAATCTTATTTATTTATAATAAAAAAAATCCTTTTCTTTTTTCTAGGATAAAAATTCAAAAAATAATGCAAAAATCAATAGATTCAGAAAAAAGAATTTCAAAAATTGAACTCGACTTACAATATCCCATAAATAATGATAATAGTTTAAATGAAAATGAAAATTTTAAATTTAATGAAGTTATCAGGCAAAGATACAATTGTAAATATTTTATAGGCGCAGATATTGATGAAGGTGCAATTGAAAATTCTAAAAAAAATATTGAAAGAATGCTTAGAATTTATTTTAATAATTCTTATAAATATTATAGATTCAAAGAAACTGATTTTCAATATTCAATCTACAAAGTTAATGAAATAAATAACGAATTTTATATCATTTTAATTTTGATTGATTCATATAAACTTAAAAATCAGCTTACAAAAATCAATTTAATCAAAGAAATGAATAAAGAAAATTCAGTGATTATTTCAAATCTACCTTATGGGAAAAGACTTGACAGAAAATTCACGCTTAGTAATAGTCTTGCTGCTATTCAAAGGATTTTTAATGATTTTGAATGTGATAAATATTTTTTATCTTCAATGAAATACTTGCCATCATTATTTAATGCAAAAGAGAAGAAAAAACGAAAACTATATAATGGTAAAGTTGAAGTTACTTTATTTAGTTTTTAAGTTTATTTTTTAATAATTAAGAGGTCATTATGCAGGTAAAGAATTATACAATTGCATATACAAAATATGCTCAAGATCAATTTCTTTTACATGAAGGTTTTATAGATAAAAAAAACAAAGTTTATATATTTGAATTCTTTTTAAATAAAATAAATATTGAAAATCCTAATGATGTAATATATGAAATCTTATTACCTGCAGATATTGGAAATCCAATTGAAATAATATCCTGCTTTATAGGGTTGAATGGGAATTTATTTATTGTTGTTCCATTAGAGTTTGAAAGATTATCTGAAATGAGAGGAGTTTATCTTGATTATGATATTGAAGATTTAATTTCATTTCTTAAAAAAGAAGCAAATTCCAAATTGTTAATAATAAATGGAAAAAATCTTTCTGGTAAAAGTTATTTTGCAAATATTTTAAATATTTATTTTGTTGTAAAAAATTATGAGACATTTTATTTTAGTGCAATTTTCAAGCTTGTTCAAGATGTTGAAATTGTTAATAGTATGATGGAAGTTTTTTTTGAAGAGAATGAAGAAGAAAGAAGTATAACAAAGAAGATTCAATTTGGATATTTTCAGGAAAAATATCAAAAATCCTTTGCAAGCAAGATCCTTTCTTTTGCATCTAAAAAACCTGTTGCAATTTTTTTTGATAATATTGATTTACTTTCAAAAAATGTACAAAGTCTAATTTTAGGTATTTACAAAACTATTCAAATTAATCCAGGTAGATTTCCTATAATTTTTTGCCTTATTTCTACAAATGGGATAACACATCTTTTAATTTCAGAAGAATTTCTAAGAAATAGCTTTATACGAAAAATGCCAGAAGTAACTTTTTCTGAGCTTAAAAAGATGGCGTATTCTGTTTCTGTTATTAATAAAATTAAGGATAGTTCTATTCAAAATGATTTACTTCATCATCTATATAAAATATCTGAAGGTCGACTACCAAATATTCAATTTATTTTATCCCGAATTTCATTTGGTCATATTTTATGGGACGAATCTTTTTTCAGGCAATCACTGGATAAAATATATAGTGAAGAAATTTCTAAATTAAATAATCTTGATTTAATAATATTATCTATTTTCAAAACTTTTAAGATACCACTTTCATTTTTAGCTTTTAAGTATATCACTCCAATTTGCATAGATAAAAAATATAATTATGATGAAGTATATAAATCTATTTTAAAGTTAAAAAATCTTTTTTTACTTTCAACATCAATACCTAATAAAACTATTCACCTATATTTAAGTTATAAAGAAATGATTCCTTATATTCCAGAATATACTAATCCAAATAAAATATATGAAGTTTTAGGAGACTATTATAAATCAATTGAAGAAAATTTAGAATTAATTTTATACTGTTATATCAATTCTAAAAACTATGATAAAACTTTAGAATCATTAAATAAATTTATTGAATATTATAAAAGAGTATATGATTTTGAACCTATACTTTTTTATATAGATAAAGTTCTTCAAATCTTTAACCTGCCTCAACAAGTAAGATTCGATCTTCTTTATGAGAAAGCAGAAATATATTCTCATCTTTCTTTATGGTTCGAGTCTTTAACAATGTTATATGAACTTCTTCCTTATTCTAAAAGAATTGAAGATATATATTATTATATCTGTTACAATTATTATTATTTAGGAGAATATGATTCTTTAGAAGAATTTATAAATGCATATCAGCATGTAATATATTCAAATCCAATATTGAAGATTAAAATTGGATTTATTCAGGCACCAATTTTTTGTATAAAGAATGAAAAAGAAAAAGCTATCAATCTTCTGGAAGAACTAAATAATCTGATATTACAAGAAGAAAACAACTCGAATCTTTTGAAAGATTATTATATTTGTGCTGCAAATTGTTATTATTTGATTAATAACATTAAAAAAGCCAAAGAGATGATAAATAAAGCTGAATTGAAAAAAGATGATTTTCAATCTGTTCCATATTTTATGGAAATTTATCTTCTTCAAGCTAAATTTGCACTATATGAAAAACAATATAATTTGAGTCTTTCCTGGACAAATAAAGGGATAACACTATGTGAAAATTTTATAATTTAAGATACTTATCTGACTTTTATTATATAACAGCTCTTAATTTATTTTATCTTAAAAATTATAATTCTACTTTATCTTATTTGAAGAAAGCTTCAAAATTAAAAGAAGAATTAAACCATAAATTTGATCTGGGTATTATTAGATATTACGAAGCTTTGACATTATTTAAGCTTGGGAATTTTTCTCAATCTATTACAAAAACATATAAAGCAGCACATATATTTAAGGTTCTGGATGCTAAGCAATATTATAAAGAATCACAATTGCTTTTAATTAAAACAGAATTTGAGTTAAGAAATTATGAAAGAGGTTTTTATCTTTTAAGATCATTATCTAAAGAATATGAATTAACCACTTTAGAAAAAGAGGAACTCTTGTTTTATATTAATAAAATTAAAGAAGTCATAATCTCGATGGATAATATTGTATCTAAAATTTTAGCTACAAAAGATTTTACAAATATACCTGTTTATCTTAATTCTATGAGAAATACTAGAATTTCATTCGATGATATTTCATTAAAACTTGTTTATTCACTTCAACATATTGTAGATCAAAACCCCCATTTTGAGAAAGTATACCAGGAGATATTGATATATTTGACAAATTATACAAATGCAGATATTTCCTATCTTGTTTTAGCTTATCCAAACAATGAATTCAAAATAGTATCTAAATATTCTCCACTTAACCTATCTTTATCATCTAATAAAGAAATTGTATTTGAAATTTTAAAATTAAAAATAATTTATGAGGAAAAAGTTACAACACTTTCATATGATAATGAAAATATTTTATGTATTCCACTCTATAAAATTTCAAGACTACCTTCTACAAGATCGAAAAAATTAACATCAAGAATAAGAAAAAATTATTTAGGTTTTATTATTATGTTTTATACCACAGATCTTAAAAAAGAAATAATTTTTTCTATTTCAAATTCATATAATATTATAAATACAATAATAATTAATTCTCTAGAATATAGTAACCTATCTAAAGAAGATGATTATACCTATAGATTCAGAGTATTCAAAGAGATCGTCATAAGAGAGGTTTATAACTGTTGTCAGGAAGGGTACAATTTTGGTTTTTGCTATTTTAAAATTGATGTATCTAATATAGACTATTCAGATAATGCCATAAAAAAAGAATTATCTGAATTTATTACTAATTTACAACATTTACTTAGAAATGAAGATTTAATAACACACCTTTCTGAATTTGAATATTTTATTTTTCTTCCATTTGCTGAAAAATATGGAGAAGAATCTTTAAAAGTAAAAATAGTAAATTCATTTAGTAATTTTTATAATAAAAGTATCAATAAAGATAAATTTGCTAACACACAAATTTATATATCTTTTGTTTTTTATAGTCCATGTGAAAAAAATATAATGGTAGATTTTGATAAAATTATAGAAGAATTAAAAAAATCTGTTACTAAAATTCCGCTGAACCTGGAACCCTGAAAAATGGTATAACATCTCTAATATTTTTCATTCCTGTAATAAATTGTATTGTTCTTTCAAATCCAAGTCCAAAACCCGAGTGAGGAACGGAGCCATATTTTCTTTGATCTATATACCACCAGTAATCTTCTTTATTTAATCCTTTTTCTTCTATATTTTTTAATAACATATTAAAATCATCTTCTCTTTGAGAGCCACCAATTATCTCACCAATTTCAGGCACTAATAGATCCATAGCTCTAACAGTTTTACCATCATCATTTCTTTTCATATAAAAAGCCTTTATTGAGAAAGGATAATCAGTTACGAAAATTGGTTTTTTAAAATATTCTTCAGTTAAAAATCTTTCATGCTCCGATTGTAAATCTATTCCCCAGCTAACTGGAAAATCGAATTTTTTATTACTTTTTAAAAGTATTTCTATTGCTTCGCTATATGTAATCCTTTCAAATTTTGAGGATAAAACATTATCAAGTCTTTTCAAAAGACCTTGCTCAACCCATTTATCAAAAAATTCAAATTCATCGGGATGTTTTTCCATAGTGAATTTTACAATATATTTAATAAAATCTTCTGCCAAATTCATATTATCTTCTAATTCAAAAAATGCCATTTCTGGTTCTATCATCCAAAATTCAGCAAGATGTCGGGATGTATTGGAGTTTTCAGCTCTGAAAGTTGGACCAAATGTATATACCTTTGAAAGAGCCTGTGCAAAATTTTCAACTTCAAGTTGACCTGATACAGTCAAATATGCTTTTTTACCAAAAAAATCTTCTTCATAATTTAGTTTTCCAGATTTTACGACTTCATCTAGGTTTAAAGTAGTAACCTGAAACATTTGTCCCGCGCCTTCACAGTCAGAAGTGGTTATTATAGGTGTATGAATATAAAAAAAGCCATTTTTTTGAAAGAAATCATGTATTGCATATGCTATAGTGCTTCTAACCCTAAATACAGACCCAAAAGTATTTGTTCTTGGTCTTAAATGAGCTATAGTTCTTAAAAATTCAAATGAATGTCTTTTCTTTTGAAGAGGATATTCATCTGCTGGAGTTATACAGTATATGATCAGTTCTTTACCTTTAATCTCCCATTTTTGACCACTTTTAGGAGATTCAACTAAATCTCCTATAACCTTTATACTACTTCCTGTCGTTAGAGTTTCAAGTTTTTTAAGTAAATTTGAATCTTCTTCAAATACTATTTGAATGTTTTTAACAGTTGAACCATCATTTAATTCTATAAAATAGATATTCTTCATATCTCTAACCGTTCTAACCCAACCAGCTACAGTCACATTTTTGATTTCAGTGACTGAATTTAATAATTGTTTGACACTATGCATTTAGTCCTCCAAAATTTATAAGAAAAATAAAAATATCTTATTTAATAAAGAGATAACAGAATTAATAAAAATTTAAACAAAATTTACTTAAAATTATAATAAACCCATTGTTCTGCAAAACCTAAAAAATTATCTTTTTTTATATCAATATCTTGATAATTATCCTGATAATGCATCAAAAACATTTTTTCTTTAATATAATTTGGGAATGAGCAGATTTCCTCTAAGCTTGCATGAACACCACCTTTGTAAAATTGACAATCATGAAAGATATATTCAATATCAAAATTATTTACTAAAAATTCTATAAATTCCTTATCAAATTTTGTATCAGAAGTAAAAATAATCTTGTTATCTATTATAAGCCCAAATGTTAGATGATGTTTTTCAATTTCATAAGCATCAGATGGAAGATGTTTTGTCTGAAAAAATATAATATCTATTCCACTTATATTTATTTTATAAAATAATCTTTTTTCTTTATAATCTATATCAATAATTTGAGGTTCTATATAATTTACAAAATCATATATACTAAGATGCTTTGAATCTTTATATTCAGAGTAACTACAACCGCCTTTAAGGCTTTCTTCCCATAAAATATCAAGATATGGTTTTGGAACTATTAAATTTATCTTTCGATTGAATCCATACCTATTAAATAAAAATATTTCCTCAACACCTCCTATATGATCTGCATGGGAATGAGTCAGGATAAGATTATCAATTGAAGAAACATTATGTCCAAGTAAATTTAATGCAAAAGGTGATCTTGTGCCAAAATCAACGAAGATTGCAGTATCACCTTTAATTATTATAATATTATTTTGATAGATCTTTTTAGAAAAGGCAGAACCTGTTCCAAGAAAAAAAATAGATAGATAACCATCATTTTTTAATACAAGAGATTGTTCTAATTTTTTAATTGATAAATTTAGCATTTTTATTTTTAATTATCTTTTATTGCATTTTCATTATCATCGAAAAATTTATAGATATTATCAATCTTTTTTCTTAAAAGTTTTTCTGGATCAATCTCATTGGAAAAACAATAAAAGATTAGGACATATAAAAGATTTGAAATTATATCAGAAGAATTTTTGTTTAAGGATGTGTCTTGCTCCTTTTTTTCATCATTGAAAACTAGAAATTCTTCAATGTTTTTAAATAAATCATCTTTTTTCTTATTAAAACTTTCAAAATAGTATGAAATATCTTTTTTTATTAAATCATAGATTTTTGGATATTGCTGTATTTTTCTGAATAATTTAACAAGAATATAAATAGATGGAAGATTTTTAGGAATCCCTTCAATAATATTTTTTCTATTTGATTTTTCTTTTAACTTTTGTCTATTCCAGATTTTTAATACTTCTTCTGGTGTATCAGCTTTTTCGTCCATAAAAACATGGGGATGTCTGAAAACTAATTTATTGCATATATTATTGAAGACATCTGTTATATCAAATAAATTATTTTCACTCGCTATTTGAGAAATCATAAAAACCTGTGATAGAATATCTCCAAGTTCCTCAAGTAATCCTTCTTTGTCGGATTTATCTATCGCATCTATAGCCTCATAAGTCTCTTCAAGTATATATTCTGTGCAATCTTCAATCTTAAGTTTTCTATCCCATGGGCAACCTTGAGGTGATCTTAATGTTTTAACTATATCTTTAAGTCGCTCAGCTTCTTTGATAAATCTTTCATCTGAAAAATTATTATCTGCATTCATATTATTATTCTTTTTATTAATATTATTTATCTAATTTTTACCTATTTATTATTAAAAAAACAATCAAATTAAAATAGATTATTTAAGATTTGAAAAAATAATAGAAAAATACTTAAAAAATCAAAATATAAAAAATACAAAAAATGTAAAAAATATAAAAATATAAAAAAAGTATAATCTAAAATGGAAATAAGAAAAATATAGAAATTAAATTTACAAAATTAAAATTGTACCTTTGGAGCCTCTGAAGCTTCATTTGCAGCTTTAAAATATGGTTTTTCTTTAAAATTAAACAAAGATGCAATAATTACATTTGGAAATCTCTTAATATATGTATTATATTCTCTGACTTTCTGATTATATCTTTGTCTTTCTACAGCAATTCTGTTTTCTGTTCCAGAAAGCTCAGCCATCAAGGTTACAAAATTTTCATTTGCTTTTAAGTCGGGATATTTTTCGAAAACCACTAAAAGTCTTGACAGAGCTCCTTCAAGTTGATTGTTGGCATTTATTTTTTCATCTATAGTCTGTGCCTGACCAACTGATGCCCTTGCTTTTGTAACTGCGATCAAAGTATCTTGTTCATATTTCATGTATCCTTTTGCTGTTTCTACAAGATTAGGAATAAGATCATATCTTCTTTGTAATTGATTTTCTACCTGAGCCCATGATTCATCAACTGTAGCAGTAAGTGATACCATTTTGTTATATGCAGAAATTGAAACAAGAACTAGGATAACAACTATTGCAACTAAGATGATCCAACCTTTTATTTTCATTTTTCCTCCTGATCTATAGTTTAAAAATAAAATTGGGCTAAAACTAAATTTCAATTTTGGAAATTAAAAAGTTTAAACTATTATATAATATCTCAAATCTTTCTGTCGATTCAAAATTTCCTTGAGCATTTATAACTTTTGATATATTATTGGTCTCATTGTAGCCTAAAAGATTTAAAAGAGAGATAAATAGCTCAGATTCGTTTTTGAAAGAAAGGGTAAAATTTTTTATTTTAGTATAGGCATATAAAACATATCGTAGAGAATATAGTAAATCTTTGGTAAAATGAGAAATATCATTTTTAGATTTAAAAGTATAACTTGAAGATGTGACAACAAAAAGTTTAGATCTTAATTCTTTTTCTATATTTAATCTTAAAAAATTATTATCTATCTGGATATTTTTAAATAAATCTTCACCAAAGATATGAGAAGAAAAATCTTTAATATATAATATATCTGAAGGAAATGTATCTTTCGCATTTTGTATAAATTCCTGATTTAAAAAAATTGGTAAAAATTTATAAAATTGATTATATTTCTTCTTTTCAGAAATAAAATTTTTCAACTTTTCTGGATTAGAGTCTTTTAAAAGAATAATCGGAAAAAGCTCGTTAAATTCTCTAATTTCTAAAAGATTTTCTTTAAATAAATTTTTAAAAAACTCAATTTTTTCCATTTTAATTCCTTTATTAAATAATTCCTTAAAGTTTTTTTATAAAAACTTTTTAATGAATTTTTTATGAAAATTTTTTAATAATCCTTTTATTAAACATTTAATAAATATTTAAGATCTTATTACCATCCACCTGTTGCACCACCACCGCCTGATGAACCTCCGCCAAAACCACCAAATCCTCCAAATCCACCACCTTTAAATCCACCAAAACCAGAATTTCTAGTGTTACCAATGTTGTTTCCAAAAAATGTATTTCTCATAACTCTTGAAGCAAGATATGCACCGAAAAGTTGATTTGCAACACTTCTGTTTCTGTATCCATAATACCGTGGTCTTTTAAACATTGAACCAAAAATAAAAAATAGAATAAAAATTAATACTATAAAGAAAAATCCCATACCATCACTTTCCTTTTGAGTTTTTAAACCACCTTCTTTAACCCAATCTGAAAAATTCTCTCCCATATTTTTAGCTATAATATTACCAAGTTGATATACCATACTGTATAAACCTGCTGCATAATTAGATTGTTTAAAATACGGAATACCATAATTTTGAATAATAAGTGCTGCTATGCTATCTGTTATTAAAGGTTCTAAGCCATAACCAACTTCTATTCTTACTTTTTTTTCTTGAAGTGCTAAGACAATTAGAATACCATTATTTAACTGTTTTTGACCAACTCCCCACTTTTCTAAAAGTTTATAGGAAAATTCTTCTATACTATACAATCCTAAAGTTTCAACTGTAACAACTGCAATCTGATTTTTACTTTTATCATCTATAATTTTAGAAAGAAGGTAGATCTGATTTTCATCTTCATCATTCAAGATATTCGCAAAATCTGCAACATATCCTTCGGGTTTAGAGTTTATTATTTTTTCTATAGTATCTTGCGCATATAAAAAAGAAGAGATAAAGAATAAGATAAAAAGAAAAAATAAAGAAAATACAATAAATCTTTTGAATTCTATATAAAAATAATTTTTTCTCATTTTTTTCCTTTTATTTTAATAATAATCCCTAATATATATATAACAAATATAAATAGATAAGTAAAGAAAAAATTATAAAGATAGAGGTGAAAAAAAAGAGATAATTTTATCAATTATTATTTGAAAAAAACTTCTTTTCAATATTATAGGCTGTAATTTAAGTTTTGGTATTAAATTTATCACTTTCATTAACGAATCTGTACTTGTTTTATTTATAAGAAGCAAAATATTAATATTATCAAAGTATGAGATAGCCGAAATTTCAGTAAAAGATTTTATTAAAATATCCTGTAATTGGAAATTATTATTATTAATTATGTAAAATGGAGAAATATTTTCACTATTTTTATTCATTAAAGTAATAAAGACAACTTTTTTATTTAAGAATTTTTGAGAATTTTTCTCATAATCGAATTTAAAAATAACTTTTGAAAAACCAATTTTCAATAGTTTTTTTTGAACAAGATTTTTTTGTTTATCAGAAATTTTTAAATCATTTGCTAAATAGATGATGGCAATTGTGTCGGGATTTAATTGAAGCAACTTGTCAAAAGAGTTTAATGATGGTAGTTCAAAATTATCATTTTTTATAAATTCGACAAAAATTTGACCATAAGGTCTTGGAAATTTAAATATTGAGTTATTATTTAGTTCGTCCCATCTTTTTATTATTTCATTTAACCAGCTAACTTTATAATAAAATGTATTTGCTTCAACATTTTCTTTAATAGAGAGCCCCGTATATTTATAGATTTGATCAATTATGTTGCTTAAGCTATATAAGGTAAATGTTGACTCAAGCATATTTTCTAATTCGGGATATAGAAATGCTCTTGATGTTAAATTTAAGTACCTTGCTTGTTCTACTTTATTGAATTCTATTGACTTAGGAAGAATTGTTGTAAAAAATAGCCTTTGTTTAAAAACAAATTTTAACAATTCATATAGTAGATTATTTAAATTATCTGTGCTAAAAAAAATAAATTGATCGATAGATTTTTTTGGTTGCTTTATATGTAAAAAAAGGTTTTCATTTGTAGAAAGTGTAATTGGTATATTAGAAAAAAAGATATTTTCTTTTGCAAGTTCTTTAAAGAAATTTTCTAAACTTACACAAAGATCATTTTTATAAAATAAAAGATTTGCAAAATCTAATAAAAATAGTTTGAATTCATTTAATTGTTGATCTTTTAACACCTCTTTTATTCTATTAAATTCAATTGAAGCAGAAGCAGCGTCATATATTTGTTTATCTATATCTAAATCCATTTCAATATCAATATTATTTTTGTAAAATTCTAAAAGTTTATCAAATTGGTTTTTATTATTTTTTATAAAACTTGAAATTGAATCAGGTAAAACAAATATGGGTGATTCATAAATTAATATAGCAATAGATGCAATTGATTCCTTATCTAACCCATATTTTGAAATAAAAATATCTTGAGCAGATATTTGTAAAGAAAGATTAATTAATATCATTAGAAAAACTGAGAAAGAAAAAAGTAATGATAAAGAAAAATGAAAATAAGCTTTACTAAAAAGTTTTTCTAATCTTGATCTGTTTTTCCAGTTATTACTTTTTTTTCTATTTTTCATCATTATCCTTTACCCTATATTTGCTCTTATCTTAAATATTATCTTTTCAAAATCATATTAAACATTTATTATATCAAATTAAGTATTTAAAATTTAAATTAAAATATATCATTTAAGAATGAATATTAAGTATGAATAATGTGGGAAAACTCTTAAAAAAATTTAAATCAAAAATCATGAAACTTTCCCAGCAATTTTTTTATCTGCAAATACCTTTTCATCAGAGCAAAAAAGGATATTATCAAAGCAGGAAATTATATCGCCATTACTTACTATATCTAGTTCTTTGAACTTATCTATTGTTATTTGTTCGAAATTTTCGGGATATTCAACATTTTCAAATACTACTTTTGTTCCTGGTTTTTGATTATGTGTTAAAACACCAACCTTTCCATCCTTTGAACTTGCTGCTAAAATCATTCCATTAGATTGGATTCCCTTAAGATTAGCGGGTTTTAAGTTAGCAACAAGGCAGATGTTCTTATTTACTAGTTCATCTTTAAGATAATAAGGTTTTATTCCTGCAACAACCTGTCTAATTTCAGTTCCAATGTCTATTTTAAGTACATATAATTTGTCAGCTTCTGGATGATCATTAACTTCCAGAATTTTTCCAGCAACTATTTGAACTTCAGAGATTACGGGTTTTCTTATGACTGTGAATTTATCATCTACTTTTTTAAATATAATATTTGACTCATTAATTTTATGATTAATTAAAGGTTTTCCGATTAAATCAATATCTAAATTAAAATTTAGTTGTTTTGCTACCTCTTTACAATATTGTGGTAATACTGGATATAGACAGATTGTTAAATCTTTGATCATTGAAATGGTAGTTGTAAGTATTTTTAAAGTTTTAGCCTTATCTTCCTTAATTACCTGCCATGGCTGGCTATCCTGAAAATATTTATTTGCAATATCTGTATATTTATTTATTAGCTCCATCCCTTTTCTATATTCAAAATTATTGATAAAATCAAAATAAGTATCTTTTAATGATGAAAATTGATTATAGAGTTCATCTATGCTTTGATCTGTTTTTCCTTCAAAGTTTTTAAGTAAAAAAGTAGAAAGTCTGTTAACAAGATTCCCATATTTCCCTATGAGATTTGAATTTATAATTGTTTTATAGTCATTATCATTAAAGTCAAAGTCATTAATTGAGTTCCCAAGGAGGCAAGCATAATAATATCTAAGATATTGAGGATCACCACCTCTTTTTATAAAATCTTTAGCAGTTATAAATGTTCCTCTCGATTTACTCATCTTTTGACCATTAATATTTAAAAATCCATGGACTTGTATATGTGTGGGTAAAGAAAAATCTGCTGCTATTAATATAGCTGGCCAGAAAAGAAAATGGAAATAAATGATATCTTTACCAATAAAATGGATGATTTGAGAATCTTTGGATATCCAATAATCTTCCCAATTTAAATTATTTTTATCACAATACTCTTTAGTAGAACCAATATAACCAATAGGAGCATCAAACCAAACATAGAAGTATTGATCTGATTCAGGTATTTTAAATCCAAAATAAGGACCATCTCGAGATATATCCCAATCTTTTAAACCTTCCTTCAACCAATTCATAAGGTAATTTTTTATTTCATCCTGGAAGTTAGTTTTCTTAAAATAATCAATTATTTTATCCCTCAATGCAGATAGATTAAAAAAATAATGTTTTGACTTTTTAAGCGCTGGTCGATTTCCACATATTATGCAATAACTATTGATAAGATCCTGAGGTTTATATGTTGAATTACATTTTTCACAGGTATCACCATATTGATTTTCTGCTCCGCAAACTGGACAGGTTCCTTTTACAAACCTATCTGGTAAAAATCTATTACAATGTTCGCAATATGTTGCTTCAATATCTTTTTCATATATATAACCATTTTCTTTTACTTTTTCATAAATTAATTCAACAACTTCTCTATTTTTAGGTCCATTGGTGGTGTAATATTCATCAAAATCTATGAAAAATTTATCAAAATCCTCTTTATGTTCTTTATGAAATTTTTCTATTAATTCTTCTGGAGTAATTTTCATTTGCATTGCGTTTATTTCAATTGGAGTTCCATGAGTATCATCTGCACAAACATATATAGCATCCTGTTTTTGAAGTTTACATGCCCTTGAATAGATATCGGTCTGAATATATTCAACTAAATGCCCCATATGTAAAGGACCATTTGCATAAATCAATGCAGAAGTTATGACTTTTTTCATCAAATTCTCCCTATAAATTTATGATTAAAAAGATTAAAAACAATTTTATCTTTATCTTAAAAATTATAAATAGATTATTCTTGCATTGTATCCTGATGGGATTCAAGAAAAATAGTAATGGTTTCCAATTTTTTTAAATATTCATATACTATAATATCAATTTTTTTTACAAGTAAAATTATTTCAGTATTAGATAACAATGTCTTTTTCATAATATAATTTTTTAATATTGTCCAATAATCCTGTTTGTCTTGTTCATATGATTTTAATTCCAATCTAAAAGCTTCTGCTACTATATCTATTTTATCACCTCTTCTATATTTACTGCTACTAACCATTAAAGTAATGGAATTTTCTTCTTTTTCACTTGATAATTCATATAGATATATTTTATCTGTATCTAAAAAGTAAATTTTTGTAATAATTCCTTTTATCTTATAGATATCAAGTTTCAAATCTTTTACTTTTTTCGTAATCTTTGAAATATCTTGAGCACAACTGGTAAGGGTAAATATAAAGAAAATTATCAACGCTAAAATCCAAACTTTTTTCATTATTTTCTCCATTCTTCTAAATTTTATGAATAAATCATAATAAAAAATCATAATAAATTTAAAAGTTAAAATAAAAAATAATAAGCTTTTGTTAAAATTTCTAGTAATATTGTCTTAAAAACTAAATTTAATAGTCTTGTATTTTCCTTATTAATACAAAAATTTTATTAAATTAATATTTTGCAAATACTTATTTTATTAAATTGCAATTTCTATATAAGAAATTAGCATACAAAAATAAAAAATCAAAACACAAAAGATTGATAATATTTTTTTATTATTAATATTTTATTATTCTTAAAAAAAAATACTTATTATCTTTTTATATTTATCTTAAATAAAGGAGGAAAAAATGGAAAAACATGAAAATTTTGAAATTTTTGATAATATCGATGTAGCTATAACAGTATGTGATGTTAATTTTAAAATTATTTATATGAATAAAAAAGCTATTAAGACATTTGAAAAATATGGTGATAGAATAGGAAAAAACCTCTTAGAATGTCATAATGAAAATTCAAAAGAAAAACTTATAACTATGATGGAAAAAGCTCAAAAGAACACCTATACAATTTCAAAAAATGGAGTAAAAAAGATAATACATCAAACACCATGGTTCTTAAATGGTAAAATTGCGGGATTGATTGAGTTTTCTATCGAGATACCGGAAAATATGGAACATTTTGACAGGAATTAAATTTAATTAACAAGAATTATAAATATAAAACATTAAAACACCTTTTTTCTTTTGAACTTTGAATTTTTTGCTTTATATTATTATATGTTATTATAATAGGAGTAAAAATGAATTTAAAAGCAAAGTATATTTTATCTTTTTTAATAATTTATCTTATTGCTGCTTCTAGTTTGACCTTATATATTACAAATAAAAGTCAAAAAATGCTTGTGGATCAGGTAAATTCGAGTATTGAAGAGTTTTTACTTGTTGTAGGAAGAAGTATTGCATCACCATTAACAACATTCAAAATTCAAAAAATTGATGAATTGACTATAAATGATGTAAGAAGAGAAATTTTTGAAACTAAGAAAAATGAAGGTAAATTTAATGATTTGGAAGAATTGGTAATTTTTGATAAAGAAGGATTACTTTCTTTTCCCAAAAATAGATCTGATATAAACCAAAAATTTCCTTTTGAAATTTTAGATAATGATACTCTTTCTGATAAAATTAAAAATAGTTTTTCAGAGACAAACAATTTTTATTCTAAAAAATATAAAAAAGGGCTTAATTATCTTGGTGTTTTGATTTATAGAGTACCTTTCCAATGGTCGGGTGGTATAGAGTATCCAGGTTATGTTGCAACTGTAATATCTTATGATAGATTTTACAAACAACAGAATAGATTGAGGATGCAATCTTTCTTTGTCAATCTGTTATTTTTAACTTTGGCTTTAGTTCTAATATGGGGTATTACACTTCTTCTTACAAAAAGGATTTATATTATTGTTGGAGCAGTTAAAAATCTTTCTGCGGGTGAATTTACTAAAGTTCCACCAAGTGGTAAAGATGAACTTGAAGCTTTAATGAAAGAATTCAACAATATGCTGGATGCAATAAAAGAAAGACAACTTCTAGGTTCTTATGTTTCTCAAAGTACAATAGAGATGATAAAAAAATCTACTAATATTTCAGATATAATAGAGCCAAGCTATCAGGAATATACTGTTTTCTTTTCAGATATTAGAGGTTTTACATCTTACTCAGAATCTCATGATCCTAAAGAAGTAATGGATTTATTAAATTCTCTTCTTGATTTTCAGGTTAAAATAATTAAAAAATATGATGGAGATATTGATAAATTCATTGGTGACTCAGTTATGGCAATTTTTAAAGGAGAAAATAAAGAAATAAATGCATTAAAAGCATCATATGAAATTCAATCAAAATGGATTACAGATAAAGTTTTTATTGGTATAGGGATAGCTACTGGAAAAGTAATTGTAGGAAACATAGGAAGTAATGAAAGAAAAGAAGCTGCAGCAATTGGTGATATAGTAAATACAGCATCTAGATTATGTAGTCATGCGAAACCAAAAGAATTAGTTATATGTGAAAAAACATATAAACTAGCAAAGATCTCTGGCTTTGAAGGACCTGAAATGATAACTGTTAAAGGGAAAAGTCAGCCTTTACCAGTGTATAAGAAAAAAATTTAAAATTTAATAGAATAATTATTTAACAAGTATATTAGGAGTCGTTGGTTATGAGAAAGAATATATTTGTTTTTTTAATGATAATCTTTTTATCTATGTTACTTTTATCAGCTAGTTGTCAAAGCACAAAAAGTAGTATAAGTAGTCAAAAATCTGAATTTTATAAAAAAGCAATCGAAGAATATCCCGAATACAATTCAGAAATATTGAAAAAAAGTCCTGAAGAATTTTTAACAGAGGAAGGGATTTTTTCATTAATTATTAATGAAGCAATATCATTATATAATTCAGCAATTGCTAATGAAGATTTAGATCTTTTATTTCAAGCAGCCGATATGTTTTTTTATGTATATGGTCGCACAGGTTCATTAATTGCTAAATCTTATTTAGATAAAATTAGAGAATATAAACAAAAAAAATTAGTTGAATATACAAATCTTGCATTAAAATATGAAAAAAATAAAGATATTATAAATGCTGCTAGATTTTGGGGTAAAGTTTTAAAATTAGACCCCAAAAATAAAAAAGCTAAAGAATTCTTTGAGAAAAATGGAGAACTAATAAAGAAAGAAATAAAAAGATACTTA
>DAOOKC010000026.1:0-19295 GCA_035385485.1 Exilispira sp.
ATATTTTACAGGAGTATGAAGGTCGAAAGTTTCTTGAAATTGGCGGAGGAAGTGGGAATGTATCCATAGTATTGATTTTAATAGCAAAAGAATTAGCTATAGTAGAACTTGATAAATATTTTTCAAAATTATTATTCAAAATTTTTTGTGAAAGTGCTTTAAATATTGAAGATAAAATAAAGAATTACAATAACTTAAATGATAATAAGATAGAAAGAAATTTTGATAATAGTAAAAATCAAAATGCTTATGACTTTAACTTTTTGATGAATTCAGAAAAAGATTCTTTAAATAAAATTAGTGAATATCTATTAAATAAATCAAAAAAGATATATGTATTTAATGAAGATTTTTTATCTTTCGATTTGTCTAAATTTTATAATGAGGAAAAACTAATTATATTTGGTAATATTCCATACAATATTTCAACTAAGATAATAATGAAAATCGTAGAATTTAAAGATATAATCGATTTTGCTTTTCTTACCACTCAGAAAGAATACTTTGAAAGATTGCTTGGTAAATTTGAAAAGTCATTTTTTACAGTATATACTCAATACCATTTTGAACTGAATAAATTTTTTGATATTCCTTCCAATGCTTTTTTCCCCAAACCTGAAGTTAATTCAACTTTTTTTTCTTTAAAGCCAAAGAAAAAAATTTATGATAAAAATATTGAAAAAGAATTTTTTGAATTTGTTTCAAAATCTTTTTCAAATAAAAGAAAAAAATTACTTAATAATTTTAAGAATGATGAATCTATTTATACTAAACTTTTATCTATATTTGAAAAGGAAAATATTAACAAAAATAGTAGAGCTGAAGAATTTAATTTAAATGACTTTATAAAAATTTTTAATCATTTGAGATCTCTATGATAACTTATATTTAACTTGCACAAATTTAGTTATCTGATAAAAAGAAGTAAGAGTAAAGAAATATGAAAAAAAGATCATTTTTTATTCAATTTATAATATTATTTTTCTTAACTTTTTTGTTTATTATTTGTTCTTTTAATATTTTTTCTCAGGATACAATTAATGCTCTTGTTAGTCTTATGAAAAATCGTTATGCTTCTATTTCAGATTATCAAGGCAATATAATTCTTCAAGTTACGGATAAGGGGCAACTTCAAGAAGGGCAAATTTTTTATAAATATCCAGGGAAATTCAAAATTGAGATAAATTCACCAGAAAAGAAAATATATGTTTCAGATGGTAGGACTTTATATATATATTATCCGTCACTATCTGTTGTTGCAACTCAAAACTTAAAAAAAGGTCAACCCAATATTACTTATGGTCAATCAAAAGAGACTTTAGGTTATATCTTTGATGCATATACTTTTAATTTTGTTGAAGGTAAATCTTTATATAATTTCAACAACTTTAAAGTTTATAAAATAAAAGGATGGCCAAAGAGGGTCGAAGCTGGTTTTAAATCTTTGCTGCTTTATGTTGATGAAACTGGCTTTATTGTTTATCAGGAAGCTGTTAATCTTGAAGGGAAAATGATAAGATATTATTTTACTTCATATAAGGTAAATCAAGATTTATCTGATCTTTTATTTAATTTTACTATACCCAACAATGTTCAGGTAATAGAAAATATTTTTGAATAAAAATTATTAGGATTTATTATAGACATTTTAAATATATTATTAAAAAAGGCATTTTAATTAAAAATTTACTATGTAATAAATAGGGAAAAGTTTATGAATGGAAGATCTGTTGGCAAGATTATTGAGGATAGAAGAAAAGAACTTGGTTTAACAATTGATGATTGTGCAAAAAAAACAAGAATTTCAAAAAAATTTCTTGAAGCCATTGAATCTGATAATTATGATGCTTTCCCAGGAGAGGTTTATTATTTAGGTTTTTTAAGAAATTATGCGCAGCTTTTATCTTTAGATGCAAACAAATTAATCCATGATTACCATAAACAGAAAAAGATTGAAGAACCAGCCCCTATAGAAGAATTAACCAAACCACTTAAGAAGGAGATAAATCTCCCATCTTTAGGAAAAAATGCTATACCTATAATTATTATTGCAGTATTTTTATTAATAATAATTGCTGGAGTTATTATAATATTAAATCTACCTAAACATGAGAAAGTTGAAATAGCATCAAATGAGATTAAAACCAAACCTTCTAAAAACGAAAATGAATTTATTTTTAATCAAAGAAAAATTGTTAAAACATTTTTACCTGGACAAATATTAATTATTCCAGATGGAGATTATCAATTTAAGATTAATATAGTTGAGTTAAACAAAAATGAAAAAACAATAAAAATTAATATAGCAGATATAAGTGATGATATTATTTTGAAAGAAAAGGATATTTTAAAATTTGATTTTAATGAAAATAATCAGTTTGATTTACAGATAATGATAAATCAAATAGATTCTTCAAGTGTTGCATTAACAATCGAAAGATTAACCTCGGAAAAGGGAAATGGGAAGATTAATCAAAATAATTATGTTATAGAATCATCTTCTGAATCTAATGATAAACAGGAAGCTTTGAATAATCCTATGATTTCAAATTTTATTTCAGTTGTAGTTCATGCTAAAAAAACTGGTTATGTTAGAATCGAATCTGATACAGAAGGGACTATTGAAAAATTATTAAATCCTGAAGATTCAGTAAAGATTAGTGGAAGCAAACAGGTTATAATTCAAATCACAAATGCAAGCAAGATGGATCTAACTATAAATAATAATCCTATCCAATTGCCGAATGAATTTGTAGTATATTGCATAGCAAAATGGGTTTATGATCAACAGACAGATAAATATAACCTGGTTATAGAATTTAAAAAATAAATTTTTATTCAATCTTTCTTTTTATTTATAATATTTGTTTTATTATTTAAACTTTTAATTTATGTCATAAATTTTAATTTAGGAGAATATTATAAAATCCTTTTATATTATTACTCTTGGATGTTCAAAAAATGAGGTAATCTCTCAAAAAATTAATAAATCACTTTCAATAAAAGGTTTTATCGAGGTTGAAAACATAGATGATGCAGATTACATTATTATCAATTCCTGTGGTTTTATTGAAGATGCTATTAATGAAACGATAGAAGAAACAATTTTATCAAGTAGGTTGAAAAGACCAGAATCTAAAATTATTCTTACAGGGTGTGCGGTAAATTTATATAAAGAAGAATTCAAAAAAGAATTATTAGAAGCCGACTATGTGCTAAATTACGATGACTTTTATAGTTTTTTTGAAATTGAAAGTTATGAGAAAAGCATTTCAAGGAAACTTTCTAATAAAAACTGGGAATATCTTTTGATTTCTGAAGGATGCAGTAGAAATTGTACTTACTGTACTATTCCTTTAATAAAAGGGAAATACCGTTCATTTAATTTAGAGCAGCTTATCAAAGAAGCAAAAATCTTAAAAGAAAAAAATATAGAAGAGATTATTTTAATTTCGCAGGATACAGCTTATTATGGACAGGATATCGATAAAAATTCCTATCCCGATTTATTAATTAAACTTATAGAAAATATTTTTAATATTGGTATAAAAAAAATTAGATTGTTATATTTTAATCTTGATAGTTTAGGCAATGTTAAAGAAATAGATATTATAGAGAAAATATTTTCTTTAAATGGAGTAATTCCATATTTTGAAATTCCTTTACAACATTTAGTTGATCACATCTTAAAAAGAATGGGAAGAAAAATAGATTATAATAAAATTGAATTTATTATTAAATGGATTAAAGAAAAATTCGAAAAATCTGTTATTAGAACTTCTATTATAACGGGTTTTCCAGGGGAAACTGAAAATGATTATCTTTTATTAAAAGAAAGGTTGTTAAGTCTACCAATAGATTATTTAAATGTTTTTGCATATTCTGATATGGAAAAAGCCCCATCATTTAAGTTAAAAAACAAAATTAAACCCGAAATTTCTATTGAAAGAAGAAATGATCTAATAAATTCATTCGAACAAACTTTAAAAAATAGGCTTGCAAGATTTATTGGAAATGAAGAGGAAATATATATAGAAGGTGAAGATGAAGACTACTATATAGGAAGATCCTGGGCTCAAGCTCCTGATCTTGATGGCTTGACATATATAGAAAAAAATGATAAATCAAAAAAAAATTTTACAAATTGGTCGGAAAGGAAACATAAAATAAGGATATATGATACTTTTTTTTATGATTTTTATGGGGAAATAATATGAATTTTAAGAAAAAACTTCCAATGATTCTTACAATTTTACGATTTATCTTAGTTATTCCTTTTATATATTTTTTATTACTAGATAAGCTAGTATATTTAATTATCTCATTAATTATATATTCTCTTGCCTCTATAACTGATTGGTTTGATGGATTTTTTGCGAGAAAATTTGATGCTGTAAGTAAAATTGGAGCTTTTTTAGATCCACTGGCAGATAAAATACTTACTTTATCTGCTTTTATTATTTTTTCATTAAAAAATTATGTCTATTTACCATTTTTCTTTGTGATATTAATGATTTTAAGAGAATATTTTGTAACAATGATGAGGGTGGAAATAGAAGTATTTGGAAAGGATGGGAAAGGTGAAAATAAGCCAATTAATATAAAAGAAAGTAATTTTAATAATGAAAATATTTATAATGATGGAATAAAAGAAAAGAATGAATCAAAATTTGTTACCTCAAAAGAAGCAAAGTTTAAAACTGCTTTTCAAATGATTACTATTGCTGTTTTCTATCTTTTTTATGCTATAAACAAAAATTATATTAAAGTTTATTTTTTGACTGAGAATATGGCGTTTTTATCATATATACCATTATTACTCTTTACTATATCTTTGATTTTAGCTTATTATTCAAGTTTTAAGTATATTAAGAACTATCTATATTATGCATCTGAAGTTTTGACGAAAACGATTTCGACCTTTTTTTATATTGGTTATTTTCCTTTCGCAAGTGGAACTTTTGCTTCATTTATCACTCTTGTTTTATTTTTAGTTATCAAGCCTTCATTCTGGATCTTAATGATTTTCATTATAATTTCTTTACTATTAGGTACTATTTTTTCTACAAAGTTTGAAAAAGAACTGATGGTAAAGGATCCTTCTATTATAGTTATTGATGAAGTTGTTGGTATGATGATCTCTCTTATTCCTTTAACATTAATTAACTTTATTGTAACAAGATATTTTAATATTTTAAGTAATCATAGAATTAATCTTGAAAATTTTATTGCTAATAGATATTTTTATATCCTGGCTTCTTTTGTTTTATTTATAATATTTAGATTTTTCGATATAGTAAAACCATTTTTTATTAAAAAGGTTCAGAAGTTAAAAGGTGGAATCGGGATAATGATAGATGATATTATTTCCAGTTTTTTAACTGTTTTAAGTTTTTGCACAATCTGTGCTATTATTTTATTGTTTATAAAATAGTTATAAAAAATTTTTTTAACATTATTTATTAATTAATGATTTTTTATTTATAAAATTTTTTGAAAGCTTGATTTAATATAGGAGGCTAATATAGATTTACAGATTATAGAAAAAGCCAAGAATAAAAATAAAGATGCTCTTGAAAAGTTATATCAAAAATATGATCTTTATATTACAAAATTAGTTTTAATTTTTGCTAACAAAGCCAATCTTACAAATGAAATAGATGACTTAAAAGCAGAGGCAAATATTGCATTTTTAAATGCTGTTGATACCTATAATCCCGACTTAAAAGTTCATTTTTCTGTTTATCTTAGAAATATTATAAAAAATAGACTTTTAAATTACTTAAAGGTTAGAAAAAAACTTGATGGTGTAAATTGTCAATCTATTTATGATATAAATATCTTTGAGATTAATGATAAAAATGAAGAAACTTTTGACCTTTTTGCATTTGAGTTTACTATCTTTGAAAAGTTGAAAAAGATTATGTCTAAATTTTCACCTTTAGAAAGTCAGGTGTTTTCATGTTATATAAATAACATGAAACCTTCTCAAATTTCTGCTTTACTTAATTTATCTAAGAAATCATGTGAAAATGCAATATCAAGGGTAAAAGGTAAATTTTTAAATGAACTTGAAGAACAGGAAGTCTTTATTTTGATGAGATATAATAATTTTAGGGAAATTATAAGACAAATTTTTGAAGATTCTGGTGAAAAATAATGGAATTAAGTCAGAAGCAATTAGAAGCCATTCATTCAATACAATTTCCCACTCTTGTAATCGCTGTACCTGGTGCCGGAAAAACTAGAGTAATTGTTGAAAAATTTCTTTACTTAATTGATTTGGGGTTTTCACCAGAAAGACTTGTAGCAATAACATATACAAATAAAGCTGCTAATGAGATGCTAGAAAGATTAAAAATCAAAATATCGAAAAGCACTTTAAATCCTTATATTTCTACAATTCATTCATTCGCATTAAGAATGATGATCGAAAATAAAAATCTTTTTGGATTTAAAAATGGATCTACTGTTATAGATGAAGAGGATTCAAAAGAAATTATAAGTGATATAATATCAGATAAAAAAATTCTTTCAATCTCTGTAGAACAGGCATATAAATATATAATTCTTGCAAAGGAAACATATAAAGAAGATATTATTTTTTATTGTTATAATGAAGCTCATCCTCTTTTAAATAGAAAAGATAATAGTAAAAGCGATTTCCTTTTAGAATACGATGAAAGACGAAAATTGATGTTATTAATATTTTCTGAGTATCAGAAATTTTTGTATAGATCATCACTTTTTGATTATGCTGATTTAATCTTATATCCTTTATTAACTATGATTTTAAATGAACAGGTAAAAGAAAAGATCAGAACTCAATTTGACTATATACTTGTCGATGAATATCAGGATGTGAACAATCTTCAAAATAAGTTTTTAATATATTTATCAAACGGAGCAAATATTACAGCAGTCGGTGATGAAGATCAATCTATCTATGGTTTTAGAGGAGCCTCAATAGAGCCAATAATGAATTTTGAAAAAAACTTTACAAATGCAAAGATTATTTATATGGATGAAAACTATAGAAGTAAAAGAAAGATAATTGATTATGCAAATAGAGTTATTTCAAAAAATATAAATAGAAGAGAAAAACAGGTAAAACCAGTTAAACATGAAGAAGGAGAAGTTGAGCTTGCGGTTTTTAATTATGAATCAAGTATGATAAATTATATAATAAATAAGATTGAAGAACTTAATATAAAAGGTGTGGCTTATCAAAATATGGCTATTTTAGTAAGAGCATCCTGGTTACTGATAAAAATACAATATAAATTTATTGAAAAAAAAATTCCATTCAAAATGTTAAGAGGGGTTAATTTTTTTGAAAGAAAAGAGATAAAAAATGCTATTTATTATATTTCTTTTAAGCTAAATCAGGACAATGAATTTTTATTGAAAAAAATTTGCAATTACCCAAAGAAAGGAATAGGTAGTAAAACTATTGAAAAAATATTGGTAGAAAAAGGAAAAAGTTCTAAGACTCTTTTTGAGATTTTATCTAATTTTGATAATGATAAAGTGAAGGATTTTGCCCGATTTTTAAATAAGTTGTTCAATCAAAGAAATATTGTGAAATTTTTAGAATTACTGTTGGAAGAAGGAGGCTTTTTAGAAGAGTGGAAAAAGGCAGGTGAAGAAGAGTATCTGGAAAGGAAAGAAAATTATGAACTTTTGATAAATATTGCACAAAAATTAGAAGAGGAACATCTTCAAAAAACAAATAATAGTGAAGATTTATTCCAATCTTTTATATCAAAAGTTGTACCTTTTTTTAAAGATGAAGATGAGAATGAAGGGGTGATTTTGGGTACATTGCATTCTGCAAAAGGTCTAGAATTTAATGTTGTCTTTTTACCCTATGTTAGTGAAACTATTTTACCATATAAAAGATACGGAATAGAAGCAGATGAAGAAGAAGAAAGAAGACTTTTATATGTTGGTATGACAAGGGCAAAAGATTATCTTTATTTTTTGCACTCAAAAAATATAGAATTAAGATCAATTAATTTGGATATTAGTTGTCTTTTAAATCCTGTTTTATCTGATTTTGTTGTAGAAGAAGAATTTGAAACACAATTCCAAAAAGGCGATTGTATAGGAACTGATGAATATGGATATGGAAAAGTAGTTGATATAAAAAAATTAAAATCAGGTAAAATTGTTTATGTCGTTGAAAATGAAGATGGAATGATGCAATTTATAGATGGTATACATAAAATAAAAAAAAGGGATATAGATTTTTAATTATCAATTATTTTAAAAATTTTATAATTTTTCAGGAGTAATTATGGGGAATCTTCAAAAAGAGCTTGAAAAAATTGGTATTACAAAAAATCAAAATAATTCAGAGGAGATTAAAGATAACTTTGTAAGGTCAGATGGAAGAAAGTGGAATGAAGCAAGGCAAATATTAATAGAACCCAACTATATTAAAAACGCTGATGGTTCATGCTTGATATCTTTCGGAAATACTAAAGTTATATGTACCGCAATGTTAACAGACGAAGTCCCTTCATTTGCTAAAGATAAAGGTATAGGCTGGCTTACATCTGAATATAGTATGCTTCCAGGTTCAACATTAAAAAGAAAGGCTAGAGATAGAAATAAGATAGATGGAAGAAGTGTTGAGATTCAAAGATTAATAGGAAGATCGATTAGAGGTGGAATAGATTTAACATGTTTTCCCGGTTATTCCATCTATATTGATACTGATGTAATAAATGCCGATGGCGGAACAAGGACAGCATCTATTACTGGAGGATTTGTAGCAGCAGCTTTGGCTTTCAAAAAATATCTTTCTAAAGGATTAATAAAGGTAAATCCAATAAAAAACTATGTGGCAGCTATTTCTATTGGAATAGTCGAAGGTAAAATACTCCTTGATTTAATGTATGAAGAGGACGAAAAAGCCTATTGTGATATGAATGTTGTCGCAACAGATAAAGGCGATTTAGTAGATATCTCAGCCGGAAGTGGTGGAGAATCTTTCGGTAAAAAACAATTTTTGAAAATGCTTGATGTAGCGATAGATCAGGTTATAAAAATAACTGAATTACAAAAAAAGATTGTTCAGGAAAATTAATAATTTAACTTATTGTTAGTTTTTTATCTTTTTAAAATTTGCCTTTTACTCCTATCTTTTTGCAAAGTTTATTAATTGGACAATTTTCGCAGCAAGTTTTCTTTGCATGGCAAATTTTCTGCCCAAGTATAACAAGAAGTTTATTATATATCTCCCAATATTTTTTTGGTAAAATTTCCCTTAAAGCCATTTCTGTTTCTAATGGTGTTTTAGTAGAAACAATCCCAAGGCGATTTGAAATCCTGTGAACATGAGTATCCACACATAATCCATCTTTTTGAAATCCAACAGCAAGAACAAGATTGGCTGTTTTCCTTCCAACCCCAGGAAGCGTCAAAAGCTCTTCCATATTTGAAGGCACTTGAGAATTATATTTTTGGACCAAAATTTCTGAAGTTTTTTTTATGTTTTTAGCTTTTACTTTATAAAAACCTGCAGGATATATAATATTTGCTATCTGATCTTCGCTAAGTTTTGAGATTTTAAGTGGAGTATTAGCAATTGAAAACAATCTTTTCGATGCACTATATGTTACTTCATCTTTAGTTCTTGCTGATATAATAGTTGAGATTAAGATTTCAAATGGATTTGATCCTTCTTCTTTTATCTTTGAAACTGAAGGAATATCATCTTCTTTAAAAAAATTGGCAAGTTTTTCTATTAATTGATCAAAAAAAGTATCATTATTCTTTATAATTTTGTGTTCCGTATAGTCTATCTCCAAAATCACCAATACCTGGAAGAATATATTTTTTATCATTTAGCTCTCTATCTAAGGATGCTGTATATATTTTGACTTCAGGATAATTTTCAAGGATTAATTTTACACCTTCAGGAGCAGCTACAACGCAAATAACAATTATTTTTTTAGGATTGTAGTTTTTTATTTCATCAATGGCTTTTTGTAAAGATCCACCTGTTGCTAGCATAGGATCTGCTATAAATACAAGTTTATTATTAAGATCAGGTAACTTTGAATAATAACCTTTAGCAATTGCTGTATTTTCGTCTCTTTGAAATCCCATATAACCGACATCAACATTTGGAAATAGTTCTAAAATTGCATCTATCATTCCTAGACCTGCTCTTAATATTGGTATTAAAACAATCTCATTGCCTATTACAAAACCTTCTGTCCTTTCTAATGGAGTTTCAAGCTCTTTTTTCTTTAATTCTATCTCTTTTGCTGCTTCAAAGCATAAAAGTAATGTTAATTTTTTTGTTAATGTTCGAAAAAGAGCGGGTTTTGTCGTCTTATCTCTAAGATGATAAAGATAATGTTGTACTAAAGGATTAGAAACCACAATTAAATTTTCTTTTTTCATTTTTATACCTACAAAAAGAATTCAACTTAATATTGCATAAGGCTTTCAAGTAAGTTTTTAGCTTGTTTTACTTTTTCTTGATATGTTTTTAAGTTTTTAAAAGTTGTAATATCAACTATCATCAACAGATTTGTAATTTTAGACTGATCTTTACTTTCAACCTGGTTTATAAGTATTTCCAAAACAAGATTAAGTTGACTTAAAAAAGTTAATCCCTGTATTAATATGCTCTGAATTTTCTTATTTGCATTCATTATAACATTAATCATATTATTTTTTTGGGAAGTAGATTTTAAGATTGAATCTGGTTTTTTTTGTAAAAATGAATAATATTTTTTTAAATCTTCAAATGATTCTTCTGTTTCATTTACTTTATCAATAAATGAAGAACCTTCATGAAATAGGTTATTAATATTTTCCTTTAAAGAATCATCTGTATATTGAGCTTTAAAAATAAATGAATTGAAGTTTACTTTAATTTTACCTTCCCAGTAATATACGATAAAAGTTCTAAAAACTTCATATGGTTTTACAAAATTAAGTGCAGGTAAAAGATTGCTAGAAAAGTGAGTAGAGACCTGTTCATTATAAATTTCACTCTTAATGATCTGTATATCATTAAATAATTTTTTAACTATTAATTCTATATTTTTGTTCTTTTCATTATTTTTGTATACAGTCAAATAGTTTTCTATATTTTTTATCTTATCATTAATAAGACTTTGAGTATATGTTTCATTATGTGGTATAATCTTAATTTTATAATCCACATCCTCTTTTAATGCTTTTAATATAGTCTCAAATTTATTAAAACTAAATTTATCATTTAATATTTTTATTATCTTTTGAATCTCTTTTTTTATTCTGGATTCATCAAAATTGAATGTCGGATCTTTTTCCGAATATTTTTTTAAATAAGTAAGTAGAGGAGTCAAAATAGATTCATCTATAATTGTGTTAGCCACAAGAAAGCTGAAATCTTCAAATGCTGAAATAAATCTAATCGAAATTTTAATATCATTAAAATTCAAACTTTTTTTTATTTGAGTCGAATTAAAAGCCGGGTTAAAAATTAAAAATAATTCATTATAGTTGTGGTTACTTAATTCATATAATTGTTTAATCTTGTTGATTTGATCGTCTATACTTTTAATTATACCTGGTTTTAAATATGATCTAATATACTGAATCATTTTCTGATAATACTTTTCAGCATTTTCATAACCATATTTTTTAATAACTTCATCTACTCTTTCTTTTTCAAGCATCATAACATATGCAGCAACTTCTTTTGGTAAAATGATATTTATAAGCATTAAAATAAAAGATTCTAAGACTTTTTTATTTAAAAAAAGATGTGACAAAGGTTTTTCAAAATATTGACATGAATTTGAAAATGAATATAAATCATGAGCAAAACTTCCATAGAAAATCAATTTATTTGGATTATAATATTTAGGAGAAAAATCCTTTATTTCTTTTTTAATCTTTTTTAGTTTGGCATAGGGAGTATCAGCTTTAGGATTAAATAAGTCCAGAAAAAAATTGATAAATGACATTATATTTTACTCAATCCATATTTAAGTTAATATTATTTTATGAAAATGCAATACCAAAAACAAAAGATTGCACATTTAGACCTGGATGCTTTTTTCGCCTCAGTTGAAATAAGGGACAATCCTAATTTAAAAGGCAAACCAGTAATTATAGGGAATAAACCTCCACAAAGAGGTGTTGTTTCCACCTGTTCATATGAAGCAAGAAAGTATGGAGTAAGATCTGGAATGCCAGTAAAAACCGCACAAATATTATGTCCAAATGCTATTTTCGTTAGACCAAATATTAATAAATATGTTAAAGAATCAAGATCTATTTTCGAACTTTTAAAAAACTTTTCATCATTTGTTTATAAAATAGGGATAGACGAGGGATATCTTGATTTAACTGGAATGGTTCCTTTATATAAAAATTATGAAGAATTAGTCAAAACAATTAAATCTGAGATCTTTAAAAAATTTGGTTTAACCTGTTCTATTGGAGTTTCATCTTCTTTATTAATTTCAAAAATGGCTTCGGATAGATGCAAGCCTGATGGAATGCTTATACTTAATGAAAAAGAAGAAGAAAACTTTATAATGGCAAGTCCTATATATACAATACCTTTTTTTGGGAAAAAAACCTCTGAATTGCTTAATAATTTAGGAATAATTTATTTTAAGGATATATTTAAATATGATTTAGGATTTTTAGAAAAAAAAGTTGGAAGTTTTATAGAATATTTTTATTTGAAAAGATTTTTTAATGAAAGATTAAAAGAAGAAAAAAATGATACCAAATCTTTCTCAACTGAGACGACTTTTGAACAGGATATAGAATTTTCTGAAGATATTTTTGAATTTATATCAGATTTTGCAGAAGAATTAGCATTAAAACTTAGAGATGAGGACTATAAGTCAACAGTTATAACATCTAAAGTAAGAGATGAAGATTTTGAAACATTTCAAAAACAATCAACTTTAAATGAGCCAACTTTTGATGCTAATGAAATTGCCAATGTCGCATATAAAAATATTGAAAATGTAGTAAAGACAAGAATTAAAAGTAAAAAAATTAGATTAATTGGTATAAAAGTATCGGGCTTAATTAAAGATAGTTCTAATCTTTTCGATATCATTGGAAAAGAAGATATTATTTATAAAAAAATAGATGAAATAAATAAAAAATTTAAGAAAACGGTCATTAAAAAAGGGATTATATGGAGAAAAAAAGATTAATTATACTTGGTGGTTCTATGTTTGAGTTGCCACTTCTTTTAAAAGCAAAAGAGATGGGATATTTTATATATCTTGTCGATATAGATTCCAAGGCTATCGGTCATACAGTCGCAGATATATCAATTAATTTAAGTACAAGAGATATAGAATCAATAAAAAGATTTATTGACACACTCTCACAATCAGAACTTTCTGAGATTCAAGGAATTGGTTCAGTGGATTCTGATGTCCATGCCACAATATCTGCCTTATCAAGTCATTTGAATTTAAAGCATTTTAATTATACAATTTCTGAACTTATAACAAATAAATATAAACTTTATAATTTGATGAAAGGTTATAATGAAAAAGGATTTTTCCCAGGACTTTCTATTATACCATCAGAGATATTCTGGTTTTATAATTTAAATCTTGAAAATAAAAGTTCAAATCAATTAGTATTAAAACCAACTGAAAATATGGGAGGTCTTGGAGTAATAAAAGCTAAAAACAATGATGTTTATGACTCTTTTATATATGCAAAAAAGCATTCACCAACAGGAGAAGTGCTTGTTCAACCATTTATTGAAGGTGATACTTATAAAATACAGTTTTTAATAGGTGAAAAAAATATAGCAATATTGAATCTATGGAAAATCACAAATATGGATTCACAATTTTTGATTGAAAGAAAAAGAGAAGATAGAGTTTCAAAAAAAGTTGCTCAACTTATTATTGATTATTCTCTGGATATAGTTCAAAGGTTGAAAATACATCATATGCCATGTGAGATCAAATATATAGTTAGTGAAGGGAAGTTATATTTTTTAGATATTAATTTAAGACTTGAAGGTGGATTCTTTATTGACGATAGATATCACAATTATTTAGGTTATGATATTTTAACAAATTATATTTCGACTATAATTGGAAATGAACCGCAGTCTAGATCTGAAGAAAAGCTTGCATGTTTTAACAAAGATAAAAATAGTCTATCACTATATAAAATTTATTTTAGAGAAACTCCAATTTTCAAAGAAAATTCATTTTATAATTTTTCGATTAAAAGAGAATTACCCGATGTGCTTTCTTCAAAATACTACGATAAAATCTATTATTCATTTTCAAATAAAAAACAACAGATTAAAATTGTTTATAAAGCAAAAGAAGAATCTTATGAAAAAGAAATACTTGTAAATGCCATAAAAAACTTCGCTGGAAGATGTAAAGTATGTAAAGTTTGCGATGGATTTGGCTGTATAGGAGAACTTCCAGGCATGGGAGGAGCTTATAGAAATGAGGCATTTATTTCAAATTATTATGATCTTCGAAAAATTGCATTAAAAATAGAGTTATTATCAAACAAATCATATAATTTCAAAAGTGAGTTATTTAATCAAAATGTCGAAATACCTATTGGCATTGCTCCTATTTCTGGAGTAGCCTCAAATTTAGGTGGAGTGCTTGATGAAGAGGAATATTATACCTCAATCCTTCAAGGAGCAATAGAATCTAAAATTTTAGGATTTATAGGTGATGGTTCCAGTGACGAAAAATATCTATTTATGGCTAAAATTCTAGAAAAGACGGGTTATAATGGTATAATAACACTAAAACCAAGATATCCATTGGAAAAGATGATTAAAAAATTGAAATTTTTTGAAAGTACTCCTATAAGTGCTATAGCTATAGACTTAGATTCATTAATTTTACCAACCATGAAAAAAAGTGATGTTAAAATAGAAAAGTATAGTATTGATGATATAATAAAATTAAGGGATTCAACAACAAAAAAAATAATAATAAAAGGTATAAGTAATACTTATGATTGTATTAAGCTTGCTAAATATGGAATAAACTCGGTCATAATTTCAAATCATGGTGGAAGATCGCTATCGTCAATGCTATCGACTATAAAAATATTACAGACTATCGATATTGAATTTATAAAAAGAGAATACCCAGAATTTCTAATAGGTTTTGATGGTGGTATCAGGAATGGCGAAGATATTGTAAAAGTTCTACTTCATAATGTTGATTATGTTTTAATAGGAAGACCATTTGCCATTTATGCTGCGGGAGGGGGAAAGGAGGGAATTAAGTTTTTAGCAAATAGGTTAATTTCTGAGTTCAAAGATACACTTAAGATGATACCCTATATTTCTAAAAACTGATATTGAAATTTTCTAATTATTTTATATTTTTATTCAAATTTCATCTGGAGATATCTTTGGACATCAATAAAGATATTGAAGAAAATAATAATTTAGTTGAAGAGAGTGATTTAACAAATAAGGACTTTGAGTCTACCACAACTGGTTTTGTTGGTGGATTAAAATATACTAAACTTTTAGATGGCTCAAAAAATAGATGGAGAACTTTAATTAAGGAAGTTAAAAAATATGACCCATCAAATCCAATAATTAATGCAATATTAAAAACAATTTCGATGGGTTTTTATATTCCATCTTATTTTATTCATAAAATAAAAGGGACTGATGAACGCTATACATATAAAATTGTAAATAGTTGGGGGAAGGCATTAATTAAAATAGCAAAAATTAATCTTGAAAAAATAGGTGAATTTAACTACGAAAAAAATAGATCTTATGTTTTTATTTCAAATCATACATCTCCCTATGATATACCTGTAATTTATGGAGTTTTACCAATATTGGCTGGATTTGTTGCAAATATTGAACTTTCTAGAATGCCTGTCATGAACTTCTGGATGCGAAAGGCTCATTCTATTTTTGTAAATATATATGATCAAAAATCTAAGGTATCGACATTAAAAAAAATACTTGAAAACCTCAATAAAAAGCAGCATCTTATTATATTTCCTGAGGGAAGGATGTCTAAAGACGGAAATCTTCAGCAATTTAGTAAAGGTGGATTAAAAGCTGCAGAAATTGCAAAATCTATAATTCAACCAATAGCACTGATTGGGGTTAGAGATGTAATTCCACCAGGGGGTTTTACTTTAAATAAAAATAAAAATGTTAGAGTCTGCTTTGGAGAACAAATAGATATTCTAAAACTTTCTTTAAATGAAAAAAAAGAGATAGATCAGATTGCTTTTGAAGCTATTAATTCTTTGTTAATAAAATATTCATTTTAGGCACTGTATTTTTTTTTCAACAAATATTGTATAAATTTTTATAACTCAAAGATCAAAAAAATCAGTTTCACTCTAATTTATTTAATTTCAAATATATTACTACCAATCCTTTATTAATGTAAATCATAATTTTAATTTAAAATACAAATATTTTTATTTAACTTTTTTTATTTAACTTTATTACTAGAATTCAAAAGAATGGATATTATTTTATATAAATTATATTAAAAATAATGGCACGAAAGTTGCATATTATTAATTGAGGAGATCGAAATTATTATGATGGTTACAAAGCAAGCTATAATAAAAGATTTATCTCAAATTGAATTAAATTATCTTATCGAGAATGCAAAAAATGGAGATAATTCAAGTTTTCAGAAAATTTTAGATATTTTTAAGCCTCTAATTCTATCTTTGGTTTCTAAATTTTCATCAAATCCATCATATAAAGAAGATCTCATTCAGGAAGGGGTAATAGGTTTATATTGTGCAATTAATAAGTATGATATAAACAAAAGTGAAAATTTTGGTATGTATGTATATTTCTGGATTAAACAGGCGATTTCAAGGATGGCAGATAAATCAAGTTCTTTAATAAGAATACCAATTAGAAAACATCAAAAATTAAGGAAAATAAAAAAAGAAAAATCAAAAAATAGTGAATATTCTTCAATCATAGATTATGAGTTTAATTTTATATCGATAGATGATACAGGGCTGAATCAAGATGATCATTCTCTTGCTGAAAAAATACCTTCAAATGATAATCCTATGGCTTATATTGAAAGTAAGATGAATGAAGAAGAATTTGAGTATCTATTATCACTACTGACAGAAAGAGAAAGAGATATTATCGAAAAAAGATATGGACTTTCTTCATGCATTCCATTGACATTAAGAGAGATAGCTCATCAATATAATTTAACTTCTGAATCTATAAGAAAGATTGAATTACAAGCATTAAATAAAATGAAAAAAGCATTTGAAACATGTCTGGATTTATAAAGTAGATCTAATATTTTTCAAATAATTCTCTAACTGTTACAAAATCATATTGATTGATTAAATTTGAATTTGCTAGTTTTATAAGAAAGTCAAGAGTCTGTTTTTTTGTATTATGCCCAATTATAATAATAAAATCTCTAGTTTTAAGGATACTTAAAGCCTTATTAAATTCTTTTTCTGGAAGTTTTTCATCATCATTATAATCAAGAAAAAGATTGTTTTCAAAGATAGGATAGCCAATACTTTTCCCAATCGGAACGAAAAGAGAATTATTTATAGTATGGGAATCAACAAATCTAACTCCTTTTTTGCGAAGGTAATTAAGAATTATTTTAATGGTGTTTTCTGAAAGTGAAACTTTAGAACCCATATGATTATTGGCAAACATAGCAGGTATTTCTTGAAAGAATAGGTCTAATTTTTTAGTAATTTCACTTTCATTATCACCTGTTTTTATTTCATTTTTTTCAGCCTGAGCAAATTGATTAATTGATTCCATTGGTATATGAAGCATTGGAGTTATGTTTTTAGAATTAGAAAAAAGGGCAAATCCACTTTTTGAAAATGGAAGACCCGGTAAAATAGATACAGAAATCTTAAAAGGAAGATTCAATAATATAGATGAAGTATCCTGATATCCATAGTCATCAATTATAATACAGATGCTTTTTTTTCTTTTTTCTTCCTTTTTTTCCTGTGGGCTTACCAGAATAGAAATGTTATTTTTATTTTTGAAAATTTCATCTTTATTAGCATTTTCTATTTTATCAGTTTTATTTTCAAAATTAGTATTATTTTCAATTTCAATTTCATCATAATATGTAACATTGGTATTATCTTCAATTTCTGTATTAGCTGGGAATTTTATTATACCAAAAAATAATATAATTATCGAAAGAAAGACTACAAGAATAAAAAATGCGAAAATTGAATAAGTGGTAAGTTTATGGTGTTTGTTTTTTTTCTTAATGCTTTTCTTCATTTTTAACCTATCATTTAATTATTATATAATATCTTCTGTTTTTATTTTTTTCGTTTAATATTATCTCAAAATCTTATTACTATACCATGTATTTATGTAATTTTCGACTTTATTCCCTTTAATTATTATTAAATCGATAAAATTTTTTAATACTAAAAAACAATGAAGTCTTTCAGTATACAGTATTTTGAATTGATAATTTTGTAAAATTTTTTTAAGCGAATTAAGACTTTTTTGAGAAATTTTTATAAGATGAATGCTAATTTTTTTATTTTTAAGCATTTTATTTATAAAATCGAAATCTTTAGTATCAGAAATAATAAAAAGCAAATCATAACCCGCTTTTTTCAAAGAAAATAAAAAATATTCAGAAAGAAAGTTTTGATTTATACCATTTTCCTTTTTGTTAAAGTAAGATTTGTTAATCGAAAAAATAAAGATAGCAGAATTTTCAATAAAATTTGTTTTTAAATAGCTGATATTATCTTTTGTAAAATTTTTTCTCAATATTATATACTTTTTTAATCTTCTATTCTTTTTTTCCCTTTTATCAAAAGGATCTTTTATTAATTTTTTAGAAACCTCTATATTTTTAATAAGATTTAAACTAACGTAATCTCTAACTTCAATTATTTTTATTAGGTTTTTTCTTGAAGCAAAATTCATTAAATTTAGAAAAAGCTTTTTTAAAAAAATGTTTTTAATTTCAAAAGTGCAGTTAAACATATAAATTTCTTTGTTCAAAATAATAGAAGCAAAAAGTATAAAATAATAATAAATAAATGATTTTTTAGATGAAATGTCCTGAAAGATTCCACCAATAAAATAAACTTTTTGACTTTTTAATAGATTGTAAATAAAAGTAAATTTTATCTTTTTATTTAAAAAAATAATATTTTCTTTAGGTTTAAAACTTTGATTCAATTTTGAATTTATTGTTTTATTCTTTGTTATATAATTTTTTAAAAAATTTAGGTTGCTATTATTGAGCTTTTGTAAATGATAAAGTTTTAAT
>DAOOKC010000027.1:0-5511 GCA_035385485.1 Exilispira sp.
AAAAAAAAAAAAAAAAAAAAAAAAAAAAAAAAAAAAAAAAAAAAAAAAATAAAAATTAAAAAAAAAAAAATAAATAAAAAAATAAAAACAAAAAAATTAAAAAATAAATAAAATGAATTAAATTAAATAAAATAAATAAAAATAAAGTGAGTTAGTTTAATGAATAGGAAAATCTTAATTTTTTTTCTTTTAGTTTTATTATTTTTTTCTTTTTATAATCTTTTTGCACAGGATATAAAAGCTTTATTTATTTCTGCAATAAAAAAGCAACAATCTCTTTTACCAAAAAGTTTTAGCTGCAATATATCTTCTTCGGTTTTCACTGATTTTTTAAGTCAACTTCCATCTGATGCTTTTTCAAAGCAGTCAAAAGATATTTTAATTGTCTTAATTGTTGATAATGGCAAAGTTAATATTAATTTAGATGGAATAAAATCAGATTATGTTGATTTTGCTCTTTCATATTTTAACATTTATACTGAACTTTTATCCTATGTTTTTATTTCTGAAGAAGAACTTAATAAGCAGTTTGAAAATTATACGATATCACAGGATAAAAATACTTTTATTTTAAAAGATAACTCAGAACTAACATCATACAATTTTATATTTTTGAATAATCTTATTTCTACAGTAATATTTTATCAGGATAATAGCAAGAAGATGGAGATAAATATACAATATTTTGCATATAAAAATTATCAACTTGTAAAAACTATTACCATAATCAACTTTGATGAAAGAGGAAATAAAAGGGAACCGATAGTCATAACTTTCTCAAAGTATAAAATTTAATATGCAGATAATCCTTAGACTTTACATTTCAGATAAAATTCAACCCGATGATTTACTTGAAATAACACTTAAGAAAATAGATATTAATGATTGGACAATAATTAAAAAATCTATAGATGCAAGAAATAAGGATAAGGTAATAATTGAGTATCAACTTGATTTACATAACAAGGATGGAATTAAGCTTTTAAATATTGAAATTGATAAAAAGAAAAAGCTTGGAATTCAAAGTATCAAGTTTATCGAAAAAGAGAAAAACATATTTAATATAGACTCTTATATCAAAAACTTTCAAAATAAAAATGATTTTCAAGAAAAGGTAAAAAGAGAAAATCAGCTATCTAATACAGAAGATAAAATAATAGAAAATAAAATAAAAGCTAAAAATAAACCTGTAATTATCGGTTTTGGTCCTTCTTCAATATTTGCGACATTTGCATTTTTGGAAAATAAAATATCCCCTATTATTGTTGAGATGGGTGAAAAGGTTGAAGATAGAAGCAAAACTATTGAAAATTTTGTTAAAAATAAGAGATTCAATCCTTTTTCAAACATTAATTTTGGTGAAGGTGGTGCTGGGACATATTCAGATGGGAAGCTATATACAAGAAGCAGAGACGAGATAAACCAAAAAGTTTTCTCAATTTTTCATTACTTTGGAAGTCCAAAATCTATACTATATGATTCTCATCCTCATATTGGAAGTGATAATCTTATAAAGGTAGTATCTAATATTAGAGATTTTTTTATAAAAAATGGTGTGGAATTTTATTTTAATACAAAACTTATCGATATAGAAGAAAATAAAAGCAACTTAAATGAAGGTAAATGGAAATTAAAACTTGATAAAACTTCAATTGAAAGTAATATTTTTGAAATAACGACTGATATAGTAATCTTAGCAACAGGACACAGTTGTAAAGATATTTACAAAATATTATATAAACTTGGGGCAGAATTGGAAGCAAAACCTTTTGCCTTAGGTTTTAGGGTTGAGCATCCGTCAGATCTTATTAACAAAAATCAATATGGCAGGTTCCATAAGGTTTTACCTTCTGCCAATTATAGCCTTTTATATAAAGGTAGAGCTTCAAGTATTTTTTCATTTTGTATGTGCCCTGGCGGAGTTGTTTTGCCTTCAAATAGCGATGAAGATGAAATAGTAACAAATGGCGCATCAAGATATCTAAGAGATGGTGAAAACTCAAATTCAGCAATTGTTGCATCATTTAGTAATAACCAGGCACAACAGTATATTAAAAATTTAAATAATATAAATGAAATTTCTTTTAATAAGGATTCAAACGATAATTTTCTTAAAAGATTTCTAAGTTTTGTAAATATCAAAAAATCTATAAAATTTGAAGTAGGTCTTGTTTCTAAAAATCAAATTTTTTTAAATTTTGATTATGATAAGATTTACCTTGAAATATCAAATGTAAAAGATGAAGGTAATGATTACAAAATTGATTCATATAAAAAATATTATCATCAAAAAGAAAGTAGCGAAAACAAAAATAAAATCTATTGTCTTGATTGGGAAATAAATCTTATTGTTCAACAGATATTTGAAAAACTTCCTTTTTATATTGCTGATGAAAAATTTCTTGCACCATTTCAAAATATTTCAGATTTTTTTAATGATTCAAATTTAAAGCAAAATAAAACAAGCAAGTTAAAAATCAAAACCACTTATCCATTTGGTACTTATAAAGCAAATATATTAAAACTTTTCGAACCAGAAATTGAAAAAGATTTTATGGATGCATTTTTATATTTTAATAATATTATAAAAGGTTATATAGATGAAGGAATCGCAATAGGATATGAGACAAGGACTTCTTCGCCTATTAAAGTTCTAAGGAAAGAGGATGGACAGGTTCTTGATGGTATCTATATGATTGGCGAAGGTTCGGGTTATTGTGGTGGAATAACAACATCAGCTGTTGATGGTTATAAAATTGCAGGTAACCTTGCAAAAAAATTGATATAGTTTATTTTCTTTTCGATGCACCCGTAGCTCAAGTGGATAGAGCATCAGATTGCGGATCTGAGGGCTGGGTGTTCGAGTCACCCCGGGTGCGATTATCTTTCATATATTTCATAAAGAAAAGTGAAACCAGAACGACAAAAGCTCCAACCATAAATACTACTTCATATCCAACTTTTACCCAGATTATCCCACCTAAAATTGGCATTACCACTGCAGCCATATGATTCATCGCAACTCCAGTAGATAGAGTTGGTCTTAAATCTTTTTTTGGTGCAATTTTGTTTATGTAGGAAGTAAGACTAATACTTCCAAGATATAAAATATTATCAAGATTGTAGCATATTATTAAAAAAATAAGTTTATGTATGGTCGCATATCCTAAAAAAACAAAGAAAACTAAAAAATAACTTATAAAAAGAACTTTTTTTTCTGAATATTTATCTATAAGTCTTCCAATTGTTGGACTTATAAGTATAACTAAAATAGAATTTATAAACAGAAGTATTGCCGTCAATTGTACAGATATGTGATATACCTTTACAAGCACAAATATAGCAAAGGTAATAAAAATTTGCTTTCTACAACCTTCTAAGAATGTCAAGACATAATAAACCCAATATTCTTTTTTCAATACAATTTTTGGTTTTTCTTTTATTCCAACTGTTTTTGGTAGCATAAAATAAAAGACTGATGCTATAATTAAGGCAATGCTTGAAGCTATGAAAATATATGAATAAGGGATTAATTTACCGAAGGCAATTATAAATCCCATAGCAAGAAATTGTCCTACATAACTCATCCTTTGAACAAGACCAAGCATCCTTCCTTCATGATTTACCTTCGAAAGATATAATGCAATTGTATTTGAAAGAGGAAGATGGATATGGAGTCCAAGACTGGCAAAAAAGCCTATGAAAAGAAGTTGATTCCATTTTGAGGTAAATCCATAAAAAAAATAACCAATTGCCATCATCAATGCAGAAATTCCTGCAAGGTATTGCTCCTGCCAGAACATTAGAAGTGAGACAAAAAATACTGCGATAATTCCAGGAGATTCCCTTAAAGATTCATATATGCCAAGTTGTGATGGAAGTATTTTAAGCTTTTCTACGGCAAAATTATTGAAAATTCCGCTTTGCAATGTCGAACCGATATATGTAAAAACAAGAGCTACAAAGAAAAGATAAATTGCCTTATTCTCTTTTTTAAGCATTTTTTATTCTGCCTTATTAAATGCGGATAAGTAAAATTAATTGAAATTTCATAAAACACAATAAAAAAGGCTATCCTTTAAGAAAGATAGCCTTTTTATTATTTGTATAATACAGATAATTTGTTTATGCTATAAAAAACATTTCACCTTCAAATGAAATTGTCCAAGAATTAACTGTAACGACTATATCATTTATATAAGTAGTAAAACTACCAGATAAACTATAGCTAAATATTGAATCATTATCAGGATCTGATAATGTGAAATCTAATGTGTATTTTGTATCAAAACTAACCTGTTGAGTCTTGCCATCTTTTGTCACTTCTAGATTCCCATAACCAATTATAACACCTGAAAAACCAGTCGAAGACATAGATGTATCAACTGCCCAATAGATAGTTCCAGTGACAAAATAGCTATTATCATCATAAACAAGATTGGTGTTATCATAGGTATAAGAAACACCACCAAAATCACTATTTATATCTGATGCAAAATGAGAACCTGTAAATTTGCTGGGTAATTCTGATTCTTCAACATTTGCAATAGTGATTGTATCCAAAGTCAGGGTATTTTTAGAATCTGTAGTCAACTTTGAGACATTTTCTAATTTTGCAACATCTGTATCTCCAATAAAATATCCTTTAATCATAGCATTTGCAAAATTTTCTGCATCAGCTTCATTTGTTATAGGAGCACAACCTGCAAAAAAGCCCGAAATTATAAGTAAAATAATTATAGAAACAAACTTTTTAGAAATAGATTTCATAAATCCTCCACAAAAAAATTAAATTTATTTTATAAAAACAATACTGTATATCTTATAACACAAAAATAATAAAAAACAAACAATTAAACGAAATTTCTTTTATAGAATTAAAATTTTTATAAAAAGTATTGAAAGTTTTTCATAACAATAAAAAAAAAGAGCCATCTTTTTAAAGGTAACTCTTTTCAAGTAAAAAATATAAATACATTTTTTTAAAGTCACAGTAATTGTAACTCTTTCACTAACATTGACAGCTTTTTCTTACTTTTCAAAATAAAATTATAGGTAAATAAAATGGTTACAATGCACTCCGTATAATTTATTGAGGATTTTGGATTGTTACAATGATCTGAGAACCTACATTTCCAGCTTTGTCAACAGGTGTAAAAACACAATTGTATGTGGTTTGTGTAGCACTGTTGGAACTAAAAGAAATAGTTTGTTTAAAATATTTGAAATTTGTTCCACTTTCAACATAAATTGTTTCAGTGGTTGTCAAACCACTTATGTAAAAATCAACATGATCAGCATCACCATCTTTATCATATATATAACCAGAAACAATTAAATTTCCAGTATAAGCATTTAATATATCTCCTTCAACAGGTGAAGAGACAATTAGTTCAGGTTTATTATTGTCGCTGTTAAAAATATCTAAAAAACTATCACAGGAAAATGTAAAAATGGTAATAAGGATGAGTAAAATCGCTAAAATTTTTAATTTCATTTGAACCGCCTTTT
>DAOOKC010000027.1:5521-19001 GCA_035385485.1 Exilispira sp.
TAAATTATATTTAATAATAAGCTCATTTTTTTGTGAAGTCAATAAATTTTCAGAAAAATTTATGAGAAGAATTTTAATAAAGATTTAAATGAAAAATGATTTAAAAAAAAATTAAAATATATATACTTTTTTATGGCAAATAGAAAAAGTAATTATAAAATAAATAAATAATTATAGAATAAATAAATAAAAATAAAACCAAATATCATAAAAATATTTAATAATAATGGAGAGGTGCGAGAGTGGTTGAATCGGCCGGTCTCGAAAACCGGTATACCATAACTGGTATCAAGGGTTCGAATCCCTTCCTCTCCGATTTCTATTCTTTATACTTCAATATTTTTCAATTATAATCTTTACAAATAATCCTACCGATATTAAAATGTATTTGAATTAAAGGGAAATTTGCTTATGATTGAAAATAATCCAAAAATAAATCAATTTCTTGAACATCTTTTAAATCTTCCAGCTATAAAAAAAGATAGTCCGATAGGTGCTGAACAGCAGATTATTACATTCATTAAAACCAATTTACCAAAACTCGAGGTTTCTTTTACTAAACCAGAATTTTTCCCGGATCTGCCACCAAAAGAGACAATTGCCTATATAATTTCTAACCTGCAAAAAAGAGTTGTTGACCAATCTTTAGTATTTTTCAAAAAAGTCATTAATACAGAGATAGATTTTTCTGTTTTACGAAAAGTTAGAAAAAGACCCGTAAATGAGGATCTATTAAAAGATAAAATAAGTTCATTAATTGAAGAGATGATAATGGATCCAGTTTGTAGATTACAGATGAAACCAGTATACTATATCTTACAGACTAAATATATAGATAAAATAATCGATCTTCTTTTTGAAAGAAAGGCTTTTACCTATAATGAACTTGTTAGAGTTCAAAAATGTTATATTGAAGCTAATGAATATATAAGTTATTTAAAAATTCTATTACTTTTATCTTCCTTTCCAAACTATCCAAAAGAGAATAAGAAGATTTTGATTAATGCTTCTACCAATGAGGAAAAAGCTCAGATTTGTGAGAATAGTTCAAAAATACTTATAAGAAAAATACCTGAAATAGATATTTTAGAATGTAAGTTAGCTGTAGACTCAAATCTTGCTGAAAACTTTCTTGAAATATGGGAAGCAAGCTCAAGACTACTTTTTATATTAATTCATAGATTTAACGAATATGAACCAGGTTTAAAAATAGAAAAAGGCGCAGAAACTCCTGATAAAAGCTGGTATGGAGTGGCAAGGAAGATAGCAAAAGATTTTGGATATAGCAAAGGAATTGTCGATGAACTTTTTTTAATAGCCAATGAAATAAAGTAGTTAAAAAGTTTAAGAAAACTAAGTTTAAGAAAATTAAGGATAGATAGATGGTTAAAAAAACAAAATCAAATATAATACTTAAGATTTTAGAAGGATTTATCAATTTAGTCATTTTTGTAAGTATATTGCAGATTCTTCTTGAAGATATAGCTATATTAAAAGGTTTTGATAATAAATTCAAAATTATTTTAATGCTTATAGGATTTGGTATCGATCTTATATTCTCAATAGAATTTATAGTTAGATCAATTTTGGCTGGAAAGGATAGTGGATTTATCGGATATTTTTTCTATCAATATGGATGGATTGATTTTCTTTGTAGTATTCCTCTTCTTTTGATGAATTCTCTTCCTTCTTTTATACTTTTTTTAATGACAAAAACCCTTTATAAAAGTACTGTCGGTTTTTTAAAGATTATAAGGATAATTAGAGCCATAAGGATTACAAGAATATTAAGAATATTAAGAGTATTAAAAATATTAAAAAATCTTCAAAATGCAAGTAGTAAGATGGCTCAAAATCATCTTTCTCAAATATTGGTCATCTTCATATTTATCCTTTTAATTTCATTAATAGGCTATTCATTTATATCTGATTTTTCTGTTAATAAGATGGTTGAAAAACAGATTGAAACATATCATTTCGCACTTATGGGATATAATATGATGATAAGCGATTTACATACAAATTCAAAATATGAACAACTAGATGAACTTTTATCGAAGATTAAAAATACATTTTTAGTAGATCCCAAGATTTTAAGTGTTGAACTTGTGAATCTTCCGAACCAGTTTAAACTCAAAGATAATTTACTTTATAAAATAAGTGATTTTGATAATCTTGTAAATAACTTTTCATCTACTGATCTTGATGTTGGCTTTTTTAAGCTTAAAATTTCCACACAATATTATGAGAATTTAAGAATAAGTATAGAGCTTTTGATATTTGTCTCAATCATACTTGGTTCAATCCTTTATATCTTTATTTACTTAAAAATTTTTGTAAGCAGGATAAGCGATGTTATCTATATTATATTTAAGGGGATAAAACATAAAGATTATTTTTTAATGGTAAGAATTCCAGAAAATTATAAAGATGAAGAGATATTTGAATTTGCTAAATTTTACAACGATGTTTATCTACCTGCTAAAAAGAAACAATATCAAAAATCTGAAGAAAAATCTAAAATATCTATTGATGACCTTTTGAATCTTGATTTATAAAAATGCTATTGCAATGTAATCAAAGGTTTAAGGTATCATCAAAAGGAAATGGCTTTAAGTTTCCATCATCATTTAAATCTTTTACCAAGGTCTTTTCAAAAGTTGCATGATCTGTATATCCTCTTTTTTCCCAGAAACCACTTGTGTAAATATCTGTAAATTCAACTTTTACGATGCTTTTTGCAGATTTATAACCCCAAAGATATGGGACAAGAAGTCTTATTGGACCGCCATAATCCTCAGTTAGATCAAATCCATTAAATTTATAAGCCAAAATCGTTTTTTCCTTAAAAGCTATGGTTAGATCTATGGAAGTGTCATAGATTTTTCTATAAGAGTAAACTCTTAAAAATTTAACTTCTTTTTTTATCTTAAAAATTTTTGCAATTTCTGAAATAGGAATACCTGTCCATTCTCCTTCAATAGACCACCTTGTCACACTTGTAAGTCTTGCTTTGACTGTTTTTGATGGTAAATCCATAATTTCTTTCCAGCTTAAAATAGTGGGCTTTTCAACAAGTCCCGATATTTCAATCTTCCATGAGTCTTTATCAAGTTTTCCAGGATGTCCTTCAGCCCAGAATATTGGTGTATTGTAGTCTTTTAAATATTTCATTATTATATCCTTTAATTTTTTATAATTTTTATGTTGCTTTGCCTATTATTTTTCTAATTATTTTTCTAAATATATTTCTTATTATATTTCTTATTTTTTTACTTATTTTTTTACTGTTTTTATATTTATTTTTTTATTTATTTCTTTATTTATTTTTTTATTGTTTTTTTATTGTTTTTTTATTGTTTTTTTATTGTTTTTTCATGTTTTCTTCTTGCTGATTGCTTTTTATTTTTAATTCTTAATAAATCTATTTTTTTCTTAATTTTAATTTTAATATTAAGCTCTATTATTTCAATTTATTATTTTTTGAATTTAATCATTATTGATAATTTATCTAATTTTCTTAAAAAAGAAAATAGGCAAAAGAAGTATAATAAAGTTTATTAAATTAATTTAACGATTTTAAGATAGCTAATAAATTATTTTGATTGATTTTGATAAAAAAAATAATAAAATCTTATCGACTTGGTTTAAAAAAGGATGCTAATGGATAATAAAATTATTTTTAGTGGCAAGATGGATGAAAAAGATTTCAATAAACTTTTTATTTATCAGACTGGTTCAAAGCTTCTTTTTATCATTCCAATCTATTTTGTAATATTTGTAGGATTGCTATATCTTTTAAAAACATATATGAATCTGGATCTTTCTATTTTATTAATTGCCATTCTTTCTTTTACTTCTTCTATAATATTTGTAGTAGTTTATGTTTTTCTTTTATATTCAAGGCTTAAAAAGGAATTTATGCAGGATATATCAAAGATAAAAGAACAACAGTATATAGTAGATGAAGATAGAATATCTATTCTGGTTGAAGGAAGAAAAACAGATATTTTATATAAAGATCTGAAAAAGATTAAAGAATCAAAAAACTTCTTTATATTAAATCATAAGGCAGATGTAATGATAGCTATACCTAAAAGATTCATAAATGATACTGATATTCCATTAATTAAAGAAATATTTGACGGAGTAAAATTAAAATAATAATTTACTATATTAGTCTTCAGCAATGATTTGCTTTCTGTCGAGTTCTACATTTTTATTCATAATACTTATATCGATATCATTTTCTATATTTGATGGATCGCTCGAAATCTTATAGCTTATGAAATTTCTACCTTCTCGCAATATTATTATAGGTAAAATTCCAAGGAAAGCTATGAAAAAAGAAATTATCATAACTAAATTATAAGGTAAAATCTCACCAAGAAGACCGCCAATTGCCATACCAAGAGGTGAAAGTCCTCCTGAAATAGTACCTAAAAGCGAAAATACCTTTCCTCTTTTATCTTGAGGCACAATAACACTCATAATTGATTCTATTAGTGAATTTACTATAGCATTACCGATACCAACTATAAAAACGACCGGTAACATTAAATAACCATTTTTAAGCATTGGGAAAATTACAGCAAAAGCACCGAAAATTATGGCATTAATTGCGAAAAACAGTACTCTTTTTTCATCTTTTACCTTAATAATTGACATAAGCATATATCCAGAAAACAAACCAAACGACATAGTTGCCATAACATAACCATAAATTTTTTCTCCAAGGTAAGATGAAGATTTAAAAAACGGTATCATCAGTACAAATCCTATCATAAAGAAAAAATTTAAAAAACATGCATTTATAAAAACAAGTTTAATAGCTTTATTTTTAGCGACATAGTTAAAGCCATCTTTCATATCATTGGTGAAATTAAATTTTTTGGTTTCATGCTTCAACTCAGGGACTTTAATAAAAATTTCAGTTAAAGCAGAAAATAAATAAGATAAACCATTTATTAAAAACATAACAGGTGCACCAAGAATTGTATAAATTAGACCACCACCTGCACTTCCAAATATTCCTGAGCCAGTATATATTAATGAAAATAAAGAATTTCCCTGAATAATTTTCTCTTTTGGTATTATATCTGGAATTGCTGAGCGAGCAGCAGGATTAAAAAATGCAGCACAAATACCAAGGATAATGCCAGCTAAAAAAACCATCCATATTTTTAAAAGTCCCATAAAGGCTAAAATCGCTACTGCTGTTATAAAGATTCCTCTAATGACATCCATTAATACTATTATCCATTTTCTATCTGCCCTATCTACCAAAACACCTGCAAAAGGGGAAATAATCAGTCTTGGAATCATAGATGTAGCCATTAATGTTCCCATAAGAGCTGATGAACCAGTTGTCGCAAAAACCCAAAAACCAAGAGCAATTTCATAAAAAACATCACCTATGGCTGAGACTAACTGCCCCTGCCAGAGTAGGAAAAAATTTTTATTCCACACGCTTATTTTCTTAATATTAGAATTCATAAAATTTCCATTTAATTAATATTAATTAAAGACATAATGTATAAATTTGAAATGTCAATAAAAATAGTAAATAATTTAAATAAAATAATGAAAATAATAAAAATGGTAATTAATTATATTTATTAAAAGATTAATTTAGTTTATTTATTATTTCAAAAGTTAATTCCTATTCCCCAAATAAGATGATTTGCAGTAAAACTAGCATCGATTTCACCTTCTTCACCATTGTTAAAATACATTCCATAAAGCCAGGTAAATGTGAATTTGTATTCCATATAAAATTCAAAATGTTTAGAAAATTGTAATCTAAATCCAACATTCAAAGCTCCCCCAAAGTTTAATATAAGGTTGAAGTATCCCCTGTGGAATTTTTGGTTTTTGAAAAAGCATAAGTCTATAAACAACAGAAAAAGAAAGATGATTTACTCCGTGAGAAACATTAAAGTATGAAATATAATTGCTGATTATATCATATGTATCAACATTATTTCCATCTGAATCAGTTCCAGTAATATGAACATTTTGAAGGCTTGATGATGGGAGAAAAACCTTAAAATGTATAAATTCTATTCCCCAACCAAGATTTGGATTATTTTTTAAAAAGTGATAAAACCTTATCCCATAATATGGTTCAGTAAATGATTTTACAGCTCCAACAATATCACCCGAAAAAAGATTATCTATAAAAGCATTTGGTATGATAGAATTATCTGGAAAAAACGAATAATCATACATTATAACATCATGAAAAGTATAATCAAAAAAACCTGGATAATTTATTCTGATTTGAGCTATTACAGGTGATGACATGCCTCTATTATATTCAAAATAATTAAGTGGCATATTTGAGTCAATTTGTGCTGCATTAAAAGATGTAAGCGAAAAAATAGCATAAAATAATGTAAAAATAATTTGTCCCATATTTTCTCCTATAAAAATGAATTTTTAATAAAGATTAAATTTAATTTTAAAATTTAAAACAATTTACTTTAATAAAATAAAACTAAAAATAAAACTAAAAAAAGATTATATCTTTTTGTTCTTTTTTCTTTTTTAAATTTTTTTCTACAAAAAGTTTTTCATTAGTTTTAGGATCTTTTTCAAGATAATATTGTAATGCAGCATAAGTAAGTGGAAGAGGTGTAAAAATTTGGACCTGACTATCTTCAATAAAATAATATCTATCAAGTTCATTTTTCATTTTTGCCATATCTTCGATTTTACAGCCTGGATAAGATGCTATTAGATAAAGGCTTATAAATTTGTTTAAATTACTTTTTTCTTTTTTATTTATTTTCAATTTATCTATTCTTTGATCAAAATATAAGGTTTTTGAATCATAAGAATTATCTTTTTTCAATGAAAGACTTAATTTATTGGAAATTTTTATATATAAATTTAAAAATTTTTTAAGAATACTATTAGAAGGCTTTCCCATAAGTTTTAAGATTTTATCTTCAGTATGCTCGGGGGCTATCTTAAACTGACCACTTGTAAAATCTTTTATAAGGTTTTCTAAAAAGTTTTCACCATTAGATTTGTCAAGCAATATCAAATCATATCTTATTCCAGAGGAAACAAAAACCTTTTTAACATAAGGAATTTTCTTAATTTCATTTAAAAGTCTTAAGTATTTTCCATGATCAATTTCTAAAAATTCACATGGTACTGGGAAAAGACAGCTTTGTCTTGCGCAACTTCCAGCATATTTGAATTTTTTGCATCTAATCTCAAACATGTTAGCTGTAGGTCCGCCAACATCTTTTATTATTCCATTGAAATGTTTTAATCCTGTAAATCCCGATATCTCTTTTATTATTGAAGAATTTGAGCGAGAAACTACTTTTTTCCCCTGATGAATTGCAATACTACAAAAGTTACAACCTCCAAAACAACCCCTATGACTTGTCACAGAAAAAGGGATTGTATCAAGTGCAACTATTTTACCTTCCTTTTTTAATAACGGATGTGCATCATGGTTAAAACCAAGTTCATAAATCTGGTCGAGCCACTCTTGATTTAACTGACTATTTGGTGGATTATGTATCAAATACCTATCATTATGCCTTTGAACAAGTGGCTTTTTGTTTGCCTCATCTATTATTTCAGATTTATTGATGTATTCAAAAAAATCAAGCTGGCTTTTTTCATATAATTTTTTATCTTCAATGACCTGCTCATATGAAGGTATCTCAATTGATTCTATAGGTTTTTGGCTATCTATATAACATAAACCATTAATTTTTTTTATCTTTTCTTTAAGTTTAATTTTAAGATATTGATTTATCTCTTTATTTATTTTATCTTTATTTTCAGCATTTTCATTATTTTCATTTTGTAAATTTAAATTATCTTCAAAATACTCTTTATAACTTAAATTTAAAATATTAGCAACCTCAAGTAAAGTAATTTCAGCCATCCCATATATTAAAAGATCGGCTTTTGAATCAAATAAAATGCTTCTTCTAATTTTATCGTCCCAGTAATCATAATGAGCGATTCTTCTCGTACTTGCCTCTACGCCACCTATTATTATTGGAGTTGTCTCTTTATATGCCCTTCTTATTAGATTTGAATAGACTATGGTTGCCCTATCCGGTCTTCTATTGTTAATCCCACCTGGAGTAAGGTCATCTGATTTTCTTTTTTTTAAGATTGCTGTATAATTTGCAACCATTGAATCAATGCTACCAGCTGTAACACCCCAGAAAAGTTTTGGTTCTCCAAGTCGGGTAATATCGCTCAAATTATTAATATCTGGTTGAGGTATTATTCCGACTTTATATCCTTTAAATTCGAGTAATCTTGCAAGTAAAGCAACCCCAACAAAGGGTGAATCTATATATGTATCACCAGTAACAAAAATGATATCACATCTATTAAATCCTAGTTTTTTACATTCATCTAATGTTATAGGAACAAAAGGGTAGGGATATTCTACTGTTTTTAAGCTCATCAATTTAAATCTGATTTATTAAATTTTTTTAGTTCTTCAATAAATTATTTAAAATTATTAATTATTTAAGACAAAGATATTCAATGTTTTCTTTTAAGGCTTCTATAAAGGCTTGATTTGCCTCAAGATCTCCATAGGTTATCCTGATAGCCTGTTCATATCCAAATTGCTTTGTAGGTCTAACAACAATTCCTTTATTAAGAAGATTATTGGTAATCTTTTCAACATCCTTTGTCTTAATAAAAACAAAATTGCCAAAACCTTTTATATAGTCTATATTCATTTTATCAAGTTCATGGTAGACATATTTTCTTGCATCTTTTACAAGATTTACTGTCTTTTCAACAAATTGTTCATCTTCGAGGCTTGCAATGGCAGCTTGTTCGGTAAGTGAGCTTACTGTAAAAGGTTTTAGTACTTTTAAAAGACTATCTATGATCTGTTTTTTGGCAAAGGCATAGCCAACTCTCATTCCAGCAAGCGCATAGATTTTTGAAAATGTTCTTACGAGTATGATATTTTTATCTTCAAATCTTTTATCATTTAATAAAGGGATAAGGTTTCCATAATGATCTGCACTATCATTAAACTCGATATATGCTTCATCAAGACATAAAATCTGGTCATCTCTAAGATTTTTCGATAATTTTTCCAGTTGATTTTTTGTAATTATAGTACCAGTAGGATTATTTGGAGATACTACAACAATTATCTTTGTTTTTAGTGCGTTCTTCTTTATAATTTCATCGATATTATATGTAAAATCATCATTTAGGTTATAAATATCAAGATTAAGGTTCATAAATTTTGCAAGAACTTTATATAGCATAAAAGATGGATTTGGCACCAGAATTCTTTCATCAAGCTCAACAAATGCAGTATAAAGCATGGAAATAATCTCTGATGAGCCTGCACCAACAAGAATATTTTCGATTGGTATTTCAAACTTTTGAGAAAGTTTTTCTCTTAAAGAATTGCAAAGTGTATCGGGGTAAAGATGAATATCTTTCGAAAATTCATTAATAGCTTCGATAGCTTTTTTTGAAGGTCCAAGATAATTTTCATTTGAAGCAAGTGGATATATCTTTTTAATATTTTTTTCTTTAAGTAAATTTTCTGGCGGTCTTCCAGATTTATAAGTAAAGGCAGATTCAAGATGTTTTCTTTCAAGCATTATTGAACTCCTATTTTATTTGGTTTACTATTTTAATGTATTCTTTATAGATTTTTTCAAAATTACTGGTTTTAACTATCTCTACTTTTTTTTCAGTAAAATGATTGATATAATGCTGCTCTTTATCCATAAATAAATATACTGAAGGATAAAATTCGGGTTTTAGGTTATTAAAAATTTCAAATGAAAAAGTAGATATTCTAAACTTAAAATCGAAAATTGGTTTAAATAATTCTTCGACACTATAAAGTTTTAGGTAATTTTCAAATAGATATTTATTATGAATTAAAAAAAGATCTTCAGGATAATAAATCCAGATAAATGTCTTACCAGAAATTTCATATTTTGTTTTTATTGAAAATGGAACTAAATTTTCCTTCTGATTATTCCTGGATTTTTCTATAATTTTTTTTGAAAATAGATTATTATCAAAGTCAAATCGTGAAAAGACAAGAAGAAGACCAAATCTTGAGACATAATAATTTATAATTTCACATGGCATTTTCTCTTTTATAAAATCAATAAGTTGAATCTTTTTGTCCCTGCTTTCTTTTGTAATATTAAGTATAGCTGTTTTGATGGGGTTATTTAAAAGATAGTTTATTTTTTCTATTTCAAATCTTTTCTTGAAAACCTCATAATCGATTGAAGTAATATGGATAAAAGAAGAAAAACTTTTTTTTACATCTATAATAAAAAATTGGTCAATAAGTCCAATATCGGAAACCTGCTTTGAGTTTGAAATACCAAAAGGACTTTTTTCACTAACAATCGCAAGTTTTCCTTCGTAGCAAATAAGCTCAGATATATTAATATCATCATAATATGAAATCATCAGTTATTAAATACTCTCTTTCGCAATATTTGCAACGATATTGTTTTTTGTTTTCGTCAACAAGGTAAAATTCGGTTTCCATCTCCTCTTTATTGCATATACAGTTTGGATTTTTGCATTTAATAAGATTTTTTAAAACCTTTGGTATGCTTATTTTTCTTTTTTCGACTACCTTGGAATCCTTTATAATATTTATTGTCGCTCCTGGTGCTAAAAGTGCAAGCTTATCTGTTTCATCTTTAGCAAGAACCTTGTTTTCATATTTTATCAGATCTTTTTTTCCAAGTTTTGAAGAATCAAGGTTCATTCCAATAGCGATAAAATCCTTAGAATTTGTTCCAATTATCTTTAATACTTTTAACGCACTTCCTCCTGGAAGATGATCTATTACGGTTCCATTTTCTATTCTATAAACCTTATATATCTCTTTCATAAAAACTACCCCTTTCCTATAATAATTTTAGTTTTAATATCTATACAATTTTCTTTATTAATATGATTTTTCTTTTTAATATGATTAATTTAATTTAACTAATATTTCCAGCAACAATACCCAAAAGAGCTGCTCTTGTGTAAACACCATTTTTTGCCTGATAGAAATATTTTGCTCTGGGGTCATTATCTACTTCAGGATTTATCTCATTTACCCTTGGAAGTGGATGTAAGATAATGGTATCTTTTGAAAGGGAATCGATGTTTTTACTTGAAATTTCATAGCAACCCGCAACTTTTTCATATTCGACAGGGTCAGCAAATCTTTCTCTTTGAATTCTTGTACAATAAAGAACATCGAGTTCTTTACCAACTTCTACGAAATCTTCAACTATATGATATTTTATATTTTTTGAATCAAGATAATCTAAATAATAAGATGGAAGTTGCAATATTGAAGGGCTTATAAGATATAGTTCGACATTATAATAAGAAAGAGCCATTGCAAGTGAGTGGATCATTCTTCCGAATCTTAAATCACCCATAAGTCCTATTTTAAGTTTTTCTATACCACCTTTAAGCTCATGAATGGTGAAAAGATCTAAAAATGTCTGGGTTGGGTGTTGATTCGCACCATCTCCCGCATTAATGATTGGAGCCTGTGCAACTTCAGCAGCTCTTCTTGCAGCACCTTCAATGCTATGTCGCATAACTATGATATCTGCATATTGGTCTACAGTTTTTATTGTATCTGAAAGACTTTCACCTTTTGCTGTTGAGCTCGTTCCTGCTGAAGAAAATCCTATCATCGAAGCACCAGTTAATGCTATAGCTGTATCAAAGGATAATTTAGTCCTTGTGGATGGCTCAAAAAAAAGGGAAGCGACAACCATTCCTTTACAAGAATTTTGCCACTTCCCTTCTTTAACTTCTTTTGTTTTAGCAAGAAGAAAATCCAAAAAGTCTCGATCCAAATCTCGAAGCGAGATTATGTCTAATCCCTTATACTTCATATTTTAACTCCCAAATCTATTTGACAAATAAAACAGTAAAAATTGATTATGTCAAATGAAAAATCAAAAAGTGCATAGCAAAAATTTTAAATATGAAATATTAAAAGGAGTAAAAAACATTTAAATTAAAAAAATCTTTATAAAAACTTATAACTTTTATAATTTTGGAACTAAATCTAAAGAAGGAAATAATGGAAACAAATTTTCAATATTATTTATGTCGACTAATTCATTAAATTGACTTGAAAAAATATTTTCAATTTTTTCTTTTATATAATTGTAATCATCTAAATAAGTATCAAAATTATTAAAAAATGATGGAATGTTATTATAATTATTATAAGGATCAAAAAAGAAAGGAATAGTTATTGCTTTCCAACTATCGTTTTCTTTATATACATTATAATCTACATCTTTAATATAACTATCTAATGAAATATCATTCCCATCACATAGATCTGGATCTCCATCTTTTTCTAACCAATATTCATAATATATAATTTCATAGTCATATTCTTTATAGTTACCATCAGCATCATAATATGACCAGGAATCATTTTGAATTTCTTTTACTTTTCTTTTTATTTCGCCTTCATTTGTAGGTAATAAAATTTTAAGAGGAATATATAAATCAAGTTTAAATTGTTCATTAAAAAAATTTTCATTTACATTATTATCATTATATCCATATTTTCTTATAAATAAATTTCCACCATTGTTATAAAATTCTAAAAATATATCTTTTTTTGGAAAATTTTCATTATCTTCATATAATTCTATATAACCTCCTAAATTACTATTTCCCCAAATTACTTGATAACTTTTATTTGGCAAACTATCAGTATCAAGTGAAACTATTGTATAGCTTCCATCAAGATTTTTAATACATTTTTCTATATACATTATTTTGTCATCAGTATCTTGAATAGAACTGTAATTTATTTGAATGTATTCATTATTATTCTGATCAAAATAACATTTTTGTTTCCACCACCATGGTTCAGTAGAATGGACATCAAATAAAAATTCACCAGTTATTAAATATTTTTCATTTTGATATTTAATATTATAAAATAAGTAAAAATTTGCATAATATTCATTTTCTGTGTATTTAAAATACCAATATATTTCTATATGATCATCTACTTTTTTTACTTTAAATTTACCTAAATCAATTTTATATAAATCTCCTATTTCGAAATAAGAATTAAAAGAAATATCTTGGTCTAATGATATTTCATGATCTTTAGAATAATTTTTTAATATATTAAAAAAATATTTAACAGGATCTACTTCAAAACTATGACCATAATCATCGGGATATATTAACTTAAAAAATTCTTTTGATTTTATATCCGGTAGAGAATTTATATCAAGAGTTTGAACATCACCAATATCTTTAGAAATACTTTTAGAATTACTTTTTGATAATTGTAAAGAATCAGGTAAAACCATATCAATACTTGGAGCATTTTTAATTAAGTCAGATATAGATAAGTTAGAATCATTGTTTATAATTTCATTTTTACATGCAAATAAAAAAGTGAAAATAAATAATAAAACTAAAATAAAAA
>DAOOKC010000028.1:0-18363 GCA_035385485.1 Exilispira sp.
ATTTTATATAATTCCTTTATTTCTACAGGAGCTTTAATAGGTGGTCTTCAAAATAAGAATCTATTTATTCATAAATCTTGCTTAATAATTCCTGCACTTACCCTATTTTTTGATAGTATTTTTGATCAAAATGATTTATTATTTTTCGAAAAAATTTTAAGTGGGACTTATATTAAAATAGAATCATTAATTGACAGACTAAGAAACCTGACAAAAAAAGATAGTAAAACTATAAATGAAATAAGATATCTTAATGGATATGATGCTGTTGGATTAAATCTTTCAGATTTTGTAGTTGATTTTAATAGTTTAATTAATATTTTATTAAAACAGATAAATATCGATGATAAAGATATAAATTTTGAAATTCTGGATTCCAATAATTTTTGAAAATGGATAAAGATAGAAAAGATTTATTAATTAAAAATTTACAAAAAATAAACAACTATATCCCTTATCTTGATAAACTTATTTCTTACTACTGTTTTAATAATAAGATACTTTTCAATTCAGGAAGTGAAAATGATTTTAACCTTTTATATGAATATCTTGATAAATTAGAAACAAAATTCGAAGTCAAAAAAATTGATGAAAAACTATTTGTCCCAATCTACAGGCCTAAAAATAAGAAAATTCATTCTATTTATGAACCAACTAAAGAAGCAATAAAAGTCGATCAGGAAAATGATGTTGGAAATAATATAATAAATAAATATGCAAATAATTCTGGGATCTGTTATGAAATATTTGGAATAGGATTTTTATATTCACTTTATAGCTTAAAAACAGGTTCAAAAATCAAATTTGTTCTAATAGATGAGAGTATCGATCTATTTTTACTTTCATGCTGTTATCTTGATATAGCAAAACTATTTGAAGATAATAATGCCAATATATATATAAAAGGTTGTCTTAATGATAAAAGTCTTAAAGAATATTTATCATATTTTTTTATGCAGGTCTATAATCCATTAAAGACTGAAAAAATAATAAGAAAAGAAAACTTAAACTGTTTTTTAGAAAGTAATATAAAAGATGTAATTGATGAATGGGAAGATTTCAGAAAAGATGTAATCTTTAATATTAAGACTTATGCTATAAATTTTGCTTTGGAACTAAAAAATGCTATTGGTAATATTTCTTATTTAATTCAAAAGATAAAAGAAAGAAATTTTAATGAAAATAATCTTATTAAAATTTTTGAAAAAGATATTGATATAAAAAATAAAGAAATTTATAAGAAATTATTTACAAAAAATCAAGATAATGAAAAAATAAGAAAAAATGAAGAAAATAAGGTAAAAGAAGGAAAAAAAGAAACAAAAGAAAAAGCAATAATAATTGGAGCTTCACCTTCTTTAGATGATGATAAGATGAAATTAAATTTATTAAAAAAAATAAAGGATAATAATCCATTTATAATTGCGGTGGATAATGCTATTAACTTTTGTATCATTAATGATATTTTACCCGATTTAATAGTAATATTAGATAATAGAAATATTATCAGTCTAATGCTAAATAGATATTTTGAAAAGCTAAGAAATATTCCGATATTACTTCCAATTTCTGCATCAAAAAAGATAATTTGCAGGTTTGAAAATCCTATAATATTTAATTACCCATATTTTCAAGATCTACCTGATTTTTTATTTTATATTATAAAAAATAATATAAAAAATAAAAAAAATTTGAATTTTTCAGATATAGAATTGTTGATAAAAAATTTATTTTTAAATTTACCAGTTATAGAAATTCCAGTAAAAAATGTTGGGGCATTTTCTTATCTTTTAGCAAAAGAATTTGGATTTAGCGATATTGAAACCTTTGGTATAGATTTTTCATTAAAGGAGAAAAAATATTATTATAAAAATTCTTATTTTTATGATTTTTACAATTCAAAACAAAATTACTTAAATACAACCATTGGAATAAGTACTAAAATATCTATTCGAAAAGGTGAAAAGTATCTATTTGAAAAATATAAAAACGAATTTAATGAAATAGATAATACCAAAATAAAAATAGATTTTTTTAATTTAAATGATGAAAAAGATTTTTCAATACAAAAATATTATGATAATCTATTGACTTATTTTTATATAAAAAGTAACGATAAAAAAAAATCTGAATTAAGTTTTAAACTATTTTTGGAAAAAATTATTCAATTACTAAATTGTTAAGAAAATAAAGTTAATAATTAGTTGAAATATAATATTAACTTGATAATTTATGTAAAATCCTTTGGAAATAAACCGATAATACAAAAAACAAAGAGGATTGGGGGTTAATTTGTCAGACAATAAACAGGCTCAAAGCTATCTTGAAATGAAAGTAAAAACTGCAAGCCCAATTCAACTGGTTATTATGCTATATGATAAGGCTATTGTATGTCTTAATACAGCTATAGAATTGATTAATAAAAAATCGATAAAGTATGATATTATAAATAACAATATAATCCGTGCTCAGGATATTGTTTCAGAACTCATGTTATCTTTAGACTTTGAGCAGGGTGGAGAAATAGCACAGAATCTTTTTGCAATATATGATTATTGTATGAAGGAGATGATTGACGGTAATATTAAAAAAGATGCGGTTTTACTTACAAATGTTGTAAAAATATTGACTGAACTTCGCTCTGCATGGGCTGAACTTGAGAAAAAAGAGGCTTCTATGAAAACCTCAAATAAATCTTCTACTCAAAATGCTACAAATGAAGGGTCTTCCTTTAATTTTAAGGTTTAATTTTTTAATTATTTTTTTTAATTTATTAATTTAATTTTTTATTTTAAGTTTTATAATATATTTATATGGAATTTGATATTAGATTTGGTTCACATATTTCAATCAAAAATGGTTTGGCTTCTGCCTTAAAAACTGCTAAAAATCTTGGATTTCATTCTATTCAGGTTTTTACCAAAAATGCCACAAGATGGACTTCAAAATCTCCTGAAGATAAAGATATTTCTGAATTTATAAAGCTATTAAAAGATAAATTTTTCTTCAAAATAGTTGCTCATGCATCATATTTAATTAATCTTGCTTCATTTAATACTGATATTCTTGAAAAAAGTTTAAATTCAATTCAGGATGAACTTAATAGGTGTGAATTGTATAACATACCTTTTTATGTTATTCATCCAGGTTCACATATGGGTGAAGGAGTGACTAAGGGACTCGATCAGGTTGTAAAATCATTTAATTCTATAAAAATACCATCAAATGTCCAAATTCTTTTAGAAACAACAGCAGGGCAGGGCAGTAATTTAGGTAGTAGCTTTGAAGAACTTTCTTATATTCTTTCTAATGTCGATAAAAAAGAGTCATTTGCGATCTGCTATGATACCTGCCATACCTTTGCAGCGGGCTATGATATTCGAACCAAAGAAGATTTCAATAATACTATGGAATTATTCGATAAAATAGTTGGAATAAAGAATATCAAAGCTATACATGTCAATGATTCTAAATTTCCTTTAGGATCAAAGAAAGATAGACATGAACATATAGGGAAAGGTTTTATTGGAATCGATGGTTTTAAGTTTTTTGTGAATTTTAAACCTTTTAAAGATATCCCATTTTTACTTGAGACAGAGAAAAGTGAAGATTATCATGAAGATATCGAAAATTGTACCAAATTACAAAATCTTATAAATGATTAATATATTACTAATTCTTTTATCTTATAAATATTAATTAAATAAATATTAAATTCAGGCTATCAAAAAAAAGAATTTAATTTAATTCTTATACCAATCTTTTGATATTTTTGTGTTATAAAACATATACCTTCCTCCAAAAAATTTTCATATCTTGCACCAAATCCTTATTATAATTCTAAATAAACTCTTTTTTAAGATATTGAAAAAATGATTAAAAAACTTAATAATTCTTAATTATAATAATTAAATATTAATTATAATTATTAAAGAGGAAGGCATATATTTAAAAACAAAAAAACTATACTCCCAAATATGCTTCTTTTACTTTTGGATTATCAGCAATTTCTTTTGCAGGTCCATGAAAACTAATAGTTCCAACTTCTAAAACATAAGCATAATCGGAAATTTCAAGGGCTTTTTTAGCGTTTTGTTCAACAAGCAAAATTGTAGAGCCTGATTTATTTATTTTAATTATGGTGTTAAATATTTCCTCTACAAGAACTGGAGCTAATCCCATCGATGGTTCATCAAAAAGCAAAAGATCTCCGCCAGTAACCAATGCCCTTGCGACAGCAAGCATCTGTTGTTCTCCACCCGATAAAGTGCCACCAAGTTGTTTTCTTCTTTCTTTTAATCTTGGGAATAACTCAAAGACCTGATCATATCTTTTTTGTCTTTCACCTTTATTTTTAACAAGCCAGGCAGCCATATCAAGATTTTCTTGAACTGTAAGTGTTGCAAATATTCTTCTTCCTTCTGGAACATGTGAAATACCAAGAGCTACTAATTGATGAGCTGGTAAATTAAAAATATCTTGATTCTTAAAGTAAATTTTACCTTTACTTGCTTTCATAAGACCACTTATTGTCCTTAAAGTAGTTGTCTTTCCAGCACCATTTGCTCCAATTAATGTAACAATTTTTTTCTCTGGTACCTCAAAAGATATTCCTTTTATTGCTTTAATTGCTCCGTAGGAGACTTCTAAATTTTCGACTTTAAGCATCCTATTCTCCTTTTCCAAGATATGCTTCAATTACTTTTGGATTATTAGCAACTTCTTTCGGTTTTCCTTCAGCAATAGTTTCACCAAAATCTATTACTTTAATATATTCACAAATTCCCATGACTACCTTCATATGATGTTCAATTAAAAGTATTGTAAGGTTGAATTCATCTCTAATAAAATGAATTAATTCCATTAAATTTCCAACCTCAGCAGGGTTCATTCCCGCAGCAGGTTCATCCAGTAATAGAAGTGATGGGTGAGTAGCCAATGCTCTTGCTATTTCCAATTTTCTAAGCATACCATAAGGAAGATTTTTTGCTGTGTCATACATGCAATTTTCCAGTTTAAAAATTTTAAGTAATTCATAAGCTTCTTCTTTAATCTGCTCTTCGACAATATTATATCTTGAAGTTCTGAATAATGAATCAAATAGTGATGTTCTCGAAAATTGTTTTGTATAATTTTCATCTCTTGTATGAGTATGTTTTGATGATTGAGTTGTATAATGTCTTGCTATTCTAATGTTGTCTAAGACTGAAAGAGAGTCAAATATTCTTAAATTCTGGAAAGTCCTGGCAATACCCATATGGACAATTTGATAAGGTTTTTTACCTTTTATATCATGTCCAAGAAAATTAATTGAGCCTTCTGTTGGATTGTACATTCCAGTTACAAGATTAAATATGGTGGTTTTACCCGCACCATTTGGACCTATTAAACCCCATAAAGCATGAGGAGGAAGGTCTAAATTGAAATCATAAACAGCTCTAAGTCCACCAAAATAATGTGTAAGTTTATCTATTTTAAGAACACTTCCCATGTATATCCTCCTCTTCAGGGATTAAAAATTTAAGTTCTTTCATTCCCATTAAACCTTCAGTTCTAAAGAGCATTATGAAGATAAGAAGTAAAGAATATATTACCATTCTCCATTGATCACCTACAGGAAATTTGAGTAAATCAGATAAAGATGCCAAAGCAACTCTCAAACCTTCAGAAAGGAAAGTTAAAACAAAGGCAGCTATTACTGAACCAGAAATACTACCCATACCCCCAGCATAAACCATTATTAAAACTAAAATTGAATACATAAATCCAAATTGAGTTGGATGAGCAATTTGAATAAGATGAGCCAATAGCCCCCCACCAATACCCGCAAAAAAAGCACCAATTACAAAAGCCAAAATTTTGTATTTTGTGGTATCAACTCCTACAAGTTCAGATGCCACTTCATTTTCTCGAATCGAAAGTAATGCTCTACCATGAGTAGAAAAAACAAGGTTTCTTATAATTATTATAGTTAGTATTGAAGTTATAAAAATAATAGGAAATGTTGAAAATTTCGGAATACCAAGAAGTCCTCTTGGTCCTCCAACAAAATTTATATTATTGAAAATTGTTCTAATGATTTCGCCAAAACCAAGTGTCATTATAGCTAAATAATCACCTTTTAATCTTAAAGATGGAAATCCAATAATAAAACCAGTCAGACCCGCAAGGCAACCACCAGCTAAAAGAGCTAATATAAAGATGATATAATTTGGTAAAGAAGTTGGGGTAATTTTAAGTAATAAAGTTGTGATAGTAGCAGAAGTATATGCTCCAACAGCTGCAAAACCCATATGTCCAATAGAAAATTGACCTGTAAATCCATTAATAAGGTTTAATGAGACAGCCAGGATTACATATACAAGCGAAACATTAATTATCTGAATTATATAAGAATTAAGAATATCAAATGTATGAAGAAGCATTATTATAAGCATAACAATAATCGAAGCAATTAAGAATAAAACTATTCTTCTTTTAAAAAAGTATAGAATCTTCGAAAATATTGAATTATTATTTAATTTCATAGTATATGCTCCTAAATCTTATCAGCAACTTTTTCACCAAGTAATCCTTGAGGTCTAAAAAGAAGCACAATAATAAGAATTGCAAATGCAATACCTTCTCCTATAAGAGAATTCATTGCAGTCGCAAATGTTTCAACTATCCCCATGATATAGCTTCCAAGCATAGCTCCTGGAATATTACCAATTCCACCAAGTACTGCAGCAATAAATGCTTTTAAGCCTGGTAAAATTCCCATATAAGGGTATATTCTTGGATAAGTCAGACCTGCAAGTAGACCTGCAACTCCTGCAAAAGAACCACCTATTAAAAATGTTGTTGCTATTACACTTTCTATATTAATCCCCATGAGTTTTGCCGCATCTTTATCTTGAGATACTGCTCTCATGGCTTTACCAATTTTTGTATACTTTACTAATACTGTTAAAAAAATCATTAAAACAGCTGCAACTCCTAAATCTAAAAGTACATAATTTGAAACTATAGCTGGACCAAAATTATATGTAGCCTTTTTAATTAATTCTGGAAATCCTCTGTATGAAGGTCCTACAACTGGTAGGGCGGAAAGAAAATACTCGAGAAACATAGAAACTCCAATCGCAGTAATTAAAGAAGAAAGTCGAGGTTTATTTCTCAAAGGTTTATATGCAAATTGATTTGCTAAAAGAGCGATTGCACCGCCACTAATCATACTTCCAATTAAAATTATTAAAAATAACACAATAGCTGCAGTTGGACCAGAAAAACTGGATGCTACTAATGTTCCTATAGCAAAAAATAAACCATATGAAGCATAAGCTCCAATCATATAAAAGTCGCCATGTGCAAAATTTATTAATCTTACTATACCATAAACCATGGTATAACCTAAAGCAATTAAGGCATAAATACTGCCTAATTGTAGTCCATTGAATATTTGTTGCAAAATAGTACTAATATCCATTTGATCCCCCTGATAGAAAAAAAGTCAGGGGGATTACTCCCCCTGAAAAAATAAAATTTATGGATTAACTGTAGCTTGATAAACCTGCTGACCATTTTTTATAGCAATTATAACAGCTGATTTAATAGGATTTCTATTTTTGTCGAATGTAACAAGACCAGAAACAACATTAATATTTGTCTCAGCTAAAGCTTTTTTTATCTTTTCTGGATCGGTTGAACCAGCTCTTTTTATAGCATCAAGCATTATATACATAGCATCATATGCCAATGCTGCAAAAGCATCTGGAACCTTTCCAAATTTAGCTTGATATTTTTTAACAAATTCCTGAACTATAGGTCTTGGGTCATCTTTTGAGAAGTGATTTGTGAAATAACCATTTTCAACTGCTGTACCACCAATTTTAACTAGATCTGGAGAATCCCAACCATCACCACCAACAAGTGGTCCATTAAAGCCAAGTTCTCTTGCCTGTTTTGCAATTAATGCAACATCGTTGTAATAATCAGAAATATAAATAACATCTGGTTTTGCCGCTATTATTTTTGTAAGTTGTGCTTTAAAATCTGTTGTTCCTGTTGGATGAGCTTCAAAAGCGACAATTGTACCACCAAGTTCTGTAAATTTATCTCTGAAAAATTCAGAAAGTCCTTTTGTATAGTCATTACCAACATCAAAAATACAAGCAGCTTTTCTTGCATTTAAGTTTTCATAGGCAAATTTTGCACCTATAGTTCCCTGGAAAGGATCTATAAAACATGCTCTAAAGATATAGTCACCAACTTCAGTTACCTTTGGATTTGTAGATGTTGGACTTATCATAGGAACTTTATACTGTTGGCTTATAGGAGCACCAGCTAATGAACATTTACTCATAGCTGTTCCAACAATCGCAGCAACCTTATCCTGTGTAATCAGTTTTGTCCATACTGTAGCAGCTTCAGTTGGATCACCTTTATCATCCTGGTAAATTAATTTAATTGTCTTTCCAAGAAGACCACCCGCAGCGTTCCATTCTTCAACTGCAAGTTCACATCCTTCTTTAGTGGATTGACCAAAAGTTGCAGCTTCTCCAGAAACAGGTCCTACTCCACCAATGACAATTTCTTTTGCTTCCTTTTTACAACCAGCAAAAGCAAAGCCAATTAATAAGACTACCACAAGAGTAAAGAGAATAAACATTAAATTTCGTTTCATAATGACTCTCCTTAAAAAAAATTTGCCATTCTCGTTTTTATATTAAAATAATAAACAAATTTGTCAATATTTTTAATAAAAAAAAAATAAAATTTAATATAAAAATATTAACCTTTAACAACTGAGATTGGCAAAGTTTTTGCAACTGGTTTTGCTAAATTATTTAATTTCAAAATTTCTATTATATTTGAGATATTTTTATATGCTAAAGGCGCTTCTTCCTGAACTAATTTGATATCTTGAGCTAATAATAATATATTTTTATCTTTAAGTTCTTTTTGAATCTTTGAATATTCAAATTTTTTCTTTGCCTGGTTTCTGCTTATAGCTCTACCTGCACCATGGGAGACAGATCCAAAAGTTTGAATCATTGACTGCTCTGTACCTATTAATATAAAAGAACCTCTTCGCATATCACCTGGAATTAATACGGGCTGACCGATATTAAAATACTTTTCAGGTAAATCTTTGTTTTTAGCTGGAAAAGATCTTGTAGCCCCTTTTCTATGAACTAATACTTCTTTTTTTTCTCCATCTACTTCATGTTTTTCCAATTTAGCAATATTATGACATACATCATAAAGTAAAAATAAACCAAGTTCTTCACAAGTTTTATGGAAAATATTTTTAAATACTTCACGAACTAAATATGTTATCATTTGCCTGTTACAATAAGCATAGTTGGCAGCACAATTCATTGCAAGGTAATACTCCTTTGATAAAGGATCACTAATCGGCAAATACACAAGTTCTTGATCTTTTAATTTTAAATTATAATGAGGCATTTTTTTTCTCATTTTTTCGATATATTCTTTTGCAATTTGATGACCAAAACCTCTTGAACCAGTGTGAAACCATATTACAACCTGATCAAGAAACAATCCAAATGCTTTAGCTGAATTTTTGTCATAAATTTCTGAAACATACCCTATTTCTAGAAAATGGTTTCCAGCCCCTAAAGTTCCGATCTCTATTTTACCTCTGTCTATTGCTTCTTCACTTAAAACAGAGCTATCAACATCTTTTAAAAATCCATAATCTTCAATATATTGCGAATCAATATCTAATGCAAATCCATTATTTACCATCCAGTTTAAGCCTTCTTCACAAATCTTTTTTATTTCACTTTTGGTAAATTTTTTTAAGCCTTTAGAACCAACTCCAGAAGGTACAGAATTAAATATTTGAAACGAAATCTTTTCTATATATTTTTCAATTTCATTTTTTGTAATGTTTGTTTTAATTAATCTAACTCCACAATTTATATCAAAACCAACTCCTCCGGGGCATATTATTCCATTTTTTGAATCAAAAGCAGCAACCCCACCTATTGGAAAACCATAACCCTGATGAATGTCGGGCATTGCAAGGGCATATTTTACTATGCCATCTATTTCTGCAACATTAATTATCTGGTTAATTGAATTGTCGTTGGATATGTTATTTATAATTTCATCATCACAATAAAGAATGACTGGGACTTTCATATCTTTAGATAAAGGGATTATAAATTTTTTATCATTAATCTTTTCAATTTTCATATTTTTTTACTTTCTAAAGTTAAAATATATTTAATTATTTAAATCTATTTTTACATTTTTCTCGGATGATAATACGCACATAGGATTTGTATAAGGATTTGAAGGTATATTTTCAATTTTAATAACATCAAAATCATGGTTTACATATTTTAGTATTACTTGAGTGATACCAAATGATTCTGGATCTCTTATTATCATATTTATTGAGTTGTCTTCAAATTGAGTTAAATATAGATAATAATCTGGTGATTCCTGACTTATCTTTATTCTCATAATATCAAGAGCTGTTTCTTTAATAAATTCAAAGTATTCTGAGTTTCTGTTATCAAAAGGATTTTTTAAATCAAATTTTGAAATAAGCTCATCAATTAGCTTTGATTGTTCTATAAAATAAATTTCATCTTTATCTTTTGAAGGAAAAAAAACACGGGTATGTACAATTTGTGATTTTTCAAGGATTTCTTTACAATAAGTTAATGCTTCTAAAAATAAGTTATAACCAATAGCAGATAATTTAACTTTGTCTTTTATCATCTGCACCTCAATAAATTTATATTTCTTTTATCTTTTTATTTATTTTTTTAGTTACTATTTTTATTTTTATATTTTGATTCTTTATTTTTATTTAAATTTTTTATTTCTATTTTTTATTTTTTATCTTTAATCTTTTATTTTTTTCTATTATTTTTTTCTTTTATCTTTTATTCTTTATCTTTTATTTTTATTTTTTATTTCTTATCTTTTAATTTTTAATTGTAATTTTTTATTTGCTATTTTTAATTTTTTTTATCTTTGTTTTTATTTTATCTTGAAGATACAAAATATTTTATAGTTTTGCCTTTTGCTATCTTTATTATTATTATAAATTATTAGTTGAATAATTTCAATATTGTGTAAAAGTTCTTATATGAGACTATTTTTAGCTTATGATTTTGAAAATGATTTCCTTTTAAAAATAGAAAAAATTTCTTCTTTACTAAAAGATGAATTTAAAGAAAATCTAAATTTTGGAAAAAGTTTAAAGATAAATTTTGTAGATCCTTCTTTGATGCATATAACATTAAAGTTTTTAGAAGATGAAAATCCTGAAATAATAATAAATTCTCTTATAAAAAGTCTTGATAATTTTTCATTAAATAATCAAGAATTTTTTTTATCAGGATTAGATGCATTTCCAAATAAAAAACAACCAAAGGTCATTGTTTTACCTGTTCTGGATGAAAAAAAAATAATAGAAAACAAATTCAATGAAATAGAAAAAATTTTAGATAATATTGGTATTAAAAAAGAACAACGAAGTTTCAAACCTCATTTGACTATTGCTAGAGTCAAATATGCTGATTTTAATTGTTTCAATAATTTCAAATATTGGGGCAAATTAATAGGATTTGAAGAAAACAAACTTATATTTAAGTTGAATAAATTAAAACTTTATCAATCTATTCTTACTCCTCAAAAACCGATATATAAAGTAATATATGAATTTTAAAAAAAACTTTAAAAAAATTGCATTTAAAAGTTATTTTTACTTAATTTTTTTATTCTATCTTTTATTATCGATCTTAGTTTATTCAAGTTGTTCTTCATCATATAAATATTATAGAGACTATGAATATATTAAAAATTTTTATTCTATTAAGATAATTTCCAATCCTGTAGAAAAAAAAATTGATGATGAGCAAATATTACAGATAAGAATAAAAATTGTAGAATTGGCAAATAAATCTATTGGATTAACCTCATTTATAGCAAAATCACGTTCATTTTTATATGATTGTTCTGGTTTTATATTTTATTTGTATTATAAAGCTGGCATAGACCTTACTTCTTATATTGTTGATCAGACACCTTATGGTGGTGTTCATCAACTCTATTTGATAGCAAAGAACTATTTTTCAGTTAGTGAAATTTCATTTAATATTGCTGATATTATAATTTTTGATAATACTTATGATAGAAATAAAAATGGTAAAGATGATGATTTCTTTACCCATGTTGCAATTATTACTGAAATAAAAGATGATGGAACAATCGTCTTTATTCATAAATCTAATTCTGGTGTTCAAAAAGGTTATATGAATTTATTGAAAAACGACTTACATAAGGTTGGAGATGAGATTATAAATAGCTATATGAAAGAATCTGATGATAAGGCAATTGCATCATATCTATTTAATACTTTTGCCACATTTTTTAGATAAAAATTCATTAAATAAGATGTTTTAGTTGCTTCAATAGTATTGCCTAAAAATAAAATATTTTATATATTTTTAATATAAATAATTTTTTTGTATTTTATTTATTTATAAATTTTGTAATAATTTTATTTATTTAGAAATTTTGGAGGAATGTATGAAACTAAAAAAAATTTTGCCCTATTTTATTTTATTCTTAATACTAACTGCTTCAATAACAACAGCTTTATTAATTAATAATAAAATAATAAATAAAAAGATTCAAACTTCAAATATTATAATAAATGCTCAGGATTCAAATCAAAATCAAAATAATAATCAAAGTGATAATAAAAACAATTTGAATATAAATTCCACTTCATATTTAGCTCTGCAGGAACAATTTAGAAAGATTGCAAAAGATAACCTTCCAGCTGTTGTTCATATTACATCACTTATAGAACAGGAAGTACCTAATTTCCCATTCTTTTTCCCTTTTGGAGATCCTTTTTCACAGAATCAACCTTCTAAAAGAGAAGTTGAGGTATTTGGTTCTGGTTTTATTATTTCAAAGGAAGGACATATACTTACAAATTACCATGTTGTAAATAATGTAAAAGACTTAAAGATAAAATTGATGGATGGTTCGGAGTATGAAGGCAAGGTTCTTGGAGTCGATCAGGATCTGGATGTCGCTGTTATTAAAATCAATGCGCAAGGTAAGATTTTACCAGTAGTTAAATTGGGCGATTCAGATTCAATTGAAATAGGCGATATTATCTTTGCTATTGGGAATCCATTTGGCCTTGATGGAACTTTTACTCAAGGGATTGTCTCTGCTAAAGGAAGAACTTCTTTAGGTATCAATCAATTTGAAAATTTCATACAAATAGATGCTGCTATTAATCCCGGAAATTCTGGAGGACCTTTACTGAATATTAAAGGAGAAGTTGTAGGTATAAATGATGCTATTTATTCTCAAACAGGAAACTATGCGGGTGTAGGATTTGCTATACCTATAAATATAGTTAAAAAGAATTTAAACGATTTAATAAATGGAAAACCAATCGAATATGGATATCTAGGTGTTACTGTTTATCCAATGGATAAAAATAAAGCAGAATATTTCGGATTAAAAGAAATTACGGGAGTAATTATTGCATCTATAGAACCAAATTCCCCATCTTCAAAAGCAGGACTTAAAAATCTTGATGTTATATTGACATATAATGGCAAAAAAATACAAAATCCAGGTGATCTTGCATTTCAGGTAAAAAGCACAAAACCAGGCGAAAAGGTAACTTTGCAAATATTAAGAAAAGAAGATGGAAAAATTAAAAATCTTACTGTTACCATTATTGTAGAGAAAAGGCAGACAAAAACATCGATTGGTGAAAAGCCAAATAATTGGCTAGGAGTTCTGGTTGGTGATATGGATCCGCAAACAAAAGAAAAATATAAGGCTTATGGTGTTAAAAATGGTGTAATAGTCCTTGCTGTTGCTCAAAATTCACCTGCTGCTCAATTGGGTATTGCTGAAGGAGATGTCATCTATCAGATTAACGATTATGAGATAACAGGTGCAGAGCAGTTTTATCAGGTATTAGAAAAACTAAAAACTGCAAAAAAGATAATAATTCTTATAAATAGAAAGGGTATGAGTCTTATGTTATCAATAGGAAGATAGTTATCATAAAAACTCATAACAAACATATTTTATTGACAGCAACTTGTTTTAGCCTTCTTCTTAATATATTTGAAGCATTGTAAATTAATTTAATAAATAAAGCTAAAATAATAAAATTAAAAAAGTAAGAATAATATAAAGTAAGAATAATATAAAGTAACAATAATATAAAGTTAATATAATTATAATCGTAGCATATATAGTTAAGTTAAATAAATAAAGTTAATTCAAATAAATTAGATAAAATATTTGACATTTATCCTATTTATGTTAATAAATTTTTGTCGTTATCGATAAATGGCGGCGTAGCTCAGTGGTAGAGCACTCGGCTCATATCCGATTGGTCAGGGGTTCAAATCCCTTCGCCGCTATTTTTTGTCCTTAAATAAAAATAATCTATAATTTTGCTAATTTTGTTAACAATTTCTTTTTATTTTATTTGTGAAAATTGAAATTTTATATTCATCCAATCTAAATTTTTTCTTTTTTTAGTTTTACACTTTACTTTTTATTATAAAATTTACATTTATATATTTCATTTATTTATTTCTAAGATTAATAATTATCATAAAATATTGACATTAAAATTTAACATTGTAATTAATTTGTGTTAAGATTAGTCATCTAGAAAATTACTATAATTGATTTAGATGAAAAAAGGAGAAAAAAATGCCAGTAAACATGAAAGGAAGAAGCTTTTTAAGACTTATGGATTGCACACCATATGAAATCGAAATGCTTATTGATATGGCAATCGATTTAAAAAAACAAAAAAGACTTGGAATTTCCGGAAAAAATCTTGAAGGAAAAAATGTTGCTTTAATTTTTGAAAAAGCTTCAACAAGAACAAGATGTGCTTTTGTTGTCGCTTGTTATGATGAAGGAGCTCATCCAGAATATCTAGGAAAAGACGATATTCAGCTTGGTAAGAAAGAAACTGTAAAAGATACCGCAAGAGTACTTGGTAGAATGTTTGATGGTATTCAATTTAGAGGTTTTAAACATGAAACAGTTGAGCAACTTGCAAAATATGCGGGTGTTCCAGTTTGGAATGGATTAACAGATAAATTCCATCCAACTCAGGTTCTCGCAGATTTCCAGACTATTAAAGAAAAATTTGGTTATTTGAAAGGTATAAAATTTGCATATGTTGGAGATGGAAGAAACAATATGGCTAATTCATTGATGGAAGGAGCTGCAATGGTTGGTATGGATTATAGAATTGTTGCTCCAGCATCACTTCATCCTGAAAAAGAATTAGTTAATGAATGCACAGAATATGCAAAAAAAACAGGTGCTAAAATAACTATTACAGATAATGTTGCTGAAGGTGTTAAAGGTGCAGATGTTATTTATACTGATGTATGGGCTTCTATGGGAGAAGAGGACAAAATTCCAGAAAGAATTAAACTTTTAAAACCATATCAGGTCACAATGGATATGCTTAAAAAGACAGGTAATGATGAAGTAATATTCTTACATTGTCTACCTTCTTTCCATAATAATGAAACTGATCTTTCTAAGAAATTTCCAGATATTTGTGAAGTTACTGATGAAGTTTTTGAATCCAAACATTCATTAGTCTTTGATGAGGCAGAAAATAGAGTACATACTATTAAAGCTGTTATGATAGCAACTATGGGCAAATAGTTAATTTTACTAGATATAATAAAATAAGGGGCTATCTTTACTTAAAAGATCGCCCCTTTTTATTTGATTTGAAATTTAATAATTAAAATTTATTAACCTGAAAGGTAGTATCGTTATTATTGAAAAAATTAACAATCTGTCTTGCAGCAGCAATACCTGCATTGTTATTTGCCTCAACAGTTTGAGCACCCATCTTTTTTGCTGTAAAAAATACCCTAAGACCAAATTTCTCTTCAAATGCTTTTCTATTACTTGGTGCAACGTCAGCACAATAATATATATCCTGTCTTTCTTCCATTATCTTAAATAAATCATCTTCATTTATTACTTCAGCTCTTGCTGTGTTTACAACTGTTGCACCTTTTTTCAAAAGAGATAGTAAATTATAATTTATAAATTTTTCTGTTTGAGGGATTAAAGGCAGATGAATAGAGACATAATCCGAATTTTTATAGAGATCTTCGACTTTTGAAACAGGTTCTACTCCATCATCTTCCATAACTTTTTTATCTACATAAGGATCAAATGCGATTATTTTCATTCCAAAACCTTTTGCTATTTTAGCAACATATTTTCCGACATATCCATATGCATGAATTCCGATTGTCTTTCCACGAAGTTCTGTACCATCCTTACCGGTGTATCCTCTTCTAGCTATGTATAACATTAATCCAAAAGCTAATTCTGCAACAGCATTTGAGTTTTGACCTGGTGTATTCATGACAACTATTTTTTTCTTTGAAGCAGCGTCAAGATCAATATTATCATAACCTGCACCAGCTCTTACTGCGATTTTAAGATTTTTTGCAGATTCTAAAATCTCCGCAGTTAGTTTATCTGATCTGACTATAACACCATCTGCATCTTTTATAGCGTCTTTTAATTGGTCAATACTGGTATATGATTCTAAAAGTATGGTTTCAAATTTGGCATCATCAAAAACCTTTTTAATTGCATCTACAGCAGATTTTGCAAAAGGTTTTTCAGTCGCTACAAGAATTCTTTTACTCATAGTAAGACTCCTTTTTTAATTTTATTTATTTAATATGTGGGGAAATAGGTATTATTACATTTAAAGATATAAAGTTAAAATAAATTTTTTCAAGGAAATATTAATAAAATTTAGATATTTTAAATAAAATTAAATAAAATTAAGTTTACTAACTTATAAAATCATACTATTTCTTTTCATCTCTGACATTCTGGATTTGGCATCAATTGTTAAAAATCTATTTTTATCCAAAGAATATTTATTTAAAAGATGATACCCAAGACCTGCTACCATAGCACCATTGTCTGAACATAGATTAAGAGGAGGGAAGTATATTTTGATTCCTTCATTTTCTAATAGTTTAAAACTATTTCTTATTTCTGAATTTGCAGCAGATCCTCCAGATATGACAATCCTTTTTATACCTGTTTTTTCTATTGCTTTTATAGTTTTAAGCATCAATGTTTTAGCAACAGCTTTTTGAAAAGATGCAAGAATATCCTCAATTTTTTCTTCTTCATCCTTTATTTTTTTATATTTTTTCCTAAAATGTATGACAGCAGTTTTTAAGCCAGAAAAAGAGAAATTAAGTCCATATTTTTTGATATCTGATAATGCAATTGGAAAATCATAGGATAAAGGATTTCCTTTTTGTGCAATTTTATCTATTATAGGACCACCAGGATATCCAAGATTAAAATGTTTTGCAACTTTATCAAAGGCTTCTCCACAAGAATCATCTATTGTTTTTCCTAAAATCTGGTAATCCTCAAATGAATTGAAAAGAAATAAAGCGGTATGTCCACCCGATATAAGCAGGGCAATAAATGGAAATTCAATATCATTTTCAAAAAAGTTTGAATAAATATGAGCTACAAGATGATTGATTGGTATAACAGGTTTTTCAAATCTATAAGCCAAAGCTTTGGCAAAATTCAAGCCAACTACAAGAGAACCTATAAGACCAGGATATGATGTTATGGCAATTGCAGTTATATCCAGTATATTTATTTTTGATTCCTGTAGTGTTTTTTCAGTCAAAGAATAGATGACTTTAAGATGTTCTCTTGATGCAATTTCAGGAACTACTCCCTGATATGCTTTATGAGCATCATATTGAGATAATGAATTTAATGATATTATTTTTTTCCCATCCTGAACGATGGAAATAGATGTGTCATCACAAGAAGTTTCTATTCCTAATATATTCATAATAATATAAAAGTAGCAGTTATCCTTTCCACTGCTACTTTAGTAAAAACATATTAACAAAAATTTGCAAACATTTTGTACCATCTTTCCCCCTTTAATGGTACTTGAAAAATGGAGAAATAATTTTGTTCTTTTTTTTTAAGTAATTTAATTATACAACTTTTGTAAAAGTTGAATCAGGATTAATAGGGGGATCTTTAAGACTTTCTCGAATCACTGTTTGTTGCTCCCTTGTCACATCAAGCATCTTTTTGATAAAATAGATTTGTGCATTTAAAATGATTCGAGAGTTTTGATACTCATTTACACCTTCCATGGTTATCATATCAAACTCCTTTTCTTATCTATTTTATCGGATAGATTAATAAAATATAATAGTTAAATTTATCTGTATTTTTTAAAATAAAATTTTATATAAAAGTTTTTAGTTGAAATATTTTATG
>DAOOKC010000029.1:0-17987 GCA_035385485.1 Exilispira sp.
CAACTTTCATCTGTAGAAGCTGGAAGAGTATTTTCAGACTTAAAAGATTTTTTCCTATTAGACATTAAAAATAAATTAAATGCAAATATTGTTGAACTAACAAAATCCTATAGATATAAAGCGAAATCTATTATAGAAGAATCAAAAGAAATTTTATATAAAATTTTAAACAGTAAAAATGATGAAGAAAATAAAAAGCAGGCAGAATGTTTTGTAGAATTGATGAGTAAAAAGGAAAGATTAATAGAAACCGAGATTAACAATAATCTTTTTGATAGAATAAAGAAAAATTTTGAAGAATATAATATAAAGGATTTTGGTCTTGTTATAAGTAATATTGAAGCAGATGATAGGATTAAAAAGCAATTTGAACTTTTAAGAAAATTTAAGTTTTTAAGCCCATTAAGATTATCAAAATATGGAACATTCAATATAAATAAGAGTTTTGCAAATTACCTTAAGAAAATTAAAGAAAAACAATTTATACCAATAATAATAACGAAGAATAATTATCAATTAAATCTTTTTAATGGAGATATTGGAATTGTTGAAGAAGAAAATGATGAAGCTTATGCATATTTTGAAAATGAAGAAAAGGATGAACCTACAAGGAAGTTTAATCTTTCCTCTCTATCTAACTGGGAACCTGCATATTGTCTATCTGTTCACAAAAGTCAGGGTTCAGAGTTTGATATAGTCGTTCTATTTTTACCCGAAAATATTGATAGATTTGAATTCATCACATTGGAATTGCTTTATACTGCTATCACAAGGGCAAAAGAAGATTTTTATATTGTTTCGGCAAAACATAGTCTTGAAAAGGTATTATTAAAAAGAACTAAAAGATTTACGGGGCTTTTTACTAAATTGCAGACAATGATTTAGGTAAAATTAAAAAATAATCGATTGTTTTTTAATAACAATAGATTATAAAAATTTTTTTAGGAGGTAGGATGACTAATACTCAAAGAGTTTTGATGCTTGCGTTTATGAGTCTTGTTTTAATAATGCTGAATGCAGATTCTAATGTAATGAATCCAAATTTGAATCTTATTGAAAAAGAGTTTTCAGTTACAGATGCAAATCTTGGGTTTATGATGGGTGTATTTTCTATTTTTGGTGCTTTAATTTCTATTTTATGGGGATATTTTGCTGATAAAACAAGCAGAAAAATGCTTTTTGTTCTATCTGTTTTAGTTGGTGAAATTCCCTGCCTTTTGACTGCTTTTGCTCCAAATTATACCATATTTTTCATATTAAGGATTTTAACAGGTATTGGGGTTGGTGCGGCTTTCCCACTAGTGTTTTCAATGATTGGAGATATTTATGGCGAAAAATCAAGACCACTTGCGACAGCAATACTGACAACAGCCTTTTCCTTAGGAAATGTTATTGGAATAGCTTTAGGTGGCTATACAACAAATATAACATGGGGTTCTTTAACAGGTTGGAGAATCGGATTTTTACTTGCAAGTGCTCCAAATATCCCACTGGCAATACTATTCTGGATTTTAGTACCAGAGCCAAAAAGAGGAGCATCAGAAGAAGCCACAGCAAAACTTATCGAGGAAGGAATTCTTTACCCAAGAACTATACAATTTTCAGATTATAAGAAATTGATCCATATAAAGACAAATGTCTATCTTTTTATTCAAGGAATTATTGGTACAATTCCATGGGGAGCAACAGCTTTTTTAAATAAATTTTTAGAAGACAATAAAAAACTTTCAAAGGCAGCAGCTACAAATATCTTTATGATATTTGCACTTGGAGCAATTCTGGGTACTATATTTGGTGGTAAATGGGGTGGAGATTTAGCGAAGAAAAATCCTAAAAATCTTCCTAAATTTTGCTCAATAACAACTGCCATTGGTTGCTCTATGGCTCTTGCTACATTTTTGCTTATACCATCAAATCTTTTATTGCTTTCGATTTCTGGTTTTTTGGCGGGGTTCTTTGTCGCAATGACAGGTCCAAATATGAGGACAATGCTTTTAGATACAAATGTACCAGAGAATAGAGGTGCAATATTCTCGATTTTTAACCTTACCGACAGTCTTGGGACTGGTTTTGGCAAATGGGTAGCGGGAGTTCTTTCTGTAGCAGTCGGACTTACAGCATCTATATCAATATGCAGTGCTTTCTGGTATGGTTGTGCATTTGTACTATTTTTGGCTGCAGCTATTTTCCCTCTTGATATTGCTAAACAAAAAGAAAGATTAGAAGAGATTGCAAAGAAGATGAAACAGCAGCAGGCATAAAAAAGTATTAGTATAAAATCAAAGGGGCTATCATCAAAATTGATAGCCCCTTTTTAATTAATTATTTTTTATTAATTTAAATTATTTCACGATATTTCCATCATTATCCAGTTTTTTACCAAATAAATAAAGGAAAAGAATAATTGCTGCAGAACCAAGTATCAATGTGAGCCAGACTGGAATACCGATTGCAAAAGGTAGATATCCAAAAATACCACCAGCTAATGCAACTGTAGAAGCATAAGGAAGCTGAGTAGTAACATGTGCTATATGATCAGAACCCGCAGCTGTTGAAGCTAAAATAGTTGTATCTGAAATTGGTGAGCAATGATCTCCATAAATCGCACCACCAAGAACTGAACCTATTGTTGCAATAATGGATGATGTAAGAACACCATTAGCATTTGAAGCAGCAGCAGCCAAAGGTATAGCTATAGGCATAAGTATTGCCATAGTCCCCCATGATGTTCCTGTAGCAAAAGAAAGTATACAAGCTATTAAAAATACAACCAGAGGAATCCATGCACCGTTTAATATAGGTTTGGTAAGCTCGACTATGAAATTTGCTGTTCCCATTTCATCTATTACTGCCTTTAATGTCAGAGCAAGAGCCAAAATTATAACTGCAAGAATCATGGATTTTACGCCATTGATCCATGAATCAATAGCTTTTGTAAAAGACATTCTTCTTTCTATTATTACCTGAACAATTATTTCAATAGATGCAACAAAGGAAGCCCAGGTTAAAACTACAGAGCTATCTGCATTTCCCAAAATATCTCTAAAAGTATAAATCACCTGCTCACCATTTACTTCAGCAACTACCTTAAAAAAGCCAGAAGATATTATCTTCATTTCTTCAGATACTAGTCCAGCCCAACCATTATACCTTAAACCAACTACAGTTACTATGATAAATGTGAGGATGGGTAGAATAAAATCCCAGATAGTTCCTTTAACACCTTCATCCGGAAGTATCTCTTTTGAATCCTGGTACATTGGATGGGAATCTTTAGCATATACTTCACCTGTTTTCCTTGCTCTTATCTCTGCTTTAAGCATAGAGCCATAATCTCTTTTCATAAAAAAAGATGCAAACATAAAGACAACAAGGAAAAGAACATAAAATCTATATGGGACAGATTGCAAAAATACTACTATTGCATTTGCTTTAATGCCAACTCCTGCTAAACCATCCTGAATTAAACCAAGTTCCATAGCTATCCATGTTGATATTGGTATAACAGAAGAAACCGCTGCAGCAGTAGCATCAACTATAAAAGAAAGCTTTTCTCTTGATATCTTCTGTGCATCAGTAATAGGTCTCATGGTATTTCCAGTAATAAGGCAGCTAGCATAATCATCAATAAATACTAAAATACCTAAGCTAGTTGCAGCAACCTGAGCTGAAACTTTGTTTTTTGCTTTTTTTGCTATCTGGTAAGCAATAGCCTGCATACCACCAGATTTATTCATAACACCGACCATACCACCAATTATAAGACAGAAAACTAAAAGTCCCGCATTCCAGCTATCTGCAACACCTTTTCCGACAACATATTTTGAAGCAGTATCAACAAGAGCCGTTATTGGATTATATCCATTCATTATAAAAACACCTGTGAATATTCCAAGTAAAAGTGAAGGGATGACATTTCTTGTGACAATACAGAGTGTTATTGCAATAATTGCTGGAAGAAGCGATAACCAGCCAAAAGAAGTACCTTCCATTTAATCCTCCTATTTTATAACTAATAATAACCTAATATAATTTTTGTTTATATATTGAAATATGTCAATATTCTTTTATATTTATTTTATGATTATTTTTGTTTTTTAAGATTATTTTTATTTAGATTTTATTTGAAATTATTTTTATTATTGTGTTTTATCTGTTAGCGTATTAAGAAATATAAATAATTAAAAATTTATATTGTTTATTATTTTTAATTTTATAAATCATTTATAAATAATTTTTAAGTTATTTTTGAGACTTTTTACAAATATTCTTCATATTATTATTCAATTATTTTAAAATATTTTTCAAATTATTTTTCAATTATGTTGATATTTACAATAAATGAAAAGTAAAAAAATCCGAAAAAAAAAGATATGAGAAGAAAAAAATATTTATTACTAATGTTAATAATATTATTATTAATATTCTTTGAAATAACTGGTTGTTATTATTTTAATGAATTAAATTATAGATTCTCAAATTTGTTCAGGTTAAAAATAAATTTATTTAATAAGGTAATAAACTTTATTAAATTTAAATTGAATAGATTAGTTATTAGAATAGATAGATTTTTTTCTTCATATTTATTTATAGCAAAAAATGCAAATTCTATTAATAATCGAGATTATAAGGTTCAAAAGATAAATCAACTTAAAGAATTTGGTAAAAAATACGATGAGCTTATCTTAAATAAAATGCTTTTATATTCAAGTAGTGGAATTCCTTTAAATGATAATATCATAATATCCTTATATTTTTATTCGGGACAGAAGAAAATTGAAATATCAAAATATGAAAAATATCATTTTAAGCTTATAGAAATTAGTAAAGATGGATATAATAAAATAATAAATCAAAAATTACTTGAAATCGAAAAGGTTAATAGTCCTTTAAATAATAAGATTTCACAAAAAAAAGATAGTAAAAAATTACTATTTTTAAGACAATACAAGTTGATATTAAAAAATTCAAAACCCGCGATTCTCTCTCTTTTGCAAGATGAAGAAGGCAATCAATATTATGCGATATTAGAAAATCTTGAGAAAGAATTTTACTCTTTACCATCGGATTTTAATTTTTATTATAAAAATCAGCCTCCAAAGATAAAATTTCATACCTTTTATTATTATCCGTTATCTTCATCTTTAATGGAATTGGTTATAGGTTTTACTTTGCCTATAGAACCAGTTAAAATTTATTTATTTTTTGCAATTATTTTTATTATTGTTATTATTTCTCTTGTTTTTGGTTATATTATATTAACTCAGTATCTATTTAATTTTGAAAAAGAAAAAAATGATAAACAAAAAAAATTGGAAAATATTGAAAAAATAGATAATAATATAGATGAGAAAGAAAAAAAAGAAAATGATGAAATAAAAATATCAAAAGAAGGTATTCAAAAAGATAAAATGAAAAATAATAATAGTTTAGAAAATTTAAAAAATTATGAAACAGAATTGGAAGGTAAAGAGATAGATATTTCTGAAATTCCAGATTTTAAGGAGTAATTTTATAAAATATAGATTAATTAATAAATAAAAAGATAAATTAATAAATAAAAGTGAGGCAAATTATGAGTCAAAGTGCAAAAAATATTTTGATCTCAGTTGCAGTAGGGCTTATTATATTTTTAATTTTAGCAATTGGCTATAACCTTAAACTTATTCCTATTTCTATAAATGTCTCCAATACTGTAAATTCTATTCAGAAACAGGTAGATCAACTTGGAATAGATTTTTTGGGTCAAATTCAGATAGAAAGAGCAAAAATGAAGGATCTGGCAGAAAATTCATTTATTGTAGACAGCTTTCAAAGTCAGGTTATTACTGATAAAGTATATAGTGAAGTTTATGAATATACTATAAGGAATAAGAATTGTTATGGTATAACCTTTGTAAATAATGAAAAAACAATATTTTTTGTTTACCCTCCTTATGCTACAAAAAGAAAAGGGATGATTTTAGCAACTGAATATTTTAACTTTTTTTTAACAAAAGAGTATTCAATATTACCCTTTCAAACATCTAAAGAAGCTTCTACAACAGATGAAATTGTTTTAGGTTATCCTATTCAAAAAAATGGTAAAATATTAGGACTTGCTTTGTTCCACTATTCTGGAACATCACTATTATCTGAGCCAATTAAAAAATCTACTTTAAATATTAAAGGTTTAGCTTTTGTAAAAGCATATAATATGATAGTATTAAATGTTACCAAACAGATTCTTGAGGAAAAAGATAGATTATCAGATATTATGGCAACTATTGAACATGAAAATAAAACAATAGGACCTGTTAAAGTTGGTAATTCAAAGTACTATTTTTTTACCAATCAAATCGGTAAATCGGGTAAGCAGGTAGTTATTTTACCCGCAGAAAAAGTCGGAACTCCTCTTATTGTCCAAGTTGTAATCTCTTTTTATTTAATAACAATAATAATATTGATTACCTATGTTTTATTAGCATTCTTTTTTACACCAAAAGAAGAGGAAGTTGAAATAAAAGGGACAAAATATTATAAGAAACCAGATGAATTTGAAGAATTAAAGAATAAAGAGGAAGAAGAAGAATTTTTAACTGCTATTTCTAGTGAAGAAAAGAAAAAAGACTTCTTTTTTGAAGAAATAAAACCAGAAAAACCGATAGATACAGCTTTAAAATCTCTTGTAGAAGAAGTATCTCAAAAAAAATCCCCATTGGAAGTTTCCCTTGAAGAAGAATATGTTTTTGCTCCTACTGAAGATCTTAATATTGAGCAAATTCCTGAAATAGAAAAAGAGGGTGAAAAAGAGCCTTTTAAATCAGAAGAATTATTCTTAGAGAAGGAAGAAGAGAATATAGAACTACCAGAAATTTCAACTGAACAAACTAAAGAAGAGATAGAGTTACCTCAGATCCCTATTGAACAAACAGAAGAAAATATAGAATTGCCTGAAATAGAGGAAGAAGAAGTAATCGTAGGAAAAGAATTTACTGAAAAAGAAAGTGTTTTACCAACATTAGAAGATTTAGAAGAATCAAAAAAGGAATATGGGGAATCGATAGATAATATAAAATTAGAAGAAGAATTACCAGAGGAAATTGTTTCTGTTTCAGAAGAGATGAAATCTCTTGAAGAATTCGAAGATCAAGGGGTCTTTGAAGAAAATATCGAAGAAAAGTTAGAATTACCAGAAATTGAAGAAGAAGAGACTATTAAAGAAAATATTGAAGAAAAAATAGAACTTCCAGAAATTAAAGAAGAAGAAATAATTGAAAAAGAAGCAGAGGAAGAAGAATATAAAAAAGAAGAAGAATTTACCATTCCTCCTTTAGAAGAATTTTCAAGTGGTGAAGAAGAAAAAAATGAAATGGAAGAAGAAAAAAGTTCTAAAAAAGATGAATTTGATTTTACTGAACTTCCTGATTTAGAAGAAGAAAATAAAATGTTAGAAGAAGAAGTTAAGGTCGAAGAAGAGATGAAACCACTTGATCAGATGGAAATTCCAGAACTTATGGAAGAAAAAGGTTTAGAAAACATTGAAGAAGCAGCAGAAACAGAAGAGATAGAAGAAATATCAGAAATGAGTGAAACTGAACAAATAATGCCCGAGGTAAGTGAATTTGAAATACCAGAAGAGATTCAAAATATTAAAGAAGAGATGAAACCACTTGATCAGATGGAAATACCTGAAATTGAAGAGATAGAAGAGAAAGAAGAAACAATTGGTGAAATTTCAGAAATCCCCGAGATTTCAGAAATTCCAGAAATTCCTGAAGAAAAAGATATAAATGAAGAAATATCGGTTGAGAACGAGGATTTAGAACTGCCAACAATTGAAGATTTAGATAAAGAAATGCCACCTATGAAAATTTCAGAATCAAACGAAGTCGATGAAAATTTGGATAAAATACCTGAAGTTTTCCTTGAAAATCAGCCTATTGGAAGTGTTTCAGAAGAACTTGAAACAGAAGAAGATTTAAGCAAAAAAATTAATGAAGAAGAAAATGAATTTTTTGGTGATATTTCTTCTGATGAGATATCATTATCTGCAGAAGAACTTGAAAATGTAGCAAAAGTTTCGGATAATGTTCCTTCTGAAGATATTTCTGGTGAACAAGAAAACATAGAAGATCTGGAACTTCCAAAAATAGATGAAATAGATTTTAATGAAACTGATGAAGTTTCTTCTACAGCAGAAGCAGTGGAATTGCCTTATGATGATTTATGTAGTTCATTTGTTTCAAAATATAATGTAGATGCAATAGCATTTTTTAAATCCGAAATGGATGTCTTTACCTGTGGTGGTGCATCAGATAAAAGATTTGCTAAAATACAATTTGAAGCCGATGAACCTATAATAGAAAAACTTTCATCTTTGAGAAAAGATATTTTTATTCCTGAAGGTATAGATAAATTTCAACCATTATTGCAAAAAGATGAAGAATTGTTTTCTGAATTTAACGCTATGTATATTCATGGAATCTTTGATGAAGGACAGTTGCTTGGTGCTATATTTATATTTACAAGTTCTGAAAACCAGAAAGATAAAGAAGAATATTTCCATATCGCTTCAAAATTATCTGAATTGATAGCTTGATTATTGTGCATTTAATTTTACAATTAAAATAAATATGATAATTATTGTCTTAAAATAATTTAGGGATATGAGATGAATTTTAGATATCAACAGAGAAATCAAACTCTACCAATTACTTATATACTTATAGGAATAAATGTAATTATTTATTTTATTTGTAGATTAGGTATTTTGCCATGGGAATTTGTAATTAAGACTTTTGCACTTATTCCTTATTATGTTTATAAAAATCTTTATTTATGGCAATTTATCACTCATTTTTTCATACATGATATATCTAGTTTTGGACATGTATTTTTTAATATGTTTGCTCTTTTAATGTTTGGAATACCTTTGGAAAGAATGTGGGGTCCAAGAAGATTTTTTATCTTTTATATGCTTTCTGGCATTTTAACAGGCATGGTTTCTTCTCTTATTTATGGCTATATTTATTTGAAAACTGGTGTTTTAGCTCCTATGATAGGTGCATCAGGTGCAATTTATGCTCTAACTGTAGGTTTTGCATTCACTTTCCCTAATGCAATGGTCATGCTTTTTTTCTTTTTTCCTATGAAGGCTAAATATTTACCTTTATTCTTCCTTGCTGGAGACTTAATTGCTGAATTTTCCGGAAGAGGTGGCAATATTGCCCATTGGGCACATCTTTCTGGATTATTGGTCGGATTTATAATTTTTGCTATAATGTTTAAACTTATTAAAATAAATATAGTTATAACAAAAAAGGATAAGGGTAATTTTGGAAAAACCAATAACTTTTCTCATAAGATAAAGATGTCTCCTCAGGAACTGGCATTTTTTATAAATATGTGTATCTATAAACTCAAAAATAATATTAGATTTTCAGATCAGGAGATATCAACTTTAAAAAAGATTAATGAACTTGATAAAAGAGATGTTATTTCTCTTTGCAATCCTTCAGATTTCAACTATGAAGGGGAGAAATGCTCTACCTGCAAAGAACTTTTGCATTGTATTTTAAGAGATGTATTAAGAAGACAAGGATAATTTAATGCAATTAGTTTTGTATGGTGTAAGAGGTTCATTTCCAGTACCAGGTCCTTATACAATCAAATATGGCGGTAATACAAGTTCAATACTTATTGAATTTGATAAGGATAAATATTTAATTATTGATGCTGGAACTGGAATAAGAAATTTAGGCACATATCTTTTAAATAATAAAAAAAAACCACTTGATATTAATATACTATTTACCCATACTCATTGGGATCATATTATGGGTATCCCATTTTTTGCACCGATATATGAACCTGGTTCTATTATAAATATGTATGGACCGGAGTCTTCAAGCGAGCAAACACTTAAAGATATTATATTATCACAACTTGAGCATAAATATTTTCCTGTTTCAGTCCATGAAATAGGTGCAAATATTAATGAAGTTCAACTTTCAGAAGATACTTTTGAAATTTTAGGTGCAAAGATAAGAACAATAAGGCTTAATCATCCATGTATAACATTGGGATATAGAATTGAGTATGATAATAAAATTATAACAACTGTCTATGATCATGAACCTTTTGATAATTTCTTTATGGATGATATTGAAGCAAAAAAACTAAATGGGAAAATGTCAAAAGAAAAGATAATTAAATTAAATAAGAAATTAGTTGATTTTTGTAATAACTCAAATTTTGTTATAGTTGATAGCCAATATACAAAAAAAGAATATATTGAACAAAAGAAAGGTTATGGTCATTCCTATTACAAATATGCACTTGCACTTGGAATAAAATCAAATTCGAAATCCATAATTTTGTTTCACCATGATCCTTCAAGAACAGATAATCAGTTAGATTATATCGATAAAATATTGAAAAATTATATTAAGGAAAATGGTTATAATATAGAAGTAATAGTTGCAAAAGAAGGATTGAGATTAGATCTGTGAATATCATTATAACTGGTTTTATGGGATCGGGTAAGTCCACATCTATAGAATTTTTATCATCATTTTATGATTGTTACGATCTTGATAAAATAATAGAAGAAATCACTAATTCTAGTATATCTGAAATATTCAATAAAAAAGGAGAGGATTTTTTTAGAAAACTCGAGCAATTTGTATTTGGAAATTTAATTGCTTTTGAAAAAATTATCATTGCAACTGGTGGTGGCACACTACAATATTATAATGAAAAAGAAAACTTAAAAAAGAACACTAAAGTTATTTTTTTATATTCTCCAATAGATAAACTATGGGAAAGAACAAGAAAAAAAGAAAGACCTTTAGCAAAAGATTTTAATTTATTTGAGAAACTTTATTTTGAAAGATTACCGACCTACTTTAAATATTCGGATGTTATTATCGATAGCAATCAAAATGGATGGAAAGAAAAAATAATTTCTTATTTAAAAAGAATTGGATTTTGCAAATTAAAAAATTCTGAAAATACCATTAAAATAAATAAATTTTTGCTAGAATTAAAGTCAAAAGGAATGAATTATGATTGAAAAAGAACTTAAATATTTAATTTCAAAATTAGATTATTTAAAATTGAGAGAGTATTTTGAAGAATATGGTGAAGAAAAAAAGATAATTTATATAAAAACATATTATTATGACACTATCCCTTTTACATTATTGCCTGATGTAGTATTTAGAGTCAGAGTTAATGAAAATACCGAACAAATTTTTTTAAGTGTAAAGGCAAATATTAAAGGGAGATTGGAAAATGAAATAAGTAGTGAATTACAGGTAGCAAAAGAATTAAATTATGAAATAAATAATTTAAAAATAGATAAAATCGAAAAACAATTCCCTCTTTCCAAAGATATTTTAAAAAATATTGGATTAAATGAAGATGTTATTTCATTTATAAATGAGTTTAAAAAAGATTTAAATATAAGACAGGATTATCTTGAACTTCTTGGTATTAATGAAATAGAAAGATTGCATGGTAAAATTTTATTTTATAATATGCCATTTGATTTAGATTATACAAAATACTATGATATTAAAAATCCAGAAAAAATATTTGAAGATTATGAACTTGAAGTTGAAGATGAAAGCCCTGATAAATTTGTCAGTATAGTTCAATCAATATTTAAGCAAAAAGAAATAAATTCACTTGGAAGTGAAAAGAAGATCAGAAGATTATTAAAATACCTTACTCCCCATGATAATTTATAAGTGTTTTTACATCATATTTACCAAGCAATTTATCATAATTTAAAAAGGGAAGACCAATAACTGCAGCGATTCCTCCAACAATGGCTCCTGATTTTTCTACAAGGTTTGCAATCGCTTTTAAAGTTCCTCCAGTTGCGATAAGATCATCTATAAGTAGATATTTTTTACCTTTATTTATATCTTCTTGATGAATTTCTATTGTTTCTTCACCATATTCTAAAGAATAATTTTCAGAAATAGTTTTTCTTGGAAGTTTTCCTTTTTTTCTTGCAAGAATAAGAGGTATATTGAACTTTAATGCCAAAGGTGCAGCAAAGATAAACCCTCTTGATTCAACGGCGATAATACCATCCAGATGAGATTTAGAATAGTATTCATAAAGATTTTCTATAATAAGATTAAATACAGCTGGTTTTAATAATAAAGAGGTTATATCATAAAATAAAATTCCTTTTTTGGGGAAATCTTTAACTTTAGCAATTGAATCATCAAGTATTTTTTCAAGATTATTCATAACCTCTCCTAAAAAATAAAATTATTAATTGATATGTGCAATTAATAACATAGGATAATCAAATCTCAAGTGAAAAATTGACTATTTTATGTAAAAGTTTATCTTTTGTTTGTAATTCCATTATTAAAAGAAAATTAGGAAGGCAAATGTCCGAACTGAAAAATAATTTTATCGGATTTTTACCGGAAGATAAAAGACAGATACTAGGACTAACAGATGAAATAGGTTATCATTTTTTACCTATGCTTATAAATTTTTCTATCTTTTCACTCAATATTATAAATAGTATAAAAAATAATTTTTCAACTTATGCATTTTTGTTTGACTTTGAGGATAAAAGTGTTCAGGATTATCTTTCTAATCCAGGGTATAATGTAAAAGTCGAACCAATAGGAATATCTTTAACTGATAATTATAATTTCTTTAATTCTTCTATTTTAGGTTACTTAAATTCAAAAAAAATTGAAGATGAAGAATATATTTCATTTATTCCATGTAATATTAATTATTTCTGGAATTCAAATTTTAATGACTTAAAAGAAAATGGTTATATCTTGAAATTTAATGATAATGACTCTATTGGATTTGTCTTAAAGGTCAAATACTTAAAGTTTATATTTGAAAAGGGAAAGATTGAACATTTTAATAATTTATATCAATTTGTTTTAAGTAATATTAAACCTACTCTTGATGTTAAAGAATATTTTTCATTTAAAGTAAATAGTCTGAAAGAATATCTTGAGCTACATCTTCAATTTTTTGAAAACTATAAATTGTATGCTTTTATTAACGATATTTCTAACTACTTTGAAAAGATGGGTGAGACTGTAATATCAAAAGAAGCTGAGGTCATAAATTCATTTATTGGATATAATTCGGTTATAAGGGGAAAAGTTGAAGACTCAATTATTTTTAATGATGTTATAATATTAAATGATACTCATATTCAAAATTCTATTATTCTTCCAGGTAATGTCCTCGCAAAAGGGGTAAAAGCAAAAAACACAATTATTGGTTTTAATAAAAATACCCTAAAAGATATAACAATTGGACCTAACACAAAGATCGGATTTCCCTCTCATGATAATTTAAAAAATGTAATTTATGAAAAAGAATTACCGGAAGGATATTCTCTAATAGGAAATAATATATTACTTCCAGGTGGAATAAATATAGGTAAAAATTGTGTATTAAAAGGGAAGATTAATGTTTTGGAATTAAAAAAGATGAAAACCCTTATTGATGGAGGTACATTTGAACAGGATAGTGGCTTTTAAAGAACCTTCATTAAAAAGGGATGATTTGCTTTCTGTACTTGAAGCTCTGGTAAACAGAAAAATATTTCCTAAAGAAATATATGAACAATCAGTAGAAAGTTTAAAAAATATACTTAATGTAAAAAATATAATTTTAGTTTCATCAAAATATGTCGCATTGCAACTGATCTTGCAAAATATAGATAAAAGATATTCAAATCTTTATAGTTCAAATGACTTGAATCACTTTTATTTCAATCAATTCTCTTTATTTTTCGAAAAGATTACCCCTTTGGATATAAATCAATATTCATTAAATTTTGATCCAATTAAATTAAGTGAACTAAATAAATCATTATTTTTTTTTACATATAATCTTGGTTATCCTGTAGATATTCAGTTTATACCCAACATAGATATAATTTCTATGGCTGATTTTTCCGGATCATTATTTACAAAATTTAATGGAAAACATTTATTAGAATATGTAGATTTTGCAATATGCTCTTTAAAAGATGAAGAGATAATCACAGCAGGTGATGGAGCTTTAATATATATAAAAGATAGAAAATTATATGACAAAATTAATGAGTATGCTTTTAATAATAATCTTTATCTTTCAGATTTTAATAGTTCTTTGCTTTTAAGCCAGATTACAAAAAAGGATAAGATAATAGAATCAAGAAAAAAGATATTTCTAAGTATTTATGAAAAAACAAAAGAAAATATTTCAGAACTAAATTGGTTCGATACAAGGAGAATATTAGAAAAATATAGTATTGAAGAATTGTCTATTTACTCAAGTTTTACAACATTTACAATAGATGTAAAAGATATAAATATTGCAAAAAAAATAGCAGAGCAGATTGGAGTTGAAACAAATATTGTTATTGAAAAACCATTATCCTTAGAATTGAAATTGCAGCAAAACTTTCCAATAACTGAAAAAGTTGCAAAACATGCACTTTTTATCCCATTTTATCCATTATTAAATGAGAAAGATCTGGAAAAAATCTATTATTTTATAAATAAAATTTCAATTTATTGAAAAAATAGGATTCTGTATTAAATTATAAAAAATAAAGGATATTGGAATTAAAAAAAGATAAAGATGATTGAACTAGAATTGGAAGCAAGATTTGAAAACTTTGTAAAACTTAGAGAAAATATTTTTCACTTTCTTGAGAGTATGAATGTCCAAAGTTCTTTAATTTCAGAAGTATTAATTGTGGCTGAAGAAATTTTTACAAATATCATTAAACATTCGTATATGGGGGAATGTTCGAAAGCTATCTATATTAAGATATTTTTGGAAGGCAATTATTTTGTATTAAGGTTTTTAGATTATGGAAAGAAAGCTGAGAATTTAAATATTCCAGAGTCATTAGGACAGATTAAAGGTGGAATTGGTGGTCTTGGGCTTTATCTTATAAAAAAGCTTTCTGATTCATATCTTTACTATAACGATGGTGGAATGAATATAAATGAAGCAAGAAAAAAAATATAAAAATTGGAGATTTTATGAAATACTTAGTTGAAGAAAGAGAAAAAGTATTAATTGTATATTTTACTGAAAAGCTGGATATAAACTCAAGTTTAGAAATAGAAGAAGAATTGACAGAAAAACTTGAGAAAGATATTAAATTTGTGATTTTTGACTTTAAAAATACTCAATATATTTCTTCTTCAGGAATTAGGGTAATAGTTGCAACCCATAAAAAACTTCAACAGAGAAATGGAGCTCTTTATATCACAAATATTTCAGAATCTGTAAGAGTTGTATTAAAACTTGTTGAGCTTGATAAAATTTTAAATATTGTCGAAAATACTGAAACTGCTTTACTTGAAATCGATGGCAGAAAATAATAAAAAATATAAAATTGCTTTTTTCATATATGAAAAAGATCATGAATCTATTGAGTTCACAAGGAAATTTGAAGAGAAAATTCAAAAAATAGCGGGTATTATCCCCTTTTTTTATCCATTAAAAAGAGATTCTTCTGGATTTCATTTTATAAAAGAAAAACCTGATTTCAATGAAAAATATGATTTAGCTGTTTCAATTGGTGGAGATGGCACATTTTTATTCACAGTTGGTTACTTTTATGAAAAAAATATCTTTTTTTTGCCAATAAATAACGGGAGACTTGGTTTTTTAGCATGGAACTATATAAATGAACTTGAAAAAGAATTAAACAATTTTATATCGGGTAATTTTACTGAAGATAAAAGGATGCTATTAAAAACCCATATAAATATAGAAAAAGAGGAAGAAGATAAAAGGTCTACATTTTATAGCTTAAACGAAATAGCAGTCTCAAAATTTGAATTTTCTACTCCATTGGAAGTTCTTGTAAAACTAGATGGAGAAAAACTTTTGCATTATTGGGGGGATGGTATAATTGTCGCAACACCAACAGGTTCTACGGGTTATTCATTGTCTGCGGGAGGTCCAATAATCTGTCCAACTCTTGAATCGATAATTATAACTCCAATATGCCCTCACTCATTTACAGTAAAGCCAATAGTGGTTAAAGCTGAGCATGAAATCTGTATCACGATTCTTAATAAAAGAAAGATAACTGTTACTGCTGATGGACAAAGAGGCTTATCTTTTACCGGTGGAATAAGACATTCCATAGTTGTTAAGAAGGCTGAAAAACCTATTAATATAATAAGAGCAAAAAAGATAACATTTTTTGAAATTATTTCAAAAAAACTTGGATGGGGTGTATAAGCTGTGCTTAAGAGAATCTATATAAAAAATTATGCATTAATCAAAGAGATTGAAGTTTTTTTTGATAAAGGTTTTACTATAATTTCAGGTGAAACAGGTGCGGGTAAATCTATTTTAATAAACTCTTTGTATCTTGCTTTTGGTGAACCAATAGACACAACATTTCTTTTAAATAGGGAAGAACCGATTGTTGTAGAGGTTGATCTTGATAATATAAATGAGGATATAAAAGAAGAAGGGAAAGAATTTGGTCTTGATTTTGCAAATGATATGATAACTATTAGAAGGATTTATAATCCAAAGACAGCAAAAAATTCATATACTATTGATGATATTCCAGTTCCAAGGACCTATCTTTCATCGATTTTTAAAAAGATGGTAGAACTTGTTGGACAGCATGAAAATTCGAAACTTTTAAGTATCTCTTCACATATTGAGCTTCTGGATCTATTTGCAAAGATAAAAAATGAGGTAATGGAGTTTTCAAAATATTTCAGTCTATTAAAGAAAAAAGAAGAAGAACTTATAGAATTACAAAAAACAAAGGAAGAGCAAGCCAAAAGAATTGATTATTTAAATTATGCAATATCAGAGATTAATAAGATAAATCCAAAATTAGAAGAAGAACTTTTATATGAGGAAAGAAAAAAGCTTTCTCATTCAGAAAAAATTGTCGCAAATCTTTCTGAAGCGATATTTTATCTTAAAAGTCAGAATTCGGGGCTAAGTAAGCTTTATTCAATAAAAAAATCTATAGATGATATTGTTATGTATGATTCTAATTTATCTAAAATCTCTCAAAACTTTCAGGATGCTTATATTTTACTTCAGGATACCGAGCAAGAAGTTGCATCTTATCTTGAAAAGATGGACTTTTCTGAGGAACATTTAAAATTTTTAGATGAAAGAATAGATCAACTTGAATTATTGAAGAAAAAATATGGTAATTCAATAGAACAGATCATAAAAACAAAACAGGATTATGAGAAAGAACTTGCTAATTATGATTCTTTAGATGAAAAGATAGAAAAACTTTCCTCTGATATCAACTTATTAAAGCAAAAGATAGCTCATGATGCTATTTTAATATCTCAGAAAAGAAGGGTTGCTGCAAAAGAACTTGAACTTATGGTAAATGAAAACTTGAAGAAAATCGGAATGGAAGCATCAAGATTTGCTGTTTCAATGGAATATCAACAGGATGAAATATCTTTTTGTAAGATAAATGGCATTGGATATAAAGTTAATTCAAATGGGATTGATTTTGTCGAATTTGGTCTTTCATCAAGCCCTTCTCTTCCAATCAAAAGTCTCAAAAAGATAGCTTCAGGTGGTGAAATTTCGAGAATCATGCTTGCCATAAAAAAGGCTTTAATAGAATATGAAGAGGCTGAAACTATTATTTTCGATGAAATAGATACAGGTATTGGTGGAAAAACAGCAGATCTTGTAGGAAATGAGATTTCACAAATTGCAAAAGAAAGGCAGATTCTCTGTATTACTCATCTTCCACAAATTGCATCATATGGAGTAAATCATTTCAATGTCGTAAAAAATATTGAAGGTAAGGATGTATTTGTAACAATACAAAAGCTTGATGATGAACAAAGGATTTCTGAAATCGCAAGAATGCTAAGTGGTCAACCAGATTCTGAAGCAGCTTTGGAACACGCAAAACAACTATTGAACCAAAAAAGATAAGTGTAATAAATAAAATAAAAAAAAATAAAATTAGAAAAATAAAA